>CAYVQL010000015.1:52114-58878 GCA_964454135.1 uncultured Enterobacterales bacterium | reverse complement strand
CGCCGCCAACCCCCAAGCCTCCCACCCCAGCCGTGGCACCGCCGCCTGTCGCACCTCCTCCCGTGGCACCCAAGCCCGAGCCCGCAGCGCCGCCCCTCAAGGCCGAGGCCCCTCCCGCGGCTCCCCCGGCTCCGCCTCCCGTGCCTGCCGGCATCGAGACCGTCATCCCGGGCCTGCCCACCCCCCCGTCGATGGTCCCGCCGCCGGTGGTCCCGCCGCCAGCTGCGCCTGCTGACGTGGACGAAGCGCTTCCCGAGCCGGTCATCAGCGAGTTCGAACCTACGGTCGAGCCCCCTCCGCAGGTGGATCACGAGCCGCCACCGGCCACCATCACCGCCTTCGACCGAGTGGAACCGCCTCCCGAGCCCGAGATCCCAGCCCCGGTCCCCGTGGTCGAGCCCGAGCCGGCTCCCCCGCCGCCGCCCGCCATCACCGCGCCGCCGCCCATGCTCCCAGCCAGGGACGAGGCTCCCGAGCCAGCGCCCGTCGAGCCCGATCCCAGCCTTCCCGGCCTGCCGCCCCCACCCAGCCTCGCCCCAGTAGCACCCGAAGAGCCAGTCTCACACGAAGAGCCAGTCTCGCTCGAAGAGAGGCTGGTCCAAGAGGAGCTGCGGCGAGAGGAGCCGGCAGAGGAAGAACTGGTCGTAGAAGACGAGTACGACGACGACGTGCTCCCGGGCTTCGGAGACGACGAGCCCGCCTACGACGAAGATGACATGGATGCCTTCATCCCTCCGCGCCCGGTCGAGCCAGACGACCTCGGCGAGTGGCTCTTCGACAAGAGCATGGAGATCAACGAGGCCATGGACATCCCCGAGGCCGCGCGCATGTCTCTGCAGATCCTGCTGGACTTCGTGGCTTGCGACGCGGGCTGCGTGCTCTACGGCGACTACAACGCCAGCGACCTGGAGTTCATCGCCGCAGCCGGCCCCACGGCCCACAAGCTGCGTGGCGTGCGGGTGGACATCAACCACAGCCTGGCGGGTTTCTGCCACCGCATGGGCTTCGGCATGCTGGTCAGCGAACCCAAGTCCAGCAAGCACTTCGACCGCAGCGTCGACGAGCACACCGGCTACAACACCGAGACCATGCTGGCCGTCCCCCTGCGCTCCACCGAGGGTGAGAGCTACGGCTGCCTGGAGCTCCTGAACGCCTACTGGGGCTTCGAGGAGTGGATGATCGACGCCTCGCAGAACATCGCCACCACGCTGGCGGGCTACATCTCCGCTCGGCTTTAGTGCACGCGCTCAGAAGTCTCTAGCCATCCCACCGACATCGCTGCGCGTGCACGACCGGCCGCAGCAGCGGCCGGGATGGGGGAGCGCCGTAGGCGCGGGGGGCGCAGCCCCCCTGAAAAAGCACTGGTGCCCCAGTGCCGCGCAGCGGCCTGCGCGAAGCGCAGCAGGGAATCCGGGGCAGGATTACCTGACTGGGGCACTAGTTCTCCGGCTCCGCTCCCTCCTCCGCAGCTTCGCCTTGCGGAGGGCGCGCCCGGCTGGGTCCCAGGTTGGGGGTGGGTCCCGGATCGGCGGCCTCCCGCTCGGCACGCTCGACACGCGCTTCGTGCTCCGCCTCCCACTGGGCAGCCTGCTCCGCGCTGGCCTGCACCTGGGGGATGGCGTAGACCACCGACTGCGGGGAGCTGAGCAGCGGCTGCCCGAAGATCTGGTCCATGGCGGCGCGGAACTCGGTCCCCAAAGGCTCCCTGCCCCCCAAGGAGACGGCCGAGATGCGTGAGAAGCCCGCGCTCCGCAGGACGTGAAAATCCGCCTGGTAGTCCCCCAGCGGAACCACAGCCTGGCGCGCGAAGAGGGGCGCCAGATCCTCCACCAGCAGCAGCGCTTGCGCCAGGTAGCGCCCATCCCGCACGTGGAACTCCAGCCGGTCCACGGGGACCGACTGGATGGGGTGCTGGTGGACCATCTGGGCCGTCATCAGCATCACGCGGCTCTCCTGGTCTTGGCGGAAAGCCCCGGAGAGGTCCAACAAGCCCTGGTCCTGATGCCCTTCCTCCACCTCCTCGGCCAGCGGCGCCAACACCGAGAGCTCGGGCAGCCTGAAGGTCGGCAGCGGATAGGGCAGCAGCTGACGCCACTGCGTGTCGGCGGCAGCGAGCAGCACCAGGGACGCCAGTGACCAGCGCAGGCGAAGGGACAGCCGCGAGAGAGCCAGCGCACCCAGCGCGGCCATGGCCACCGCTGCCAGGGCCAGGAAGCGCACCGGGAAGTTCAGCGGCTCCGCCGTCACCGTCAACAGGCGATTCAGGAACAGAAAGGGCAGGCGGATGCGCGCCCCGTGCCACAGCAGCTCCTCTTCCCCCACGCTCAGGTAGGAGCCCAGGGCCAGCGCCACGCCCGTCAACCCGACCGCAAGCCAGGGCAGAGCGCGGCGGGGCCTCCGCACCAGGGCCACCAGGCAGAGCAACAGCCCGGGGGCCGCCAAGAGCTTGCCGCCCCCGTAGGCCTCCAGCTGGGAATAGCCCTGGCCCCAGAGAGCAGCCTGACCCAGGACGAGATCCTCGGGCTGCAGCCTGGCGCTCAAGGGATCCACCACCGTCTGGCCGGCCCGTTCCTGGAACAAGAAGGCCCATAGCGACAAGTGGGTCTGGAACTCGTCTCCGTAGGAGCCCGCGAACATCCGTGAGACGGGCAGCACGATCAGCGCCGCCAGCAGCGCCGCCAGCAGCAGGGCGACCAGCAGCCGCAGGTGACCCCGACGGCGAACCAGCGATGCCAAGCCCAGCAGCAGCATGCCGGTGGCCATGAAGCAGCCGTAGTAGAAGCAGGCGATGGTGCCCAGGCCCAGGACGGCGCCGGTCAGGGCCACGAGACGCCAGCTCGGATCGCGGACCAGCTTCAGCAGCGCCCAGAAGCCCATGGGCAGCAGCCATAGATGCTGCAGCTCACCCACGCCCACGTGCAAGGTGAACAGCGCGAAAGACGAGCTCTGCAGCAGCGCGCCCGCAGCCAGGCTGCCCAGGCGGCTACGCGAGACCTCCCACCCCAGCAAGGCCGCCGACAGGCCGGTGAGCGCCAGGTTCGCAATGGCCAGCAGGTTGGCCGCGCTCACCACCGAGAGTGGGAAGAGCAGCCCCGCCAGCAGGCAATTCAGTGGCTCGATGGGCCAAAGCTCCATGCCCTGCGGGAAGTTCACATAGTCGGTGTGCTGCGAGAGCTGGCCGTCATGGAAGAGCGTCCTGCGGAAGTGCCAGAGCGTCCACAGGTGCTTGACCGTGTCGGCGTCGGCCGAGCCCAGCACGGCGTAGCGCAGGCGCAGCGGCGCCGGCCAGGTCAGCGCCAGCGCCAGCAGCAGCGACTGCAGCGGCGCGGCCCAGCGCAGCCACAGCGGCGGTCTGGCCGTGGGCGAACCGTCCTGTCCTGGCGTATCTGCAGGCTGCACTCGTTCGATCCCAAGATGGGTACTCACTGCAACTATTTTGGATTTTACTCTCCCGCATGCCCGTTCATGGAAAGAAGCGGCGGCAATAGCCGCGCCTGCACGGGTTATGGCCTGCCCTCCCCCCGGATGGACGATGCGCGCTTCCCCGCACCGAAGGGCTCCGCTCTGGCTGGCCGTGCTGGCGCCCCTGCTGCTGAACATCGCCATCCTCGGCCTGGCGTGGGCCTTTCGCCAGACCGTGGTGCCGGGCTGGAAGAAGGGCCCGCTGATCGATCCCGCCGCGCCCTACGCACCCGAGAACGCCGCGCCGCTCTTCGCCGCCGCCGCGTTGATCACGCTCAATGCCTACTTCGTAGTCCTGGCTGCATGGCGGCGGCGGCGCGCAGCGGTCTGGTGGCTTCCATGGGTGGCCCTGGCGGGCAGCCTGCTGCTCGCCGAAGCCGCCATCCGGGCCTGGCTGGCCGTGGACATGGTGACCTACTTCCGCCCCCACGCCACCCTGCACTGGCAGGTCAGGCCCGACCTGCGCGAGTTTCGCAACAACAAGGGAGCGGGGACCATCACCACAAACGCCGACGGCATGCGCTCGGTCAGCGAAGCGCGGCAGAAGCCGGCCGGGACCTTCCGCGTGCTGGTACTGGGGGATTCCTCCAACTTCGGTCACGGCGTCGAGGGCCACCAGATGTGGTCCGAGGTGCTCGAGGGCATCCTGGACGCCCGCCAGGGGGGAGGCAGGATCGAGGTGCTCAACGGCGCCTGCCCCGGATGGACCACCTACCAGGCACTGGTCTTCCTGCAGGAGACGGGCCTGGCCTACCAGCCCGACCTGGTGATAGCGGGCTTCAACAACGACCCCGGGCCCGAGTACTTCGGCGACGAACAGCGCGTACCGCCCGAGCCGCTGCGCAGCGCGAACGCCCTGCTCTTCCGCTCCGAGGTCTACCTGCTGGCCCGCGAGGTGGTGCTCTGTCTGACGAGGCGCCTGCACGGCGCTACCGAGCGGCGCTACGCCGCGCGGCAGGCCGGGCAGGAGCCCAACTACGCCGAACTGGGCCCGGAAGAGGCCACCGGGTTGGTGCCCCGAGTCTCGCTGGAGCGCTTCCAGCAGAACCTGCGCAGGCTCCATGAGCTGGGCGCAGAGCGGGGCTACCGCTTCGTCTGGCTCAACATGCCCATCAACCGCACGCTCCCCGAGCTGGTGGAACGCTACGTGGACCCCGACTACCGCGCGGCAGCGGCGCAGCTCTCGCATGAGCTGGGCTTCGTCCTGGAGGACATCGACGACTACTGGCTGCGCTCGCGGGCCTGGGACCTGCACATCGACGGCCACGTCTTTCACCCCTCGGCCGCTGGCCACCGCCTGCTGGCCCAGCAGGTGGCCGGCACGCTGATCGGGCAGGGCATGATCCCCGGCGCGCAGGGCGCTGTGCCCATGGATGGACCTCCGCCTGCAACCCAGGAGCCCGTGCTGCGCCTGGGCATCTCCTCTTTGACCCCCATCCACGCACATATCGGCGCAGTGCTCGAGGCACGCCCCGACCTGGCGGCCGCCCACGGGCTGCAGCTCCAGCTGCACCACTACCGCTCGGGCAAGGACCAGGGATCGGATGTGGCGCGCGGCGCGCTGGACGCCTTCTTCACCTGCGAGGTTCCCACCGTGAAGATGCTCGCCCGTCGCCCCGACCTGCGCGTGGTGGCCTCGCCAGGGGCGCTCGGGCGCATCGGGGTGTTGGCCCGCAAGGACCGTGCGGACAGCCTGCAGCAGCTGCGCGGGGCACGCGTCGGCCTCTCGCCGGGCTCCACGCCTGCCATGGACTGGCAGCGCTGGGGGGCGGGGCTGCAGGCCGAAGAGGTCGCCCTGCGCACCGAAGAGCTGGAGCAGGCGCTGCGCTCCGGCCAGGTGGACGCCGTGATCAGCTGGGATCCCTGGCTCGAGCTCTGGTTGCAAGCAGCGCCCGATGAGCTGCAACTGCTTCAGCAGCGCCCCTTCTACTCGGATCTGGCGCTGAGCATCCCCTGGGCGGCGCTGGAGCCCGGGCGCGGCCGCCAGCTGGTGGCCACCCTGGAGCAGGCTCTGCAGGTCGCCGCTGCGGATCGCGTGCGCTACGACGAGGCGGTCTCGCGCAGCAGCGGCTGGCCGCTGTCGGTGGTGGCGGCCGTGGCCGACCGCAACGCGGTGTTGGCTGGTGGGACGGCGTCATTCGAGGTGGGACCCCAGAACTACCAGACCCTGCAGCGGGCGTTGCAGTTCGCGGGCGCTCCGGCCTCGGGGCTGGCGGAGCTGGTCTGGCCAGGTCTGTTGGACGGAAAACCGCCGCCCCCGCCAAAGCTGGGCGGCAAGCAGCCCAGCCCGAAGCCGGGCCGGCCGCCACCAGGCCACGCGGGCCCGCGCGGTCCTGCTCCCCAATAGCCGCCAAGAGGCGCTGAGGCCCAGGCTACTCGCTGGACGCCTCTTCCGCTGCGGGAGCTCCCTCTTCCGCTGCGGGATCTCCCTCTTCCGGCGCGGGCTCGCCGCCCTCTTCCGCGGGCGCTCCCCCTTCCGCCTCAGGCTCACCGGCCTCTTCGACCGGCACGGCCCCATCCACCGGCGGAGCGCCCGGGCCACCCTCTTCGATGGCCGGACGATCGCCCGGATCCGGCTGGTTGGTCTCATCCCAGTTGTCGAGGATGGTCAGGTCGATGCCCGTGATATCGGCTTCATCCACATTCAGCGCCTTCTCGAGGATCACCTTGGGCTCACCAGGAGAGGGGCCGTCCTCGTTGAGATCGAGGAACGCGCAGAGCGTGAACTCCCCGGCCTTCGTGGGCGCCTGCACCTCCCAGGCGCCCAGCTCCTCGACTTCGAGGGAATGCACCGCCACCGGCATGGGGCTGTCTTCCGAGATCTTCAAGAAATCGATGCGGAAGCTGCCCTCTTCGCTGCCCGCGTAGGCCAGCGTGCCCGTGATCTTGATTCCCTCGCCCTCTTCGACCTGGAATCCCTCGGGCTTCTGCGGTGCCGCTCCGGCTGCCCCGGGCTGCCCGGCCCCTTCCGGGGGACCGCCACCGGCGACCGCTCCGCCAGGCCCCTGCTTTCCGCCGCCCTCGCCCGGTCCCTGGTAGGAGGGAGGCGGCTCGGGGCAACCCGCGATCAAGAGCGTGAAGAGAAGGAGATGACGGGACATGGTTCGCCTCCGGATAGCCGCGAATTGGCACAACGCGCAGCGCATCGAATCTCCTAATCCCTCTTTTCCAAGCCCACCAGCGCGCAGTGAAAAACAGCTGGGGGAGGGGTCCCCCCCAATGCGCATCTCGCGCTCCGCGCTGCCCCCCCCCCCGATGTCCCCCAACGTCAGTGGCGCCAAACCGCCCCTGGATTGATAATC
>CAYVQL010000015.1:0-52104 GCA_964454135.1 uncultured Enterobacterales bacterium | reverse complement strand
CCCGCCCCGCCCCGGGCGCCCCCCCCCCCCCCGAGGCCCCCCACCGGCTGGGCCCCCACCCCGCCCCGGGAGTCAAAATCCAGGGACGGCCTGGCTGGCCGGTGGGGGACTACCTGGCCCCTTCTGGCGCCGAGTCCGCCGCGCCTGCGCCCTGCCAGGGCCCGATGGGGTACACCAGGCGGTCCTCCAGCAGCAGTGGCTCGCCGAGGGGCTCCAGCAGTCTCTTGGCCCTGGCGAGCTGATCGGGACCGGAGAAGGCCCCTGGATCCAGGATCAGGCCCACGAAGCCGTCCCGCGCCAGGCGCTCGCGATCGGCGCGGGCCTGCCAGGGGCGATCCGCCTTGATGTTGATGGCGCCCTGGGGCTCCTCGGCCGCCAGCAGGGCGGCGGTGAACTGGTTCTCGGCCATGTAGCGAGGGGGAAAGCCGAGCACTTCGTCCGCGATGGGGCGGCCGTGCTCCAGTTGGTTCAGAAAGTGCATCCGGGCGAAGCGCTGGCTGCCGCGGTCGAAGTAGGGCAGCTCCACGATGGGGCCAGGGGGCAGCACCTCGTCCAGCCGCTGGTAGGCGCCAGACACCATGGGCTGGGCCACCGGGAGCGGCACCGGCACCGGCGACAGCAAGCAGAGCTCGACCACGTAGACCAGCGGGAAGAGCCAACCCAGCCAGCGCCCCCAGCGCCGCATCAAGGCCAGCGTCCCCACAGATGCCGCCAGGGCCAGGCCCAGCGCGGCTACCAGGCCGTAGCGGAAGGGCTCCAGTATGAGCTTGCCGCCCGGGATCAGGTAGAACTGGGACAGCCAGGCCAGGTTGTAGGGGCGCTGGAAGCTGTGCTCCACATCGAGCGGCAGGAAGGGTCCCGTGGAGGCCAACGCCGCAAAGAGCGCGATGGCCAGCCAGAAGAGCACGGTCGCACGCCGCCCCTTCCAGCTCCACAGGCCCACCCCGGCCAGGCCCAGCACGCAGAGGCCGGGAGAAAACGCCCGGTAGAAGCGCGACGCCACCTCACGCTCGATCAGGGCCTGCTTGCCCACCGCCACGTAGTCCACCAAGAACGCGGTGAAGCGCTTGATCTCCCACGGCCCCAGCAGGGAGAAGGGAGGCGCGTGGCGGGTGGCGAGCACCACGCGCTCCGAGACCTGGCTGTCCGGGCCGGCCATCAAGAACTTCATCCAGAGCAGATACCAGCCTGCGGACAGCCCCATGCCCAGCACCAGCCCCGCCGCGGCGCGGGGCCACTGGCGCCTGCCGGCGTCGGCCAGAGGGTCCTCCACGGGAACCAGGCCCACCCGCCAGGCCAAGGGAAAGAACAACAGGGCCGGGAACAGGATGACGCCGAAGACCACGACGTTGTAGGGGCAGGTCACGAAGCCGATGCCCGCCATCAGACCCGCCAGCAGCCCATCGCGCCAACCCTGCCGTCGCAGGGCGCGCAGTGCGAAGAGGATGGCCAGCGGGTAGGGCCACAGGATCAGCAGGTCCGTGATGGCGCAGAGCAGGGGGTAGACCAACAACAGGGGCGTCAAGCCGAAGGCGGTGGCCGCGGTCAGGGCGGCCAGTTCGTCCCGCAACAGGTCCCGGGCCAGCAGCCAGACCGCCAGCATGTTGAGCAGCAGGTGCAGCGTCACCAGCAAGTTGTAGGCGCAGGGGCGAGACAACGCGACGAGCAGGGCCGGCATCAAGGCCGAGCCCAGCGGATCCGGGTTGTTGAGCAGGCCGCTGTTGGGGAAGCCCACCCCGGCCACCTCGCCCCCCAGGAAGCTGACGCCCGAGAAGGTCTCGAAGGCCCACAAGCGCACGGGCAGCTCGGAGTAGGGACCGGCCAGGTAGGCCCCCTCGTGACCCAGCAGGGACAGGGCTGGCAGACAGGCCAGCAGCGCCAGGATCCCGACCGCCAGGCGGGCGCGCTTCACGGAGCCACACGCATGGCTGCCTGACGCCAGACCAGCCCTTCACCTATATCGTCGGCCAGCGCCTCCTTGCGGGCGAGGATGACGCCTACGCGCTGGGCTCCCAGCAGCTGGGCCAGGCGCAGGGCGCTGCGCTGAACCGCTTCCCTTTGCTGCTGACTGCGGGCCTGCAAGGGCCCGATGCGCTGCGGCAGCGCAGCCAGGCGCGTCAGCTCGGCTTGCTGTTCCGCTTTCGCTGTCCGGAGCAACGCCTCCTCCAGCAGTGGAAGCAGCTCAGGCCCCGCCACGGCCCGCGGGCCCGCACCTCGCGCTTCGCTGGCCAGCGTCTGATCGCCCAGCGCCTCGATGCGCGTCAGGGGCGGAGCGACCGGGTGCAGCCAGGTCCAGGAAGCCAGCAACTCCGACCGCACCGCCAACAGGGCCAGGTTCAGCCCCAGACCCAACAGCAGCAGGACCGCGCGGCTCACGGCTCCTCCTGCAGCAGTCGAGCCAGCTCGTCCCAGTAGGCCCGTTCCAGGCGATCCACGCTCACCTCGTCCCGCCGCTGCAGCACCCAGGCGCGCTGAGCCGGGGTCAGGCTGGCGGCGAGCTGCCGAGCCCCCTCGGCCAGCTCGCCATCGATGCGGCGGATCTCCCCTTCCACGCGCAGCAGCTCGTCGCGCTGAGCCGCGGCTTGCTCCAGCAGCTGGGCCAGCTGCTGCCGCTCTTCGTCATCCAGGGCCGGGGCGCCTTCCAGCTCGCCGCGCTCCAGGACCAGGGCACCCCTGACCAGGTCTTCCACGGTCAGGTAGTCCCCCAGGGCCGCCACCCGTGTCCGCAGGACCTGCTCGGCTCCTCCGGGCCGGCCCAAGGCGCCGGGCGGATCGCCGGCTCGCTGCAGAGCCAGCCAGCTGCGCTGCTCGCCCGGCGCGTACGCCAGCATCAGCAGCGCCTGGACCAGGGCCGCCAGCAAGAGAGCCAGCAGCAGCAGCTCGGGCAGCCGGCGTCTCATGGCCGCCATCCCCCGGTGGCTTCGAGGATGCGACCCGCCGTGCGCAGGCTCCGCTCAGCCAAGGCTCGCCGCGCCATGCGCTGCTGGCCACGACGCCGGTGCAGCTCCGCCAGCTGCTGCAGCGCAGGACCGCAGGCCTCCCGCTGCGCCGCATCCAGGGCCAGCTCCCCCTGCTCGTCCGCCAGGGCCCACAGGCCCCGCGCGACGTCGTCGGGGGTCATGCGCACCAGGAACAGAGACAGCTCATCGGCTTCGCTCCGCGCAGGAGCTGGCTCCACGTCCATGGGAGCCAGGATCAGCACCGGCACCGGGGAGGGCTGCGGGGCAGCAGGGAAGGTGGATGGAAACACCCCGCCCAGGGCGAGCGCCTCGACAGCGCAGATGCCAGCTGCCACGACCAAGGCCAGCCAGACCCACGCCGGCCCGGCTTCGCCAGGGTCCTGCTGCTTTGTTGCGGCGCGCTCTACCATGTCGTGAGCGTATCCCGAGCGGAGGCGTCGAGCCCTGGCGCTGGTTAGGCGGTGCAGCAGTCCCCCTGGGCCGGCCCCAGCGTACGATCCCCTATCCAAGGCTGCAAAAACCGATGTTCGCCAGCCTGCCGCTCCTGCTGGCCTGCGCGAATCCCCCTGGCGGCGAGCCCGACATCGCCCCCGCCAGGGGCGAAGAGACCCCTGTGCAGGCCGACGCGCCCCAGCTGCCCCCCGCGGCGGCGCAGCGGGCCGCGCGAGGCGCCCCGGGTGGCGGCGAGCCCTGGACCGGTCCCTGGAGCGCCACCGCCTTCGCCCTGAGCATGGACGAGGGCGCCCTCGCCCTGGGGCGGACCCTCCAGCTGCAGCTTGAGGAACTGCCAGCCCAGCGCCCCGCCACCTCCCCGGGCCAGCTGGCGCTGATCTGGATCCCCGCCGGCACTGCGTTGGAGTCCCTGACACGCCGCCTGGAGCCGGGCGGGCTGCAGGGGGGCGGCGATGTGCTGGCCATCCTGGGTCCAGGCGACGAGGACTGGTCGGCGCAGGCCGCAGCGCAGCTGCCCTGGCTCGGCCTGGCGGTAGCGGATCCCGTCGCCAGCCTCAGCCTGTGGGCCAACCCAGCTCTACTGACCGGACGACCTCGCCTGGGGGGCTGGGTCGCCGCCCGGCAGGTGGCCGAACACTACCGGCTTCCCTGGTACGCTCCCACGGACGGGGAGGAGCGCCTTGCCCCTGGCCTGGACCAGCACCTGGGCCTGGCCCAGGCCCTGCCCACTGATCCCGATCCCCGCATCCGGGCCGCTGCGGCCCGCGCCGGGGCGCCGGGACTGGAAGAGGATCCGGACGCAGCCGTGCGCCTGGCCGTGGCCGCCACCAGCGAGGACCAGGCCCTGCTGGCAGGCTTGGCCCAGGACCGGGAACCCCTGGTGCGGGCGCGGGCCGCGGATCGCCTGCACGACGTCGCGGCCCTGGTGGCGCTCAGCCATGACGCCTCCAGCGTGGTGCGGCTCTTCGCCACCCACAGCCTCTCCCGGCTGGCCTCCCAGGGAGCGGCCGATGCTCGCGTGGCGCGGCAGCTGCAGGCCCTGGCCAGCGACTCCCCCGATGCCTATCAGCGCTGGAAGGCGGCCTGGGGGCTCGGCTACATGGCCGACAGCGAGGCCGTGCTGGTCCAACTGCTGGACGATGCGGACGTGGACGTGCGCCGCGAGGCGGCCCGCAGTCTTGGGCGCCTGGCCAGCAGCGGCGCCGTGCCCGAGCTGGTCCGCATGCTGGATGATCCCAACAGCTTCTTACGCCGCACAGCCGCCCAATCTCTGGGCGAGATCGGCGATCCCCGGGCGCTGCAACCCCTGCGCCAGGCAGCGCAGGACCAGACCCGGCTGGTGGCCGCCGCCGCCGCCCGCGCTCTCACCCGCCTGGGCCATCCGATGGCCAGCGCTCCCTACCACCCCCCCGGCCCCCCGCGCAGCGCTGAGGAAATACGGGCCATGGCCAACAGCCCCGACGCCACCCTGCGCAAGGACCTCTGCAAGTTCCTGGGGGGCAGCGCCCAGCAGCTGCCCCTGCTCGAGGAGCTGAGCCGCGATGCGGACGGCGAGGTGCGCAAGAGCGCGGTGGAGGCGCTGGGCTGGTCCAAGGGCAACGCCGGCAGGCTGACTCCCAGCCTGGCGGATCCCGATCCCGACGTGGTCGTGACGGCCCTGGACGCCATGCGACGCACAGGCGAGGGGCGGGCCGCCTCCATCGCACCCTTGCTGGAGCACGGCGATGCCGAGATCCGGCTGCGGGCGACGGAGGCCCTGGCCGCGCAGGGCGCCTGCCAGCAGCTGCGGGCGGTTCAGGGAGACGCGGACGAGCGCATCCGCGCCGCCCTGGGACGGTCCTGTCCCCAGCGCATCGCCTCCGGCGACAAGGCGCTGCTGCCGCGGCGCGCCGCGGCCGCCCACCAGGACCAGGGCTCAGGTTGGCAGGACGATCCCGACGCGCTGGTGCGCTGGGCGCTGCCCTCTCGGGCTGCTGAGCACGGCTGGTGGTGGGCCCGAGGCGTGATCGCCCGCGAGGACGAGCTGCTCCACCTGCGTTTTTCCTTCCACGGTCCGCAGGATCGTCCGCCGGAGTATCGCGCGCTGCGGCCCCCCGTGGTTAGGGAGTACGGCCATCCTGACCGTGGGTGACGCGCAGAGCATGCCCCAGCCCAACCCAAGTGAGCGCCCCAGCACGTTCCCCAAGCGTCCGAACCTGGGCACCTGCCTGGCCGCCATCCGTCGTCCGGAGCTCTACCGCAACTTCGCGGTGCACCTCTTCGTGATGCTGCCCGCCGCCATCGTCATGGCCTGGATCGGCCGGCGCATGGACCTGGCGCTGGAGCTGCAGCCCCTGCTGGCCTGGCCACTGGGCGCGGCGCTGGGGGGAGCCATGATCGGCACGGGGGCCTTCTGGGTCTGGTACGTCTACGGCTACCTCTACCTCTCCGGCCGTGGCTCACCCGGATCGCACGTGGACGGAGGCCCCACCTGGCTGGTGGACACCGGACCCTACGCCGTGGTGCGCCACCCCTCTGTGCTGGGGAAGCTGCTGGGCGTGCTGGGACTGGGCGTGATCTTCGGGTCCGTCGTCTTCGTGCTGGGCATCGTCCCCTTGCTGGTGGTCTACTCCCTGCTGACCAACCGCTTCTTGCAGGAACGCTACTGCGATCAACGCTTCGGACCCGCCTACGAGGCCTACCGGCAGCGCGTACCCATGCTGCTGCCCCGCCCCTCGGGCATCCTGCGCTGGCTGCGTGACGAGTCGGTTCTCGACGAGGGCCACCCCAGGGCTCATGGCCCCTCACCCCGGGGGGCCTGGCTCGAGCTGCGCTGGTACCTGGTCGGCCTCGTCGCCCTGATCTCCGGCTTCTGGCTCCTCTCGCTGACCTTGCGCTGGATGATCGGCTAGCAACGCCGCCAGAAATTCCGCACTGGCCTGGGCCGCCACGCGGTGGCCGCGCGCGGTCCAGTGGCCGTCGCGCGGGTAGTACAGGGACGCAGCGCCCTGGTCGTCCGCCAGCCGCAGGGCGGGTGCCAGGTCCAGAGTCGGCGCAGCGGCCTCGGCCAGCGTTCCTGCGCGCGCGGCCGCCCGCTCCAGGTCCCACCCCTCCAGCGCCGGCCAGGACTGGCTGGCACGAGCCAAGCCCTGGCGGGTGGCGCGAATCTGATCGGGGATCAGCAGGATCGCGAAGGGCACGCCTGCCTCTCGGCAGCGGCTGGACATGGCCTGCAGCAGGGCCTCGGTCACCGACCAGGCCTCTTCCCAGAGCGGACCTGCCTGCGGATCGTGCACCCGCAGATCCAGGGGCATGCCCCCTCCACGCTCCAGCTTGAGGCGGGCCAGGCGCCGGGCCGCCAGCGTTCGGGCGCACCAGCGCCAGGCATGGCTGCGCGCCCAGAGCGGTCCCGCCAGCGGCCGCAGGGCAGCGTCCTGGGCATCGGTGGGCACGAGCTGGCCATCACGCAGGGTGAAGTACGGCTTGTCCGTCTTGCTATCCAGCAGGGGGTGGTTGTTCAGCACGTCGTTGGCCAGCAGAAAGCCCAGCACTGCCAGGTCCGGCTCCCGCGGCAACGCGTAGCGCTCCAGCAGGCCCAGCGCCGTGGCCGTCCCCGCGCCGGGCACGCCCATGGAGAGCACCTCCACGGGCCGGTCCCGGCCCTGCAGCTCCTCCTCCAACACGCGGCCCAGGCCATCCTCCAAGGGCACCTGGGCCGCCTGGACAAAGGAATCCCCGATCAGGACCACACGCGAGCTGCCCGGAAGCTTCTCCCCCCACTCGCGATCCACGAAGCCCCGCTGGTTCACATGGACCTGGTGGGCGTACTCCTCGCTGCGCAGCGGGTGCACGCCCGGCCGCGTCAGCTGGCCCCGCAGCAGGGGCGGCGGCACCACCTGCCCCAGCGACTGCGGCCGCAGCAGGCGCACCCCCAGCTCCACCGCCAGCAGGGAGAAGAGCAGTGCGACGAGGGCCAGCGCCAGGCGCCCCTGCAGCGTGGCGGGCGCGTTGCTCACCGTAACTCCGCCAACAGGCCCATGAAGACCTCAGATGCATCCGCAGCGGGCTCGCCGGGCACGGTGAAGAGCAGCAGCCGCTCGCCCCCGTCCTCGCTCTGGGCCGCCGGCGCCCCCAACAGCCCCTCCAGGGCCTGCTGCAGCGCCAGGCCGTCGCCAGGGCGGTAGTAGTCGACGTGCAGGGCCACGGCTCCGATACCCAGGGCCGCCAGCCGCCGGCTCAGCTCATCTCCGCTCACGGGAGATAGCTGGGGGAGTGGATTCCCCCCTCCCACTGCGTACGCCCCATCCCGCGCTTCGCGCTCCCCCTCCCCCCCCAGCCCCGGCACCAGCAGCCGGGTGCTCAGCCAGTAGTCCAGCACCTCTCGCGGGCTGCCGCTCCAGGTGCCCAGGCAGACCTCGCAGACGGGCCGGCCGTGCTGGGCCTGGTAGTAGCAGGCCAGGTTGCGCGTCCACATCTCCAGCTCTTCGCCGCTGCGGTCCAGGCCGTGGCCGTACAGATCCAGCACCGCGCGCTCGCTGGGCGCGGCGGCATAGGCGCTGGGCACGGTGGCCACGGCCTGGCGCAGGCGCCAGGGCATGCCCGTCCCGACCGTGTTCTCCACGAGCACCAGGCCCAGCACCGGCAGCACCCAGCACAGAGGCAGACGCCGGGCGAGCTGCGCCAGGACCATGCTGGCTACCAAGCCCCCGCAGAGA
The DNA here is from genome assembly GCA_964454135.1 of uncultured Enterobacterales bacterium. Lineage (GTDB taxonomy): Bacteria > Myxococcota_A > UBA796 > UBA796 > JAFGLY01 > CAYVQL01. The sequence goes on along the minus strand of CAYVQL010000015.1, from coordinate 43,997 downwards.
GCGTAGAGCCAGGCGAAGCGCACCGGGAACTCCAGGTGCTGCGCCCCGGGCAGCCAGGCCAACAGCACCAGGGGCGACCAGATGAAGGGCCCGTGGGTGTCCAGCCGCAGGAAGCGCCCCAACGAGAGCGCCAGACCGACCAGGGCCAGCAACAGCAGCATACGCCAGCCCGGCCGCCCGCGCAGCACCACGGGCGCCAGCAGGGCGCACCAGAGAACGGCGAAGCCCACGGGCGCACCGATGGAATGGGCACCCAGATCGCGCGCTTCGCTCCAGGTGGCCAGGCTGCCGAAGCTGGCAGCGCCCGTGGCCAGGATGGTGTCGTCGAAGGCCGCAAAGCCCTCCCAGCCGCCACCACTGGAGAACAGCCACAGGTACTCCGCGGCTGCCGGCACCATGACGAGGGCCGCGGCGGGTAGCAGGCGCAGGGCGACGCGGCCGCCTGCCAGCAGCGCTCCGGCCAGCAGCAGCGAAGCCACCAGCCCCAGGTAGGCCGTACTGTACAGGCAGAGCGCCCAGAGGGCGCCCACGGCCAGGCCCCAGGCCCAGGGTCGGGCCGCGGCGGGCCGGCCGCCCCTGCACACCGCGACCAGCAAAAGGGGCAGCCAGGGGGCCAAGAGCTGGTAGACATGCCCCTCCAGCAAGGCGCAGGCCGCGATGCCCGAAAAACCGTAGGCCAGCCCGGCCACCAGGCTCCAGGGGCGAGGCACGCCAAAGGCCCACGCCGCGCAGCGCTCGGCGGCCATGGCGTTGATGGCCGGGCCCAGCCAGGCCAGCAGGCCAGCCAGCAGCCAACCAGGCAGCAGGCCCTGGTTGCACCAGGCCAACAGCAACAGCAGGTAGGAGTCGACCCTGGCCAGGCTCTCGCCGAAGGGCCAGGCGCTGCCCGAGCTCAGCATGTGAGGGAAGCTCCGGGCTCCGCTCTCCAGCAGCCAGATCGTGGGGTAGAGGTCGAAGTGCCGAGTGACCAGCGTCTGGGGATCGAAGCGTACGCTGGGCCAGCTGAAGAAGGCCGAGACCGCCAGGAAGCCGCAGAAGACCGCCAGGCTGGCGCCCCAGCGCCGCGGCCGGGGATCAGTCATTTCGATCCGCCGGTCCGGCCCGCGATCGACGCCAGAGCACTGCCAGAAAGCCCAGGTAGACCAGGCAGAGCGCCCCCCAGCCAAAGGCCACCAAGTAGGGCAGGCGCTGGTCCAGGGCCAGCTCGCTCTGCAGCGCCGGCGTGAGCGGGATGCGCAGCGCCCTGGAGACGCCATGCCTCTGCTCGACCTGGAATGCCAGGATCTCGCGATGCTGATCCGCCAGGATCACCAGGCCGTCGAAGAGCTCGCTCCTGTTCTCGCCGCTGACGTCGAAGAGGGTCAGCCGGCAGCTGCGGGCTGGCGTGGTACGGAAGCTGGCGGCCTGCATTCCCCCGCCCATGTCCTGCAGGATCATGGCGCTGTCCTGACCCAGCCAGGCCTCGACCCTGTGGCCCCCGGCCACGCCCCGCAGCAGCACGGTGACCGTCTGGTCCCCCTCTCCTTGCACGGGCTCGCCGCCCTCTTCCGGCAGCCAGGCCAACGCCGGACGGACCAGTGTCAGAGCGGCCAGCGCCAGCAGCGCCAGAGCCCAGCCGCGCGCCCTCACCGCAAGCTCTCCAGCAGCTGGTCGAAGGCTGCCAGATCACCGCTGGCCCGCAGGACATCGCGCTGCGCGTTGATGACCTCCCACTGGCCGGGCTCCAGCTCGGCCACCAGGGCCACCCCCAGGTCCATCATGGCCACGTTGAGCGCGTGGCGCCTGTTGCGCAGCTCCAACAACCGAGCTCTGCTGTCCCGCAGGGCCCGGATGGAGGGTTCCAGCTGCGCCGCCGTGGCCGGCTCCAGGGGCTCGGCCAGCAGGACTCGCACCAGCTCCAGGGCCTGCTCCCCTCCCCTGCCAACCGGCTGGTTCCGCTGTCTGCGCATGGCGCGCTCGTACTCCAACGAGACGGGAACGAAGATGGGCAGGTTGCGCGCGCTCGCCCCCTGTCGAGCCAGCATTTGGTCCCGAACCAGCAGCACGGTCTGCGCCAGGCAGCTGGCTGCCAGGACCGACGCCAAGATCCAGGGCAGGCCGGACCTCAAGGCTCACCCCTCTTTGCCGCATCCCGGGGGGCCTCCAGCCTGGCACTGGTGGCAGGCGGCAGCAGCGCCAGGGCCTCGTCCAGCTGACCATCGATGCGCCGCTCCAGGTCCAGGATGCCGGCCTGCAGGGCCAGCAGCTCGCGGTGTTCCTGCTGGGCGCCCGAGAGCATGGGCTCCAGCCGCCTTACCTGGGCGGCGCTCAGACCCTGCCCCTGGTCCTCCAGCACCAGTACGCCGCGCAGCAGATCGTCCAGGGACAAGGTCGAGCCGAGGCGGGCATAGGCGCGCTGGATGTCCCTCTGGTCGGCCTGGTGCCGCGCGTCGGCCAGCAGCTCGGCAGCCTCCACGGCCCCCAGGGGCGCGCCACCGGGCACCACGTCGATCAGGGGGGTGAGAACATAGGTGGTCCGACCATGGGCGCGCAGCCAGCCCACCCAGCCCAGGCAGAGCTGCAGCAGCCCCAAGGCTGCCACCAGCCACCAGGCGACTCGGCTGGACTGAAAAAGAGCTGACAAACGCGCACCTCCAAGCTCAAGCCAGCACGCCGCAGCCAGCGGGATGCAGAAAAACGAGCGTATAGCGCACCTTCGGATATATTACGGCATCCAAGGAGGTCGCCATGCGTCCATTCAACCTGCTCATCCTGGCCACCATGCCCATGGCGCTGCTGGCCTGCTCCGAGTACGACCTGAACCGCCCCAATCCCGGGGAAGCCGTTACGCCCGAAGACACCAGCCAGCCTCCGGACTCACCCCCCGACACGGCCCCCGACATCGAGGTGAAGCCCACCGCGCTGGACTTCGGCTACATCATGCACGATTGCGAGAGCGCGCCCCAAGATGTCGTGATCAGCAATGTAGGCGACGAAGACCTGGTCGTGGACAGCGTCGATCTCACGGGCACGGGCACCGTGGGCTTCAGCTACACCTTTGACAGCACCCTGTTGCCCCTCACCCTGGCACCGGAAGACAGCACCAGCTTCGAAGTGACCTTCAAGCCGGCGGTGGACGAGGGCTACGCCATCGACATCCAGATCCTCTCCAACGACCCGGATGAAGCCGAGGTGCTGGTGCCTGTCGAGGGCGTCGGCTCCGAAGACGCCCAGTACGAAGAGGTCTTCTACCAGGGCGAGCCCGGCCCGGCCGACATCCTGTGGGTGGCCGACAACTCGGGCTCCATGTCCGACGAGATGCAGATGGTGATGGACGAGTTCGACGTCTTCATCAGCTCTTTCATCGATCTGGATCTGGATTTCCACCTGGGCGTCGTCACCACCGACATGGACCTGCCCGCGGATTCCGGCAACCTGCAGGGCGATCCCACCTACCTCGACAGGACCTCGGCCGATCCCGAGTCCGATTTCAACCAGACCATCGCCGAGATCTACGCCGTGACGGGCTCGGGCTCGGAGCGCGGCCTGGACGCGGTCTACGCCGCCCTGACCGAACCGCTGGTCTCGGGTTACAACGCTGGCTTCTTCCGCGAGACCGCCGACGACGGCTCCGATGTGACCCTCACTGGCATCATCGTCACCGACGAGGACGACGACTCCAGCCGCAGCGCCTCCTCCTTCGCCTCCTGGTTCAAGGGCCTCAAGAGCGATCCCGACCTGGTCTCCTTCTCGGCCGTCTGCGAGTACGTGGACTTCGGCGGCGCGGCCTTCGGCTGCAACAAGTACATCGAGGTGGTGGACGAGACGGGCGGCTTCCTGGCCCGCACCGACCAGGCCGACTTCGAAGAGGTGCTGGCCTACCTCTCGCTGGAAGCCATGGGCATGTCCACCATCTTCCGCCTGAGCTACGTACCGACCAATATCGCTTACATCGAGGTGCTGGTGAACGGCTCCAAGGTCTCCTACAGCGCCGTGGACGGCTGGACCTATCTCAGCGACCAGAACGCCATCTGGTTCCGCGGCGCGGCCGTCCCTGAGGCCGCCGCCGAGATCAGGGTCAGCTACCCCTTCGAGGGCGGCTGCGAGTAGCGCAGCAGGTTCTCCAGTTCCCAGAGCACGGCGCTGCCGTCGGCGCGCAGCGCCAGCAGGGCGCTGCCCGTGGAGTTCCAGACCACCTGCTCCAGGGGCACTTCGCTGAAGAACCTCACGGGCCCGAGGTCCTCGCTGCGGCAGAGCGCAGCGCAACGGCCCGCCTGATCGCCCGCCAGGACCACCCAGCGCCCATCGGGTGATCCGGAGACCACGCCCCCCTCCCCCAGCAGGGCGTCGCCGAACTGTTCTTGCTGCGGCCGTCCCACCAGCGAGACGCGGGATGCAGCCATGGGCGGGCAGGCTCCGCCGCAGGCCACCAGGGCATCTCCGCTCAAGCTGCGCACATCCATGCCCAGCGCGGATCCGCAGCAGACCTCCTGCACCTCCCCACGCGGCTCCAGCTCGGGAACCGCAAAATGCTGCAGGTGGCCCTTGCTCCAGGCCACCAGCAGGCCGGCGCCGCCGTCCGTCAGCTCCAGGCCGCTGATCGCGCCCGGGGCTGCGCCGGCGATGGCGCGGGCGTAGCGCAGCTGGCGCGGCTGCCCGCTGCGCGCGTCGATCAGCCCCATGTTGCCGCGATCATCCCCCAGCGCCACCAGACTCCCATCGGGCGCCCAGGTCGCAGCGCGGATCTCGCCCAGTACCCCACGCGGGCCGGAAGGAGCGGAGCCGTCCCGGGGCGAGACGAACCACCTGCGGCCCGCCGCGGCCAGCAGCAGTCGGTCCCCGGAGGGGGCGAAGCTGGCGGTCCAGGCGCGGGTCCAACGCCTCACCGGACTGGGCAACCGGTCGGGCCAGCTGGGAAGGGGCAGGCGCTGGGACACCGTGCCGTCGGGCTCCAGGCCCACCAGCGCCGCGATGCGGCGATCAGATCGCTGCAGCACCAGGACCCAGCGCTGCTCCACCTCCTGCCAGGCGACCGCCACCACGTGGTCCGTCAAGAGCCGGCCGCCATCCGCGGTGCGGCGTTGCCAAGGCAACCACCACTCTAGCGCCTTGTCGCGCACCAGGGCCTCGTCGCGCCATTGATCCACATGCTGCTGGTCCAGTCGCAACAGCGAGTCCGGAGGCAGGCGCTCGTACTGCAGCGCCCAGCGCTTGTCTCGATAGGCGACGGGCCAGGTCTCGACCCGATCGCGCAGCGAGACCCGCACACCCTCCAGCTCCACACCCAGCACCTGGGCGTCCTGCAGCAGCCAGCGCAGGTAGCCAGCGGTGATATTGCGCGCCTGGAAGGCGTGGCGCCACAGGTCGCGCTGACCCTCCAGCTCGGAGCCGGGGCGCCCCAGCTGCAGGTCGAGCCCCGGGACCAGGCGGGGAGTTCCATCTTCGCGCACCTGGGTCAACAGGTCCTGGACGAAGCGCCTTGGCTCGCGGCAGGCTCCGCAGCTGGTCACCTCCCAGCGGGTGATGACCGGACGGCCTCCCTCTCGTCGCAGGACGAAGGAGAGATGAGGCGAGGTGGCCAGCACGACCCTGGCGTAGTCGGGCCCCATCACCGTGGCGGCCACGGGGGGCTGGTCCACCAGGATCCGGCCCAAGGGCCCATCGTGCTGCAGGGCCGAGCTGAGCCTCTCACGATCGATGCGAATGCCCGTCGGGCCCGCCAGCTGGGGCGAAGGCTGCGAGAACCAGAGGTAGACCGACTTGGCAGGGATGCCCTCCACGACCGCGCGCAGCAGGTCCTGCACGCGCTCTTCGGCCGCCTCGGGCGAGGGAGCCCGACCAGCCTGGGCCGGGAAGGCCAGCATCGCAAGCGCCAAGACGCAGATCCGAACCAGACCGCCCGCAGGTTTGTGAAGAGCTGATTCGCTGGAGTGGATGCCCATCGCCGACGCTCCGCCGGACCCGACGCGAGCCGCGTCGGGCAGCGGAGAGCCTATCTCGCTCTGCGCACCGCACCCACGTCTGGGTCACGCTCGCCACGATGTGTTACCGTGGCGCGCTGGAGTGCCCGATGCCTGAGAACCGACCCACCCGCCTGCTCTTCATCTGCACCGGAAACATCTGCCGTTCCCCCATGGCCGAGGGCCTGGCTCGCCACTACGCCAACAGCCGCAGCCGCGAGGTGGAGGTCCGTTCCGCCAGCCAGATGGGCCTCAAGGGGCACCCCGCCGAGCCCAACGCCGTCAAGGTGATGGCCGAGATAGGCATCGACATCAGCGAGCATCGCAGCCAGGCCATGACGCCGGAGATCCTGAACTGGGCCGACTACATCCTGGTCATGGAGGCGCAGCACTCCCGCGAGGCCCGCAAGCGGGCCCCTGAAAAAGAAGACCGCATCCTGCTGCTGGGCACCTTCTGCGGACTCTTCGAGGTGCCCGACCCCCTCGGCGGCTGGAAGCGCCGCTTCAGGCAGAGCCGCGACCAGCTGCGCACCTGCGTCGAGAACTTCATGGACCGCCTGCCGCCAGTCTAGTGCGGCCGGGCGCTCACATCACGCGTTCCACTCCCGTGACCTCGGGCACGTGCTCCTTGAGGAAGCGCTCCACGCCGTAGGCCAGGGTCATGGTGGCGTGGGGGCAGCTGCCGCAGGCCCCCTGCAGGCGCACCTTGACGACGCCTTCTTCGAGACCGACGAACTCGATGCTGCCGCCATCCTGGGCCAGCGCCGGTAGGACGGACTCGTAGATCAGGGTCTGGATGCGCTGCTCTATGCCGCTGCCCGTGGTGGCATCCTGCGCGGCCTCTCCCACAGCATCTTCTTCGAGCAGCGCCAGCTCCCCGCTCTTCAAGAAGTCGAGGATGGCGCGCTGCACCAGGGGCTGGAACTCGCCCCAATCCAGGCCGGCCGCCTTGGTCACGGTGACGAAATCGGGCCCCACCAGCACGCCCTGGACGCCTTCGATGGCGAAGAGCCCGCGGGCCAGGGGCGAATCGACCGCCGCCTCGGCCGAGACGAACTCGTAGGCGCGCGAGGCGACGAGCGTCTCGCCCACCTGGAACTTGAGCGCCTCGGGGTTGGGGGTGGACAGGACCTGCAGCGTACGGGATTCCTCGGACATGATGCACCTCTATCCAATGCTGGCTCGGCCCCTACCTAAACACCCCCCGCCCGGCTGTCACCCCTGGATGGCCGCGAGATCCGGTGAGAGATAGGCTTCGGTATCCTGTGCGACATCCGCGGCGGGTATCCGGCCCCCGCAGCGCGCGTTCCCCGAAGACGGGAGAGACAAACCCGATGATCGGATTCGACCTCACCGAAGAGCAAGAGGCGCTGCAGGCCCTGGCGCACGATTTCGCCGAAAACGAGATGCGGCCGGCAGCGGCCCACCACGACAAGACGGGCGAGTTCGCCCACGAGGTGCTGCGCCACCTGCACAGCCTGGGCCTGATGAACACCCACATCCCAGAGCGCTTTGGCGGCCTGGGGCTGGGCGTGCTCGACGGCTGCCTGATCGCCGAAGAGCTGGCCTGGGGCTGCTCCGGCATCGGCACGGCCGTCGAGGCCAACTCGCTGGCGCTGGAGCCGGTGATCCAGGGCGCCTCCGACGAGCTGCTGGAGCGCTACGTAGCGCCCATGGTGGAGAACTACGGCTTCGCCTCCTACGCCCTGACCGAGCCCGGCGCGGGCAGCGACGTGCAAGGCTTGCGCGCGCGCGCCGAGTGGAAGGGGGATCGCTGGATCCTCAACGGGCAGAAGATGTTCATCACCAACGCTGGCGTGGCGGACTGGTACTTCGTCATGGCGGTCACCGATCCCGCCAAGCGCGCCCGGGGCGGCATGACGGCCTTCATCGTGGAGCGGGACTGGCCCGGTGTCACGCCCGGCAAGAAGGAATGGAACATGGGTCAGCGCGCCAGCGACACCCGTGGCATCAGCTTCGAGGACGTGGAGGTACCCGAAGGAAACGTGGTGGGCGAGGTGGGCCAGGGCTGGATGCTGGCCATGAAGACCTTCGACAACTCGCGCCCCCCGGTGGCCGCCGGCGCGGTGGGCGTGGCGCGCGCCGCCATGGAGCACGCCATCCGCTACGCCCAGGAGCGCAGCACGTTCGGCAAGCCCATCGCGGCCCACCAGGCCGTCAACTTCATGATCGCCGAGATGGCCATGGGCATCGAGGCCTCCCGCCTGCTGGTCTGGCAGTCCGCCGCCCTGGCTGATGCCGGCAAGCGCAACACCGCCCAGGCCTCCATGGCCAAGGCCTTCGCCGCCGACACCGCCATGCGGGTCACCACCGACGCCGTGCAGCTCTTCGGGGGCTACGGCTTCAGCTCCGAGTACCCGGTCGAGAAGCTGATGCGGGACGCCAAGATCTACCAGATCTACGAAGGCACCTCCCAGATCCAGCGCATGATCATCGGGCGGGAGATGTTCCAACCATAATGCGCGTCTTCGTCACCGGCGGAACGGGCTTCGTGGGAGCCCACGTGGTGCGTGCCCACCTGGCGCGGGGCCACAGGGTGCGCTGCGCGCTGCGCCCCAGCTCTTCTCCTCGCACCCTGGAGGGCTTGCAGGTGGAGCGCGTGGAGGTGGCGCTGGACGATCCGCGCGACCTGCGGCGGGCGTTGCGGGGCTGTGATGGCATCCAGCACGTGGCGGGGCTCTTCGACCCCACCCCCGGGGGCATCGCTCGCATGCGCCAGGTCCACGTGGACGCCACGCAGGCGCTCTGCGATGCCGCCCTGGAGCTGGGCATCCCGCGCTTCGTCCTCTGTTCGTCCAGCATCACCCTGGGCTGGGGCAGCCTGCAGGACCCGGCTGACGAAGAGAGCCCGCTGCCCGATCCCGACAGGGTCTACGGGCGCGGCACAGCGCTGCGGGCCTACTTCGACAGCAAGCTCGAGTCCGAGGCCATTGCGCGCCAGGCTGTCGAGCGGGGCCTGGGGGCCGTTACCGTGAACCCGGACTTCGTCGTGGGTTCCTGGGATGTCAAGCCCACCAGCGGTGCCATCATCCTGGCCATGGCGCGGCGCTGGATTCCCTTCCACCCCCGCGGCGGCAAGTGCTTCGTCGATGCCGCGGACTGCGGCCTGGGGCACCTGCTGGCCCTGGAGAAGGGCCGGGCGGGGCGCCGCTACCTGCTGGGCACCCAGAACCTGGACTACCGCAGCTTCATGGAAAAGGTGGCGCGCGTTGTGGGTCGCCCCCCGCCCCTGCTGCCCTTGCCCCGCAGCATCACCCGTGCAGCCGGCCTGCTGGGGGCGGGCCTGGCGCGCCTGGGCTCCAAGCGGGCTGCGGGTCTGAATCCCGAGGTGCTGCGCAGCATGCAGGCCAGCCGCTACCGCGATGGCAGCCGGGCCAGGTCCGAGCTGGGCCTACCGAGCACCCCCATCGAACAGAGCGTGGCGGCCGCCTGGGCCTGGTTCGTCGAACATGGCTACGCCTAGCGCCCTGGCCGCCTTCCTGCTCTGCGGCTGCCCGGCAGAGGACCTGGGCGTCACGCTGCCCGTAGGCGGCCCCGGATCCATCTCCCAGGAGGATCTGCAGCGGGACATCCACCTGGTCACCTCCCTCGACGCCCAGGGGAGGGGGCCAGGCACGGAGGGAGCGTCCCAGCTGGCCCGCGGGGTGGAGCTGCGCCTGAAGCAGATGGGCACGGAGCCGGCCTTTGGCAGGAGCTTTCGCCAGCCCACGGGCGAAGACTGGAACATCTGCGGCCAGCGCCAGGGGCCCGCGCCGGCCGACCTGCTGATCCTGGCGCAGGACGGCGGCCAGGGCGCTGACCTGGGAGCCTCGGCCATCGCCGCCATGATCTCCCTGGCCAAGAGCGTCGATCTGCCCGGCGAGGCGCCCCGCGGCGCCTTCTTCTGCCGCCTCTCTCCCTGGGGCGGACAGCTGGCCCTGCTGGCCTCTCCCCCACTGCCCTGGGAGCAGGTGGATGAGCTCCTGCTGCTGGGCCCCCTGGGGGGCTCCCAGCTCGCGCTGGCGCCCGTCGATGCCCTGGGGCGCGAAGCTCTGCTGGCCAGCACCGGCAGCGATCCCGTTCACGGCACGGCCGCCGACCGCATGGAGCGCCTGGATTTCCGCCAGCTCGAGACCCACGTGCGCGCGCTGCACAAGCGCTTCTTCCAGCAGACGCTCAAGGAGCGGACGGCGTCTCCTGCGCCTTGATCCGGGCCAACTCGTCCATCTGGTCCAGCTGCCGGTGGATGGCCACAGAGAGCTCCTCCAGACGGGCCATGCGCTCCGCCATGTCCGACAAGGCAGCTTGATCCAGATCTCCGGGCAGCTGCGGGTCTCCGATGGACTGCAGCTGGTGCGCCACCTGGTCGACCTGCTGCGCCAGCTGCGCCAGCTGCTCCGCCTGCAGCGCCCCCTGCGCAGCGGGGCTGCCTGCAGGGACGGACGCGGGCGGCCCCTCGCAGCAGCACAGGACCAGGGCCAGCGCGACGCCTCTCATTGCTCCACCCACATGCCCTGCTCGAAGTGCCAGATCTTGCGCACCTCCTGCCCCTCTTCCACCTCGACGCGGAAGGTGTAGCTGCGCCCGTCCTCCGTCACGAGCTTCACGACGTGGGGACCCGGGACCACGGCCTGCTGGAAGAGGGGGGCCCAGCGCAGGAACTCGTCATCCAGGTAGACCCGCGAACGCGGCATGGAGCTGACGGTGAGCAGGCCGACAGAATCCGGTGGGAGCGCGCTGCGGGGTACAGGTGGAGGGGCCTCGACCGAGAGGTTCTCTATGGCGGCGCCCTGTGGTTCGGAGCTGGCCGCCCCAGCTGCGCCTTCCGCCCCGCCCTCACCAGCCAGCTCGGGTGAAGACGGGGACTCCGTGCCAGCCTCCCGGCCCTCGTCCTCGGAGGAGGGCGCGGTCGGCTGCGGCGGCTCTGCGGCAGGCGACACCACCGCTTCCACGCTGGCCGGCTGGGCAGGTTCCCCAGCCTGCGGAGCCAGCTCCTGGCCCGACTGGGACGGGGATCCTTGCCACAGTGAGGGGCCCAGACCCAGTACCTTGAGGCCCGCGAAGAGCAGGATGCACACTCCTACCAGGGCCACCAGGTAGCGAAACCAGCTACGGCGACCACGGCCCCCACGAGCCACGGCAGGCGGGTCGCCTTCGATCTTGAGATCGCCAGGAGCTCGGCCGATGGCCACAGGCAAGCCTGCGGAGGGATGGCCCGCGACCGCGGAGCTCTCCCCGGCGCGGGCCGTCCCCTGCGAGCTGTCCGGGGCCAGGGCGCCACCGGAAGCGAGCGAGGAGGCGCCGCTGCCAGGCCCGGCTGCGGAGCCGTCGCCGTAGCCGGGGACCGAGGGCGCCGCGCCCTGCAGCTCCCGCAGCCTGCCCCAGAAGAACAGCACCTCTTCGCGCACGCGCACAGGCTCCGCGACCAGGCTGGCCAGGGCGCGCTGGAAGGCCAGCGCCGAGGGGTAGCGCGCCGCCGCATCGCGCTGCAGCGCCCGCACCAGCAGGGGTGCCAGGGCGCCGCAGGGACCGCTGAGCGCGGCCGCCCTGCGGGCTCCCTCGTCGTTGGCGAGCGCCTGCCGCAGCTCTTTGCGGTCGCGCTCGGGAAAGAGCGGTCGCAGCGTGGCCAACTCGTAGAGCACCGAGGCCAGCCCGAACAGGTCCGACAGGGGACCCGTGCGCCGCCCCTCGGCCTGTTCCGGCGACATATAGCCCCAGGTGCCCCGCACCGTGCCGTCCTGCTCCTGGCTGAAGAGCGCCTTGCTGATGCCGAAATCCAGCACCTTCAGGACGCCCTGCCCGTTGAGCATCAGGTTGGAGGGCTTGATGTCGCGATGAACCAGGTGCAGGTGGGAGCCATCCTCCGCCCTGGCCGTGTGGGCGTAGTGCAGTCCATCGCAGACCTGCCGGCCGAACTCCGCGATGACGGTGAGGGGGATGGCGGCGCCGTGCTGGCGGCAGAGGTTGATGGCCCGACGCAGCGTGATGCCGTCCACGAACTCCATGACCAGGAAGAAGTGCTTGCCCTGGCGATCGAAGTCCTGGATCTGCACCAGGTTCTGGTGCTGCAGCTGGGCCCCGATCAGCGCCTCGTTCTTGAAGAGCCTCCGGAAACCCTCTTCTTCCGCGAAGTCCGGCAGGATGACCTTGATGGCTACGCGGGGGCTGACGCCGGCCAGGCTCTCGCGCCGGCCCTCGAAGACCCGCGCCATGCCTCCCGTGGAGAGCGGGCGCACCAGGCGATAGCGACCGAGCTTGGCAGGCGGAAGATCGGGTGGCGCGGGTGTGGCGGAGCCCTTCTGGTTCATTGTCCCTGGTTATCGAGCTATGGGGCAACATACCACGGGTCCGCGCTGTGGCGGTATATTGAATGACCTGCACCTCACTCCACACCGCCAGGTCGAGAACCCGAGCACCAAACGAGAAATGCAGAGCCTACCGACAGCTCGAAGAGCTTCCGCAGCGCTGTATCAGGGCTGCGTACGCAGCCCTGCGCCGCTCATCAAGCGGCGAAGATGGGGGGGGGAGGCGGTGTCCGCCTCGGACAGGGGGGGAAGAATCTGTCTTCCCCCCCAAAAGATGGCGCCGCCATGAAGCTACGTCCGCCCATCGCGCGGGTCATCCCCCTGCACGCCGACGATCCGGTGTTCTGGCTGCACAGGGGCCGCGACCTGCTCTCGAGCCAGCGGCTGGATGACGCGGCCCAGTGTTTCGACAAGGCCCTGGATGCCGCTCCCGAGAACCTGGCGGCGCTCAACGCCAGGGCGCGCGCCCACATCAGCCAGGACGAAGCCGAGCGCGCCCTGGAGCTGCTGGAGCGCGCCTGCGCCATCGACGACGGAATCGCCGAGATCTGGAACAACCGCGGTGTGGCCGCGACGGCCCTGGGCGCCAACGAAGAGGCCCTGCTGGCCTTCGACCGCGGCCTGGACATCGAACCGGATCACACTGGGCTGCTGGGCAACCGCGCCCTGGCCCGCATCGCCGCTGGTGACGACGTAGCGGCCCTGCGAGACCTGGACCGCGCCGTGGAGCTGCAACCCCAGGGCGTCGAGCTGTGGTTCTGCAAGGCGGTGGCGCACCTGCGCCTGCGGCAGCTGCGTCCGGCGCGTCACGCGCTGCTCTTCGCGGCGCGCCGCACCTGGGCCCGCGGCGGGTCCCGACGCGCTGCCCTGGGCATGTTGGCCATCAGCGGAGCTCTGCGCCTGCTGCTGCGCGTGGGCGTGGCCGACTGAACGACCCTACATGCGCTCCAGCGGCGTGATGCCCACCATGACCAGGCCGCTGCGCAGCACCCGCGCCGCGGCCTCCACCAGGGCCAGGCGCGCACGCCGCTGCTCTGGCTCGGCCTTCAGCACCGGCACCTGGTAGTAGAAGCGGTTGAAGCTGCCGGCCAGGGCGAAGAGATAGTCGCAGAACATATTGGGACGGCTGGCGGCCAGGCTGGTGCGTAGCGCTTCGGAAAAGCGTAGCAGCCCCAGGGCCAGCTCCCGCGCGCTGGGCTCCCCCAACGCCAGCTGGCGCAGGTCGGCCTGCTCCCCGGCCTTGCGCTGGATGCTGCGCGCGCGGGCGTAGCTGTACATCAAAAAGGGCGCCGTATTGCCCTCCAGCGCCAGCATGCGATCCCAGTCGAAGACGATATTGGACTGCGGATTCTGGGACAGATCGGCGTAGCGGACCGCGCTGACCCCCACTGCCTCGGCGATGCGCTCGCGCTCCTGCTCCGACAGCTGGGGAGACTTTTCATCCACCACGCGCCGCGCCCGGCGCGCCGCCTCGTCCATCAGGTCGCGCAGCCGGATCACGTTGCCCTTGCGCGTGGCCATGGTGCCCTCGGGCAGGCTGAGCATGCCGAACCAGACGTGCTCCAGGCTGGCGTCGCACAGGCCGGCCCTGGCGGCCGCCGCGAAGACCTGCCTGAAGTGCAGCTGCTGCCGCATGTCGGTGACGTAGAGGACGCGATCCGGGTTCCAGGTCCGCTCGCGGTAGCGCAGGGCGGCCAGATCGGTGGTGGCGTACAGTGCAGCGCCGTCGCGCTTGCGGATCAGCAGCGGCGTCTTGGCCAGCCCCTTGCCGTCAGAGGCCGCAAAGCGCACCAACACGGCCCCATCGTCTTCTTCCGCGATGCCGCGCTCCAGCAGCTCCTCCACCAGGGGGCCCAGCATGGGCTGGTAGTGCGACTCTCCCAAGGCCTCGTCGAACTGCACGCCCATGCGCCGGTACAGCCCCTCGAACTCCTCCATGGAGGCCTGCACGAAGCGCTTCCAGCGCCGCAGGCTGGGCTCGTGTCCGGCCTGCAGGCGGGCCGTGGCGCGGCGCGCGCGCTCCTGCAGCTCGGGATCCCCCTCGGATTCTCGCTGGAAGCGCACGTAGAGTCGCTGCAGCTGTCCGATGGCGTCGGCCTCGAAGGCCTGCGGGTCGTTCCACTCATCCCAGGCCACCAGCAGCTTGCCGAACTGGGTACCCCAGTCCCCGAGGTGGTTGTCGCCTATCACCTCGGCCCCGCTGGCGCGCAGCATGGCTACCAGCGCCGCGCCGATATTGGTGGAGCGCAGGTGCCCCACGTGCATGCGCTTGGCCACGTTGGGGGAGCCGTAGTCCACCACCACCCGCTGGCCGCGGCCATCCTGCACCAGCCCAAGGTGGGGATCCTCCATGCGCGCCAGCAGCGCCTGGGTCAGCCACTCTTGCCGCAGCCGGAAGTTGACGAAGCCGGGCTTGGCCACCTCCGCGCCGGCCAGCATGGGATGCTCGGGCAGGGCCTCCACAAGGGCCTGCGCGATGCGCAGCGGGGGCTGCCGCAGCGCGCGGGTCAAACGAAAAGCGGCGTTGCTCTGGTAGTCACCGAAGGTCGGGTCCTGCGTGGCCAGCACCAGGGGACCGTCGACCTGCGGCGCGCCAGGCAGCGAAGAGAAGGCCTGCCGCAGCAGATCCCCCAAGAGATCGGGTAGCGCTTGCATGATGGTTCTCCAGCGGCGGCGGGTAACACCCGCGACGCTGGTGGGACAGGGCTGCTGCGGATCCGCTGCCGCGGCTCAGACCGCCGAGGGACGCACTACCTTGACCACCCGGTCCCGGATGGCCAGATCCACGGTGAGCGGCTCGGTGACACGCTTGCGGTCGGCGGTGCGTACGATCCGGCACAGGGGCTTGGCGAAGGTCTCCTGGCTGCGTGCGCCCGACACCGAGACCGCGATGCGCCCCGAGGCCAGGCGCAGAATGGAGCCGGGCGGGAACATCCCCATCTCGTTCACGAAGACCTGGAAGAGATCCGGGTCGTACTCGGTACCGGCGTGGGCCGCCATGCGCGCCAGGGCGTCCGATTGCGCCAGGATGGGGCCGCGATCCGGCCGAAAGCGGGTCAACAGGTCGTAGTCGTCGGCGATGTGGATGATGCGGGCGAAGAGCGTCGGGCGGCCCAGTGACCAGTCGTAGGGGCGGTGGTGCTCCACCACCGCCAGCAAGCGACGCACCTTGGCCTCGTGGAAGCCGCGCTGCTTCATCAGGGAGCGCAACCCGGCGGTGTGGTGCCGATCGTAGGGCACGTCGAAGCCGTCCTCCTTGGCGGTGGCCCCCACGTCGTGGAACATGGAGGACACCCCCAGGTCGCCCAGGGTGGCGTCGGTGAGCTGGGCGGCGCGGCCTATCAGCACGGAGAGGTTGGTCACCATCAAGGTATGACGCGCGAAATGAGGGAGACGCTCATCGTGCTCCCGCGCCATGTCCGCGGCGTTCTTCGACCTGGCCGTGTCGATCAGGTCGTTGACCATACGCCGCACGGGCAGCGGGTTGGGCATGCGGTTCTGGGCCAGGTTGCCGTAGGCCTCGGCCACGACCTGGGCGCTCTGGCTGTAGACCTCTTTGAACTTGCGGTCCACCTTGACCACCTTCTCGCCCTTGAGACGGAAGCGGAAGATGCCCTGCAGCTCCACCGAGCTCATGCCCGTATCGTTCAGCGACCGTTGCAGGTGCATGCGCGGGGCCTTGAGGGAGGACTTGGCCACCAGCAGGCGGATCAGCTCGCGGATCTGGGGATCGGTGATCACTTCGTTGAAAGAGATGCCGCCTACGCCGTGTCGATGCAGCTCGCTTCCCAGGGCCTCGACGTGCTCGGCGGACATGTCGAAGCGGATGCGCACGTCGTTGACGTAGACCTGGTCCTCCACGCAGATCAGGTGGATGGTCCCCAGCAGGTCGTAGAGGTGGTTCATGATGCGGTGAAACTCGATCACCGGCTTGTTGAAGGCCTTGTTGTCCATGGCGTGCATGCGGGTCATGCGCATCAGTCCGTAGAAGATACGCGCGAACTGCTCGCCCACCTCGCGCACCTGCCGCGACAGCTCGCGATCCTCACCGACCCGGGCGCGTGCCAGCGCGCTCTCGAGCTTGTCCTGCGCTTGTTGGATTTCGTCGTTCGGCTTGTCAGTCATGCTCACCCTCCCCGCGACGGTGCATGACGAGGCACTTCATGCAGTGGCGGTGCAGGTCTTCGCTCGCGGATTTCGCCACCATGCGCATCAGCTTCTGGGACTGTTCGCCCGGGATCATGACCAGGCCGGAGACCACGGCCCACTTCAGGTTCTGCTGCCCGGGCAGCACGCGCTGGATCAGCTTCTTGGCACCCAGCCAGCGCACGAACTGATGCTGGGCGCGCTCGGGCCAGATGGCCACCATGGCCCGGCCCATGGCTTCGGACTCGCGGTGCTCCATGCCCTTGTTGGCGTGGCGCTCCAGGCGCCGCACCACCGAGATGAAGGCCCAGCGTTCCCTCTTGTCCGCCAGGAGCTTGAGGGCTCGCAGGCGCACCTCGAGGGAGGGTGCGTCCAGCAGCGAGGCCAGGTGCTGGCCCACCTCCTTGCTGTAGCGACCCTCCTCGAGCACGCCCAGACCGGCCAGCTGCAGCACCACGTCTTCGCCCTTGCCCACGCCCAGGGAGACCGCGACGCCGCGGTCCAGGTCGATCTCGGACACCACCTGCAGCAGGTCCGCGGCCACGGGGGGTTCGGCGCGCGCGATGTTGGTGGCCAGGTAGTCCACCCGGTGGGCCTCCATGCGGACGATCAGCGCGCGGGTGATCCAGCGCGCCGTGTTGCGGCGCTCGTTGTTCAAGATCTGCAGCAGCAGCGGCAGCCGATCCCCGGGCACCGATTCCACCAGCTCCAGCAGCTCCGCGGGCAGCTCCCGCGTGCCCGAGGGCACGGAGCGGATGATGCGTGACAGGGCACGCACATCCGAGAAGGCCTGCAGCATCTCCACCACCTGCTCCTGCTGCTCGGACGTGGAGACCGGCAGCTCGGCGATGGTGCGCATCACGTCCAGCAGGGAGGAGAGCAGGCCCTCGGAGAGCAGGAAATCCCGCACCTCGTTGATGATGGGCGCCGCCTCCGACAGCTGCATGGGCTCGATGGGGCTGGCCACCGTGGTCAAGATCTCGCGCAGCAGGCGCGCGCACTGCCCAGGCAAGGCCAGGTTGGAGTCTTCTTCCTGGAGCTTGTTCAGGCGCGCGGGATCCAGCGGCTGCCAGGTCAGGGGCACCCGTTTTTTGTACTCGGGCCAGGGCGCGTCGAAGCTGCGCGGGGCGTCGGCGTAGATGGCGGCGGCGGAAGCGCTCCCGCCCCCTTCTCCCCCAAAGGCCTCCACATCCACGTCCACGTCGTCCTCTTCGGGTACGAAGCCCTCCACCGAGTCCACCTGGATCTGCTGGAAGCCGGCCTTCCAGAGCAGGGTGACGATGTCGTCCTCCTGCTGGCGGATGCCCGTGTAGCGAATGGAGATGATGCCCAGAAACTGGGTCAGCTCTTCCCAGGGCATGTCCGTGGCGAAGGTGATGCGCCGCACGCCGTCGCGAAAGAGCCGAAAGGACAGGGAGCGCTCCCGGTCGCGATTCAGGTAGACCACCTCGGTCCCCAGCACCATCTCCCAGGGCCGAATGACCAGGACCAGGTTTCCATGCGCCTGCAAGAAGGTGTACATCTTGTCGCGCAGATCGGTCAGGAAGGTGCGGATGGCCTCGTTGTCCGGCTCGTAGAGCAGGTAGGATCTGGCTGCGCGCCCCAGGGCCACCAAGGCGGCGCTGGCGGACTGACCGACCTCGCTCTCCCCGACTTCTTCTTCGGCCTCCTCGTCGCCCTCGGGCGCACGCTCCTGGGGTGCGGGCTCGGGCCTGGCAGGGGGCGGTGGCTCGCCATCTTGCGCAGGGGCCTCGTCCTCGGCCTCGTCCTCTTCGGCAGGGGGCGGCTCCTCCTCCGGCTCGGCGAAGGGATCCTCGGCGCCCTCGTCTTCGTCGAAATCCCACAGGGAGTTGTCACCACTGGTCATCAGTCACCTCTGCATATTCCAGCATACCGAAGATGCGCGGCATTTTCAGGTCGCGCAAGCTATGCTCACTTTCTGAGAGGAACGCCGTGCACCCAGCCCGCCCCCGCATCCTCGCCGTGGGAACCGCCAACCCACCCGACTGGTATCGCCAGGAGGAGGTGGTTCAGCGCTACGGGGTGGACGATCCGCGCCTCGTCTCGCTCTTCCGCTCGGGTCACATCCAGGGGCGCTACCTGATGCTCCCCGAGCCCTCCGCCGAGGGCGTGCCCGAAGAGACCCAGGGTCAGCTGCTGGCCAAGCACCTGCGGGGCGCGCGGAATTTCGGAGCCCAGGCGGTGCAGCGCTGCCTGCAACCCATGGGCATGGCCCCGCAGGACATCGACTACCTGGTCTGCGTCACCACCACCGGTTTCATGGCACCGGGCCTATCCGCCCACCTGGTGCAGGAGCTGGGCATGCGCGAGGACTGCGCCCGCGTGGACGTGGTGGGCATGGGCTGCAACGCCGGCCTGAACGGCCTCAACCCCACAGCGAACTGGGCCCTGGCCAACCCGGGCCGCAATGCCCTGATGGTCTGCATCGAGGTCTGTTCGGCGGCCTATGTCTTCGACAACAGCATGCGCACCGCGGTGGTGAACAGCCTGTTCGGCGATGGCGCGGCAGCGGCCCTGCTGCGGGCCGCGCCCCGCGACATGCCCGCCTTTGCGCCCGAGGTGCTGGCCTTCGAGTCCCACATCATCACCGATGCCTTGGGCGCCATGCGCTACGACTGGGACGAACAAGCCCACAAGTTCTCCTTCTTCCTGGACCGCGACATCCCCTACTTCATCGGCCAAAACGCCGAGAAACCCGTGGATCGCCTGCTGGAGCGCTTCGGCCTGAAGCGCAGGGACATCGCGCACTGGATCGTGCACTCGGGTGGCAAGAAGGTGATCGACGCCATCAAGTACAACCTGGGCCTCACCGCCTGGGATGTCAGGCACACGATCTCCGTGCTGCGCGACTTCGGCAACCTGTCCAGCGGCTCGTTTCTCTTCAGCTATCGCCGTCTGATGCAAGAGGGGCTGGTCAAGCGCGGCCAGTACGCCGTGATGATCACCATGGGCCCCGGCACATCCATCGAGACAGCGCTGATCCGCTGGTAACCACGACGACCAGAGGGCTCCGTCGAAATGAGGGCACTTCCATGAAAAAGACCGGCATGAAAAAGCTGGAAACGCTCCGCTACGAGGAACGCCGGCAGCAGGACAGGACCATCGCCGAGGTCACCCTGGCGCGTCCGGCTCAGGGCAACCGGATCAACATCCGCATGATCCAGGAGCTGACCGCCATCTGCGACCACCTGGAGGACGAATCCCAGGCCGACGTGGTCGTCTTCCGTGCCCAGGGCGACAACTTCTGCCAGGGCATCGATTTCGAGGACTTCCATCCCAGCCAGCCCATCGACATCCACGGCTTCAACAAGTGGGAGAAGATCGCCTTGCGCCTGGAGCGGTTGCCCAAGGTCACGGTGGCGCTGACCGACGGCCAGGTGGCAGGCGGCGGCTTCCAGCTGATGCTGGTGGCCGATCAGCGCCTGGCCACGCCGCGCGCGGTCTTTTCGCTGCCTGAGGTGCACATGGGCTTCTTGCCGGGCATGGCCACCTTCCGCCTGGCCAAGACCATCGGGCTGGGCCACGCCAAGCGCCTGATGCTCTGCAACGCCCAGGTCGACGCCCAGCAGGCCTTGAGCCTGGGCCTGGTGGACCAGGTGGCCGACGACCTGGACCAGGCGCTGGCCCAGACCATCCGCTCCTTCGGTCCGGTCCACAACGTGGCCGTCCAGCTCTGCCGGCGCTTGCTGAACGAATCCTTCGCCACCGAGTTCGAGGACGCCATCGGCAACTTCCTGGCCGCCCAGCATCGGGCCGTGACCCAGACGGCTTTTCTCGAGACCCTGAAGAGGGAGCGCGAGGATTGAAGAGCGGCGCGCGAGAGGGCGCCGCTGACGCCGGGCAGGAGTCCATGGGCGCTGTCCCGCGGCCCTTCGTCGTGGACCCGCTGGTGCTGGATCGCATCCGTCCCATGCAGCAGCGCGACGCGCCCTCCGTGGCCCGCCTGCATCGCGCCGCCATGGGCCGCAGCCTGTGGGCGCAGCTGGGGGAGCCCTTCCTGGCGGCCCTGTACCGCGGGCTGGTAGACAATCCCCAGTTTCTGGGCTTCGTCTACGAAGAGGACGGGCGCATCCGGGGCTTCATCGCCGGTTCGACGGACACGGGGCGCATGTTCCGCGAGGTGCTGCGCGCCAGCTACGCCCAGCTGGGTCTGGCCGCGCTGCCCGGCATCTTGCGCCGCCCCTCTGTCTTGCGGCGCCTGCTGCGCACCGGCCGCTACTTCGACGCCTCGGGCGACGAGATCCCTGGCGAGAGCCTCTTCTGCAGCTTCGAGCCCGCGCTGCGCGGCACGCGCATCAGCGGCCACATCAACAAGGCGCTCTTCGACGACCTGCTGGCTCGTGGTCATGCCGCGGTGAAGATCACCACCGAAGCGGACAACCAGGGCGCCAATCGCCAGCTGACAAGCTGGGGCTTCCGTCCCGATCTGCGCTTCTCCTTCTACGGCAAGGCCATGGTGCGCTACGTGCTGGACCTGGAGGATTCGCCCCGCGTGGAGCCCTGCAGCCGGCACCCGGCGGTATGACGCCCAGACGGTCCGAACCGGTCCGTCAAGCATCTCGCTGCTTGCCAGCGCAGCCTCGCGGGTTAGCAAGCCGCCGTCTCACGTGGCGCAGGTGGAAGGCTGCTGCACCGCGAAGGCTCCAAGGACTGCCATGGCCCTGTACAGCCCCCGACTCGTGCGAGACATGCAGACCATGCCGGGCGCCAGGCATAGCTTCCTCTCCCAGGTCTGCGCCTCCGACGGCAGACGCCACCGCAACGCCCTCGAGTCGCTGGCCCAGGAAGCGGGTCCCGCCCTGGCGGAGCGGGCAGCCGACAGTCTCACCTCGCTGGACAACCGCCGATTCTTCCAGGGCTACGCCGAAGTCGTCACCACCGTTCTAATGGGCCGTAGCGCCTATCGCGTGCAAGAGCTGCGCGATCCCGGGCCCATGCTGCGCGCCAAGCGCCTGACCGGGGGCGGGCTGAACATCTCGGTGCTCTCCTTCATCCACAAGTCCCGGCTGATCAGCGACAGCGCGGCCATCCAGCGCCTGGTGGAGGCTCTGGACCGGGTGGGTGGTAGCCAGCGCCTGGTGGTGGTGGTGCACAAGTGGTTGCCCATCGACTTCGACACGGACGAGGTGCGGCGCGCCGTGGACAGCTGGCTCGCCGAGGTGGACAAGGGCTTCTGGGACGGCCGCTACGCCACCTTCATCGACGAGAAGAAGGGCATCCACCTGGAGTTCGGGCTCACGGGGCGCACCACGCGCCGCGGCTCGCGGGTCTGCCTGGCCATCGGTCCCTTCGTAGCGCCGGCCAGCCTGGCGGCCGTGGAAGACCGCGTGCTGGGCGAGCTGGACCGCTACCGCCTGGGCCCGCATGCGCAGCAGCCCCTGGTGCTGGCCTGCGTGGCGGACCAGCCCTGGAGCGTCAGCCGCGGCTATATGCGCGAGTTCCTCTACGGGCAGGCGCGCTGCATGGAGATGATCCGCGACGGCGAGCGCTGCGACATGGAGATGGAGTACGCCGCCCGCGGCGGGCCCACCTGCTTCCGCGATCCCCTCTACCGGGACCTGTCCGCCCTGCTGTGGCTGGGGCGCGACCAGCGCGATCCCACCACCATCCACGCGCGCGCCTACCTCAATCCCTGGGCCAGCGAGCCCCTGGATGCCAGCAGCTTCCCCTTCTGTCCTGTGCTCTCGGTGGAGCGCTGGAACGACGAGAACCCGGTGCTGCGTTGGAAGAGGCGGGATGAGAAGGTGAAGCTGATCTGAAGCGCCCCCGGCGAATCTCGACAGCCAGCAGCGCTGCGGGCGCGTCGTAGGAACCCTCACCAGCGCCGCAAGCACCGCGGCGCCTGCAACCTGCCTCATTCCAAGCCCGCGATGATGGTTCTCGGGGGAGGAGGGATCTCGGGTCTGGGATCGCGGGTGGAGGGTTCTCGGGCTTGGGATCTGGGCTCACGGGCCGACTGCCGTCCGGGAAACCGGACGCGAGTCGTCAACCGTGCCTTCCCCCTTGCGCCAGCTCCCAGCGGGGCCCCTACCCCCCCTCCTCCGCCAGGTTGCGCCCAAAGGGCAGCCGCTCCTGCGTGGGGCTGAAGTTGCAGGGATCCCAGTGCAGGCGGCAGCGCGCCTCATAGGCATCTTTTTCGCCCACCAGCACGCGCGCGTCGCGGTTGACGATGCGCTGCGAGCGGTCGGCGGGGTTGCCGCAGACCACGCAGATGGCCAGCATCTTGTCGATGTACTCGGCCGTGGCCAGCAGAGCCGGCATGGGGTCGAAGGGCATGCCGGCGTAGTCCAGGTCCAGCCCGGCGATGATCACTCGCTTGCCCTTGTCGGCCAGCTCGTTGCAGACGGCCACCAGGTCGTCGTCGAAGAACTGGGCCTCGTCCACCCCCACCACCATGGCGTCGCCCACCAGGGCCGGGATCTCCGCGGACCGGGCCACCTGGAACGAGCGCAGGCGCTGCCCGGAGTGGGAGCCCACGCTGTCATCGCTATAGCGGCGATCGATGGCGGGCTTGAAGACCACGATGGGCTGGCGAGCGTACTGGGCGCGACGGATGCGCCGGATCAGCTCCTCGGTCTTGCCGCTGAACATGCAGCCGACGATCACTTCCATCCAGCCGGTATTCTTCGGAACCAGGTGCGCTTGCATGGAACCCGGATAACCGGCGCGGGCGGCTTCAGCCCGCGCCTGGCTGCCTCCTGCGCCGCAGCCCCAACGCCCCCAGCAAGCCCACCAACGACCAGCCCAGGCCAGCGCCACCCGCAGCGCAGCCGCAGGGTCCCACCTCATCCTCTTCGCCCTCACCCCCATCCTCCGCGGGCTCCGCTGTATCCCCCGTATCCACCGGCTCGGGCAGCGGCGCCCAGACGATGCCGGGCTCCTCGCACCAGGCCCGGGTTCCATCCTCACAGCGCGAGCGCAGCTCCCCGTCGATCCAGTCCAGGTAGTGATCCACCCGCGTGTCCACGCCGCCGGTCTGGTTGCAGTCCGTCTGGTCGTAGGCATGCGAGGTCACGCCTACCAGACGCATGGTATCCACCGTCTCGGCCTCCACCTCCATGAAGCTGGGGCCCCCGGAGTCGCCGTGGCACTTGCGCACGTCCGACTCCAGCGCCCCCACCTGGAACTCCCAGTCCGCCAGCTTGGCGATGTAGGAGGTGCCCATCTGCTTGTAGGCGTAGGTCCCTGGCGGCGGTGACTGGTAGCCGCTGGTGGCGACCTGCTGACCCCAGCCCACCACGAAGACCTCGTCGTCCACCTCGATCTGCGTCGCCTCCTCGGAACTGACCAGGTAGGCGTGCTGCACGTCGAGCACCGGCTCTTCCAGGAAGAGCAGCGCGATGTCGTAGTTCTGATTCAGGCCCATGCTCAGGTTGTAGAGATCCCACTGGGGGTGGAACACCCAATCCCAGGCCTTGATGGTATCTTCCGGCCAGTCGTTGACGCGCGAGCCGTCGTGGTCGCTCAGGTCGGCCTGCCGCGTCCAGCGGATGTCCTCGTTCTCCAGCGTGCCGTAGCCATAGGTGAAGCTGGTCTCGTCCACGCAGTGGGCGGCCAACAACACCACGTCAGGCGCGATCAGCGTGGAAGAGCAGACCAGCATGCGGAAGCTGTAGTTGCCGTACGAAGACATCAGGTCGGCGTCCATCAGCATGGCGCCGGTCATGGGCCAGTCCGTCTCGCTGGCGTCCTGGCCGTTGATGATGGGCGACTCGATGGTGCGCCTGTGGCTGGCGTCCGCTGGCAACTGGCCTGCGGACAAGCTCCCGGACAGCTCATCTCCGAAGGATCCGGCGGAACCATCGTCCCCCTCATCGGCCAACAGAGGCGCGGCCAACAGGGGAAGCAAGAAGGCGGTATGCAACATGTCGGACTCCCATCAGCGAAGGCGTCCACAGCCCTACATCCAAAAAATCCAACCGGCAACAGGGGGTGACGGTAGAAGACAGCACCTGACGGGATTCTCACTGCAGGGAGTTGACCTCGCGCCCCGAGCCACGCTAGGGAGGCGCCTCATAGGAGGTTTTCCATGCCCATCCCCGCCCATCGCACCCTGTTGACGAGCCTGGCTCTGTGGGCGCTGACGAGCCCAGCCCAGGCCGCTCCTACCGCCCGCGCCAGCGCCAGCTCCGTCCACGAGGACGAGGCCGGCAAGCACTCCGCCGACGCAGCCTTCGACGGCCTGCTCCAGGAAGGTTGGGGCGAAGGCGAGAGCGGCTCGGGAGAAGGCGCCTGGCTCGAGCTCGATCTGCGCGCAACGCAGGACATCTCCAGCCTCTCCATCTGGCCCGGCAACCTGGCAGAAGGCAAGAAGAGCTACCGCGAGTACTCGCGCCCGCGGGTGATCACCATCCTGCTGGACGGCAAGCCCTTCGGCAACAGCATCCGCCTGCTGGACGAGATGCAGCGCCTGGACGTGCCCGTGGGCCAAAGCGCCCGCAAGCTGCGCATCCAGGTGGACGAGGTCTTCGAGGGCTTCGTGTTCCAGGACATGTACATCGCCGAGGTGGGCATCAACTTCACCGAGGATCTGGCCACCAAGCACGAGAAGCTCGAGAAATGGCTCGACTCAGAAAAGGGCATGCAGGCCCAGGACGCCTACGAAGCCGAGCTGAACACCCACTACCAGAACCACAAGAAGGCCGAGTTCGGGGCGCCCGAGTCTCTGGCCTGGATCATGCGCGCCGCCGGCGACGGCGCTCCCTACCTGCGCGAGCAGGTGGTCAAGTGGGTGCCCACGGGCCAACGCGCCGCCACCATCAAGAGCGACGAGAAAGCCATCTCGGCCCTGCGCAAGCTGAAAGACGCCAACGCCATCCCCGCCATCGAGATGGCCGCGCTGCGTGCCACCGGCCAGAACAGGGCCATGCTGACAGAGCTGGTGGAGATCTTCTACGCCTACCAGGAGATGATCGGCGGCCCCGATCCCAACACGCCCTACTGGGGAGCCCCGGGCTGGGGCGAGGGCGCCATCCAGACCTTCGAGGAGCCCGCCCCCGTGATCGTGGACCGTCACGGCAACGTCTACGTGGCCGACATCGGCAACAACCGCGTGCAGCGCTTCGCCGAGAACGGCAGGCCCGACCAGATCTGGGGCGGCGATCCCGACATCGCCAACCAGTGGTTCAACACCGGCCGTCCCTGGTACGTCTCCGGCTCGGCGCCCGGCACCGGGGCGGGCAAGTTCCGCAACCCTGTGGACGTGGAGCTTCTTCCCGAGAAGGAATCCGACGGCTTCGCCGTGCTGGATGCCACCGGCCGCGTGCAGCTCTTCGACGCGCACGGCACCAACATCATCGGCTGGCAGCTGCACTCCGACAACGAGATCGAGCCCAGCGTGGGCGGCGAGGGCCACCTGGTGTGGCTGCCCAAAAAGGGCTTGCTCTTCACCTTCTGGGGCAGCGAGGCCATCGGCTTCAACCTGGTCGGCGAGGAGCAGGTGCGCTTCGACATCGAAGACGGCACCCCCAACACCGTGGTCGCCGAGAAGGGCAAGCGCTTCCTGCTGGTCTACCGCGACGAGATCATCCGCTACGACGTGGACGGCTTCCGCTACCAGAAGGTCCTGGACGTAGACGACTACGACTCGGGCTACGAGGACGTGGACCTGTCCTGGGACCAGGACGGCAAGCTGTGGATGGTCACCGACACGGGCTGGGCCTTCAAGTTCAAGCGTCTGGGCAAGCTGGACTACAAGGTGCTGCTGACCGAGTACTCGCTGGAGCACCCGCGCTTCGCCGTGCGCGAGGACATCCTCTACGTCTGCGAGCGCGATCGCATCCTCTACCTGGACGCGCTGCAGCTGGTGATCGACGCCGAAGAGAAGGCCGCGCAAGAAGAGGCCTTCCAGCAGGCCATCGAGGAGGCCGAGTAATCCTGGAGCCCCATGGCTTCCTCCGCACGCCACCTGGACCTGGAGGGGCGGACCGGCATCACGGCCATCCTGGGCCCCACCAACACCGGCAAGACCCACCAGGCCATCGAGCGCATGCTGCGTTTTCGCAGCGGTATGATCGGGCTGCCCCTGCGCCTGCTGGCCCGCGAGGTCTACGACCGCGTGGCCGCGCGCGCCGGGGCCCAGGCCGTCGCCCTGATCACCGGCGAAGAGAAGCGTATCCCGCGCCAGCCGCGCTACTACGTGTGCACCGTCGAGGCCATGCCGCTGCAGCGACCCGTGGCTTTCTTGGCGGTGGACGAGGTGCAGCTGGCCGCCCACCGGGAGCGGGGCCACGTCTTCACCGACCGGCTGCTGCGGGCCCGGGGCCTGAAGGAGACCCTCTTTCTGGGGGCTGACACCGTCGCACCGCTGCTGAAGCGCCTGGTCCCCAGCGCGCGCTTCGAGTCCTACCCGCGCTTCTCCACCCTGAGCTACGCGGGCCCGCGCCGCCTGGCCGCACTGCCCCCCCGCAGCGCCGTGGTGGCCTTCTCCGCCGACCGCGTCTACGAGCTGGCCGAGCGCCTGAAGCAGCGCCACGGCGGCACGGCGGTGGTGCTGGGCGCCCTGTCGCCGCGCACGCGCAACGCGCAGGTGGCCATGTACCAGGCCGGCGAGGTGCAGCATATGGTGGCCACCGATGCCATCGGCATGGGGCTCAACCTGGACCTGGACCACGTGGCCCTGTCCGGCCTGCGCAAGTTCGACGGCGCACAGCGGCGCGCGCTGGACGCCGCCGAGGTGGGCCAGATCGCAGGAAGGGCCGGTCGCTTCCGGCGAGACGGCAGCTTCGGCGTGACCGCGGACCTGCAGGCGCTGGACGGCGAGCTGGTGGCGGCGGTGGAGAACCACGTCTTCCCCCCCCTGCGCTTTTTGATGTACCGCAACGCGGAGCTGGATTTCAGCTCCGTCGATGCCCTGCTGGCCAGCCTGCGTCAGCCTCCCCCGGCGGCCTTCCTGCGGCGCGTACGCGGCGCCGAGGACGAGCGCTCCCTGGCCGCCCTGGCCCAGCGACCCGAGCTGCGGAGGGCCGCCCGCGGCGCCGCGGCCGTGCGACTGCTCTGGGAGGTCTGCCAGGTGCCGGACTTCCGGCAGCTGCTCTCCCACGACCATTTTTCGCTGCTGGCCGCGCTCTACGCGCAGCTCTCCGGTCCAGGGGAGGTGCTGGACGAAGACTGGGTGGCCCGCCGCATCGAACGGCTGGACCGCGTCGACGGCGAGATCCACGCTCTGATGAATCGCATCGCCTTCGTGCGCACCTGGACCTACGTCTCCCACCACCGGCGCTGGCTGCGCGACGCAAAGCACTGGCAGGCCCGCAGCCGCAGCATCGAGGATCGCCTGTCGGACGCGCTGCACGAACGGCTGGCCCAGCGCTTCGTGGATCGCCGCGCCGTGCTGCTGATCAACCGCGGGCAGGACGCCGAGAGCACCCAGATGCGCCTGGAGGGGCAGGGACAGCTCAAGGCGGGAGAGCACCTGCTGGGCCGGCTATGCGGTCTACGCTTCATCCCCGCCAAAGGGGTGGACGGAAGGAGCAACCCCGCAGCCTGGCGCGCCCTGCGAAGGGCTGTGGAGGGCGTGCTGGCGGACCGCATCGCCCAGTTCGCGCGGGCCGCGCACGAAGAGTTCGAGGCGGACCGGGAGGGCATGCTCTGCTGGCAGGGCTCGCGCGTGGCCCAGCTGCAGGCCGGGCAGGACATCCTGCAGCCCAAGGCCCGTCCCCTGCGCAACGACCTGCTCAACCAGGACCAGATGCGAGCGGTGCGCGCACGCCTGCTGGAGTGGACGCGCGCCCTGGCGCCCAGGTTGCTCGCTCCGCTGCGCGACAAGGGGATTGACCAGGGCGACCCGGCCCTGCGCGGCCTGCTCTACCAGCTGGAGCAAGGCCTGGGCTGCATCCCCCGTCAGCAGACCAAGCGTGCGCTCTCGCGCCTGGACAGGCGCCAGCGCCGACAGCTGGCGCGCTGCGACGTGCGCCTGGGCACCGAGCACGTCTATGTGGCCTCGCTGCTCTCTGCGGAGCAGCTGCGCCGCCGCAGCCTGCTATGGGCCGTCTTCCACGGGCTGGGCAGTCCGCCTGTGGCTCCGGATGGCGAGCTCGCGTCTCTTCCTCGGCATCCCCAGCTGCCCGCGGAGTACTACCGCGCGGTCAGTTACCCCCTGGCCGGAGAGCTGGCTATACGCGTGGACCAGCTTGAGGCCCTGGCCCAGATCCTGCGCCAGGCCGCGCGCCGCGGCCGCTTCCGCGCACCTGCCCGCGCAGCCGAGCTGCTGTCCTGCTCCTCGGCGCAGCTGGAGGCCGCCGTGCAGGCCCTGGGCTACCGGCCCGCCGGCCGCCTGCAGGGGCAGGCCGCCTTCCGCGCACCCGGGCGCCGTCCACGCGGATAGAGCCTAGAAGTTCCCCGGGTCCTCTTCCGTGTCCACGTCCGTCAGCTCCTGCCAGCGGTAGATGGCGCCGGTCTCGGGATCCCACTCGGCGCCGATCCAGTTGTCGCCCGACAGGCCTGGGGTGATCTCGAAGAACTGCGGCTCCTGGCTGCCGATCCACAGCTGCAGCAGCGCGCGGGAGGAGGCCAGCGCTTCCGACTCCGAGATAGCGGCGTTGGAGAAGTCGAACACCGAGAAGCGGTAGGGCCCGTCGTCCCGCAGCTCGTACACGCCGGCCGTCTCGGGGCCCATGCCATTCTCTTCCAGCAGCTCCATGGCGGCGATGCGATCATGGTCCTCGGTGGCATTGGGGGGATGGGAGTCGGAGCCGGCGTAGATGTGGAAGCGCTCCCACTCGTCTTCCCCGCTGGTGGTGATGGCCTTTGGGCCGGTCACGTGCAGGTTGAGATCGGCGGGCGTCTCGTTCCAGAACAGGCTCACTCGCAGCTCTTCGGAGGAGAGCGGCTTGGACACCGCAGCGCGAACTATCTCCAGCCCCGAGGAAGCCAGGCGCAGGGGAAAACGCGCGCCGCTGAAGCCCGTGAACTCGGGCACATGGGCCGTGTAGATTCCTGGTGGCAGGCCGGAGATGTCGAACTGTCCGGCGTTTTCGCCGGCACCGGTCTGCACCTCGGCGATCATGGTCTCACCGCTGGGTGCGTTCCAGCCCGCCCGCAGCTCGAGAGAGAACTGCAGGGGATGCACGTTACCCTGGGCGTCGGTCTCCTCCGGCGGCCCTCCGGTCTGGGCGTCCACGATCTCGCCCTCGACGTAGCCCTGGCTGGCATCGAAGGCCATCCAGAGCGCGGGGAGCTGGCGCGACCACAGGCTCCAGGTCTGGGGAGGGTGGCCCTCGAGCAGCTGGCCATCGCCCTCCACCAGGTCCAGGTCGAACCAGGCCTCGCTGGTCATATAGCCATCGCCCGCGGCCTCGGCGTGCAGCTGGTGCCCCTTCCACTCGTCAGCCAACACCGGAATGGCGTACCAACCATCCCCGTCCGCCGTGGCGCTGCCCAGCAGGGCGCCGTCCAGGGTCTCCAGGGTGACCTCGACCCCTGCTGCCGGGGCGTCGCCCTCATCGACCACTCGGCCGTAGAGATCCACGAAGAAGCCCTCCACGCCGCCCGTGGCGCAGCCAAGGGCGAGCGGAACAAGGGCCAGCGCTGCTGATGTCCGAAGCATGATGAACCTCTCGACGTGACGCCTGGGAATTCTATACCCAAGAAGTCCGAAGATCACCCCCTGCTGCGGCGCGCCATCAGCCATGGCAGCAGGAGCATGCTCAGCCAGATCCTGGGAACGGCGCGCGAGCCTGCCTGGGCGCAGTGGCAGCCACGCCAGGGGATCTCGTCCAGGTGCAGCAGCCCGGCGCCGCTCTCTTCGTCCTGGCCCGGCGTGCCCACGTCCACGGTGTTGTCCGTCAGCCAGTCGTGCAGCTCCGAGGGCGTCATGTGGCGCTTGTCGGCGTTCAGCACCAGGGCGGCCACCCCCGTGGCGTGGGGCGTCGCAGCGGAGGTGCCAGCGAAGGCGTTGCCCCCGTAGGTGCTCGTGGAGACGGTGGCTGGCGCCACCAGGTCGGGCTTGCTGCGCCCGTCATCCGTGGGACCGCGGCTGGAGTACCAGGCCACCTGGTCCAGCTGCGGCAGGTCCACGGCGCCCACGGACAGACCCCGGCGGGTGTCTCCGGGCAGGGTCAGGTTGCTGTGGAAGCTGGCGTCCGAGGTCCTCAAGCCGTAGTAGCTGTACAGGTAGCCAGTGAGACCCGAGAGCTGGGCACCGTCGGAGACCAGGTAGGCCTGGGCCCAGCCCGTGCCCGCGTAGCAGGACACGGCCTCGTAGGGATCAGAGGCGCCCTCCTGCCAGTTCTGACTCCTGCCGCACTCCTCTTCCTGCTCGTTGTACACGTACAGGTCGAGGTCGTTGCTGGAAGCCCCCATGGGATCGGACCAGCGGAACGACACGTCGGCCCAACCCCCTTGGGTGTAGATCCAGATGGGGCTCATCCCGTCGAGGGCCACCTCCTGCCCGCCTGCGTCGCTGAGGTCTCCAACTCGATAGCGCTCGTTCTCGTTGCCTGCGGCGGCCACGTAGAGGATCTCCGCCACATCCGCCAGCTGGTCCGCCCCCTGCGTGTAGGGGCTGCTGCCGTCCGCGTGCCAGATGTTGTCGAAGCCCACCGAGCCGTTCACAAGCTCGTTCTTGGAGTCGGCGATCTCCTCCAGCGCAGCCAGGAACTCCACCCCCGTGGAGAAGGTGATCAGCTCCAGATCGGCCTTGGGAGCGAGGTCGTGGATGATCTCCGCCACGGCCGTTCCGTGGTCCGAAGCATCCTTGGGGGACAGGAACGAGGTCTCCACGCTGGCAGGCAGCTCCGTGTCCAGCAGCTCCTCGTAGCCCTGGAACCCCACGTCCAATACGGCCACATCCACCTTGCGACCGCTGACATTCTCTTCGTGCCAGTCCAGGGCGAACATGGCGTCGTAGCCCTCGGTCATCACGGCGCGCGCCCGCGCCCGGTGAGGCTCCCGCGCCCAGCGCAGGCCAGCGAGATCCGCCAGGGTCTCCAGCGAACCAAAGGGCACGAAGAGCTGCAGCAGAGCGCCGTGGCTGCTCTCCTTTTCCTCCACGCGGGTCTCCAGCCAGACCTGTGGGTGCCAGCGCTCGAGCTGATCGATGAACCCATCCGCATCCCAACCTCGCTCCAGCTCCACCACCACCTGCAAGCCCTCCTCCTCGGGGGGCAGCAGGCGCCCCATGCGCCATTCCTCCAAGGCGCGGGGCCCCTCCTCCCAGGCCTGTCCGGCCTGGATCAGCGACCACGACAGCCGCCGCAACGCAGGTTTCGCCGATGGATCCTCCGACGGCGGGGCAGCCTGGACAGCCAGCGGGAGCCAGATCAGGAAGGAAGGGAAGAGCATGTCGCAGCTCCTGCGGGGTTTCGCGCGGCAGAACGTTCTGAGTTACCTTCCGGCCTGCAAGACGCCAGATTTGTCAAGCCCATGGCAGCGCCTTCGGCCATCATCGAGGAGCCCGATGAACCAGCAGAGCACCGTCATGCGCATGGGCCCGAAGCTCACGCCATTGACCAAGAAGATCATCATCGCACTGGTCGCCATCTACGTGGCACAGTTGATCGCCGAGAACTGGATGGGCTTCCCGGTGACCTCGTGGTTGGCCTGGTGGGGAGTCCAGGGCGAGGGTTGGGGCATGTTCCGAGTCTGGCAGCCGGCCAGCGCGTTCCTCATCAACGGCCCCTCGCCCTTCAGCGCCGTGATCGATTGGCTTATTCTGTTCTTCTTTCTGCCACCGGCAGAGCAGACCCTGGGGAAACGGGGCGTCTTCAGCGTCTGCGCGTTCTCCTGGCTGGCTGCGGTGCTGCTGGCCCTGCCGCTGATCTTTCTGAGCATCATCCAGGTCCCCCAACCCTACCTGGGACTGAACTGCTTCCTGACCGCCCTGATCGTGGTCTTCGGCCTCTCTCGTCCCCGTGCCCGCATCCTGCTCTTCTTCGTGATCCCCATCCGAGCGGCCTGGGTGGCCTGGGGCACGGGCTTCCTCGCTTTCTTGTTCTTCCTCTATTCGCGCAACCTGGAGTCGGCTGTGGCCCTCTTCGGCTGGGGTGGAGCCGTTGCCTGGATGTACGCCGAGGGCAGCCCATCCGCCTTGATGCGTAAGCTGCGCATGCGACGCTTCGTACGACGCGCCCGACCCCGCCCCCGGCGCTTCGATGTCATCGAAGGGGGAAAGGGCCAAGGCGACGACGACGATCCCTGGGTACACTGACGGCACGGGTGAGAGCGCGATCTTTCACGTCCCCGGAGAAAGAAAGAAAAAAAAAACCGATCCAGCATTAAACACTCCTGTATCCTGATCCGAAGAGGCCTGAGGAGACATGGAAACCTATCTCGCCAGCGTTGCCGCCAATCTGCAACAGGGTAGCTTGAACCCTGGTGAGAAGCCGATTGACGCGCGCAGCGAGGCCGTCGGGGCGGCAAGAGCCGGCGGGCAGCCTTCCTCCGAGCCCAACCCTGGGGTGAAAGTGTCCTTCTCCCCCGCTGCGGCGCAGATCGCCCAGAACGCCGCCTGGCAGCAACGCGTATCCGAGACGCGCAGCGACGGGACGGAACGGCGCCCGCAGCAAGAGGCCGCCAGCCCCCGGCCCGAGCAGGACCTGAGCAGCCAGGAGCGGCAGGAGCTCTCCGAGCTCAGGCGGCGCGATCAGGAGATCCGCACGCGCGAGGCCGCGCAAATGGCCGCAGCCGGCCAGCTGGCCGGGGCGTTGCAGCTGGAGTACGAGACCGGCCCCGATGGCCAACGCTACGCCGTGGATGCCAAGGTGCAGCTGGACACCACCGAGCCACCCACGCCCGAGATGGCCCTGACCAAGGCGCGAGCGTTGCGCACTGCAGCGCTGCGCTCCAGCCAGTCATCCAATGGCAGCTCGTTGATGGCCAAGGCCAACGCCCTCGAGGCCAAGGCCAAGGCGGAGGTGCAACGTTCCCAGGCGCAGGCAAGCGCAGAGGTGCCGGCGGGCCTGAAAGAACCCGCCTCCTCCCTGCCCAGCTCAGGCCTGGAGCAGGCGCCTGGCAGCAGCCAGTCCGCCGAGAGCGCGGACAGCGCGGACTCCGGCGAGAGCTCACGCGACATGAGCGCCGCCCTGCAGTCCGCCTACGGCCAGCGCTGAACCACGCGGGGCGTTTCCTCTCCGGCACGCAGGGATAGTCCCCCACCGGCCAGCCAGGTCGTCGCTTGGTTTCGAAACAAGTGGCGGCCTGGCGCCTTCGCCGTGGTGGACATCAGGGGAGGGGGAGCGCGGAGCGCGAGGGGGGGCGTACGCAGTGGAGGGGGCATCCCCTCCCCCTCCTGCAAGCGTGATAGACCCCGGTCCCCGCCGCGCGTTTCTTCGCGCGCCAACACGCAGCCAGCGAGGACGAGATGGGTCTGATCACAGGCGGTCTCAATCTTCGGCGCTTCCGCATCTGCCAAGCGCCTCCTGATGGATTCCGCGACCAGTACACCGAGAACATCAACGAGCTCGGCTTCAAGGAGAACCTGAAGCACCGCAAGAAGGACCCCATCTGGGGCTGGGTCAAGCTCTTCGATGCGGACGACACGGACTTCGATCTCAACAGCTTCCTCTACGACCACTACCTGCTGCTTTCGCTGCGGACGGACAAGAAGGTCGTCAATGGAAAGCTCTTCAACATCCTGCTGCGACGTCGCCTGCGCCAGGTCGCAGAGGAGCGGGGGCTGCAGAAGCTGGGCAAGCAGCAGCAGGAAGACATCAAGGAAGCCATGGAAGAGGAGCTGCTCGGCCGGGCGCTGCCCACAGTGAACACCTACGACATGGCCTGGGACATCGACAGCGGAGAGGTCCTGGTCTTCGCCACCTCCGAGGCCGTGCTCGACTACTTCCGTGGGCTGGTGCGCGACAGCTTCGGCGCGCCCCTGCGCTCGGAGCGGCTGGCGGATTGGCTGGCCGAGCGCTGGGATTGGTCCTTCATCGAGCAACGGGTGCAGCAGAGCCTGCCCGGCGGCCTGGTCGAGAAAGGCGGGGAGCTGGCCGCCGACGGCTGGCACGAGTCCAATCCCCTGGAAGGCCACGAGTTCAACCTGGGGAGCGAGTTCCTGGCCTGGCTCTGGCACCAGAGCGAGGAACGGGACGGTTGCTTCCGACTGGCGCAGGCCCCGCAAGCCAGCAGCGACAGCGAGTACGAGGAGGCGCCCACCGTCGTCGAGGACCTGGGAGAGCCAGCCGAACCTGGCGAGCAGATCGTCCTCTGGCTCGACAACAAGATGATCCTGCGCGATGTCGAAGACATCGAGCAGCCAGGGACCACCACCATGGTTGGCGTGGCCCCATCGGCCACGGTGGAAGCCAAGCTGGCCGTGCGCGGGGGCAAGCGCCCGGTGGAGGCGCGCCTGGGGATCCGACGCGGAGACCTGGAGTGGTATCTGAGCTTACGTGCCGGACCGGCCGGCCTGGAGCTGGCGGGCCTGAAGCTGCCCACAGAGGTCAAGCAGCCAGGCGAGGCCATGATCTACGAGCGCATGTTCCTGCTGGAGTTCGTCAGCTCGACGATCAAGAGCCTGTTCAGGCGCTTCTTCGAACTGCGCACCAGCGAGCGATGGCCAGGGCTGATCGAGGGCTGGATCGAGCGGGATCTGCGCTGACTCAGCTCCCTCGCAGCTCGAACAGCGCGATCTCCGGCGCCGTGCCCAGCCGCGGGGGAACTCCCACCACGAAGTTCCCCTGGTGCACGTGCAGCAGGCAGTCCGCGCGGCGAAACAGGCCTTGATCGAACATGCCCAGCAGGCGCAGCGGCGACCAGCGCAGCCCCAGCATGTTGAGCGCCACCGGTCCCCCGTGAGTGTGGCCGGCCAACACCAGGTGGAAGCGCCTCGCGGGCAGGTGCCGAAAGACCCGCGGATCGTGGACCAGCAGGATGCGACAGGGCAGCTCAGGGACGGGCCAGCGCTCGAGCACCTGCGCGACGTGGGCCTGCAGCCCCCGCCAGCGAAAATCCAGCCCCAGCACCTCCAGCTCCGCCTCACCGATCCTGTAGCGCGAGGCCTGGTCCGTCAGCATGCGCACGCCCGCGCGGGCCAGCTCCTCGCCGAGCTCGCGGCAGCGCGGTTGATCGTGGTTGCCCGGGCAGACCACCACAGGCGCGCCCAGGCTGGCCAGGGTCTCGGCCAAGCCCTCGTGCTGTCCCTGCCGGTCCGAGAAGGGGGTCACCAGGTCGCCGCTCACCAGCACCAGGTCGGGCTCCAGCGCCCTGACCCTCCCAGCCAGGGCGCGCAGGGCGGCCAGGGGGGCGTTGGGCCCGAAGTGCAGGTCCGACAGGTGCACCAGGCGCAAGGGATCCTCTCCCAGCCCGGGCAGCTCGAGCTGGTAGCGGCGCAGGCGGTCGCCTGGACCCAGGGCCCAGATCAGGCCCCAGAGGGACAGCGCCAGGGGAAGCAGCAGCCAGAGCCCGGGCCAGAGCAGGGGGCCGCCGCGCAGCCAGGCCCAGGGCAGCCGCAGCAGCAACAGCAGCCCGGCCCAGAAGCAGAAGGCGTAGGCGGGCTGGCTGGCCACCATCAGGCACCAACCCCGGCCCGGATCCCGCCGCCGATCCAGCAGCTGGAAGACGGGAAAGAGCAGCGCAGCCCCCAGGGTCGCCGACGCGAGCAGGGCCAGGCGCAGCCCGACAGACGAGGTCGAGGCCCAGCCAGCCAGGCCCAACACCCCGTACACGGCGGCGCAGCCCGTCACCAGCGAGGCCACCACGTGGTCGTTGAGCCCCTTTGCGCCACGGTAGACGCAGCGCAGCGTCGCCAGCACCACCAGCAACAGCAGCGCCAGGAACGCCGCGGGCAGCCAGGACAGCATGCTTCGCCGCTAGAGAAAGCGCGAGGGGCTTAGAAAGGACGGCACGCCCGCGGCGCGCCCCGTGAGCACACCCTCGGCCACGGCCCGGGCGGCACGCAGCGCCAGGTCGAAGTCCTGCCCGGAAAAGCCCGTGCAGACCACGCGGCGCTGGCGGCCCGGAACCGGGCCCAGCAGGGGCAACCCGTCGCAGCTGTGGGCGGCCGCCGCCCCCCAGCTGCGCAGCGGCTCCCGCCCCAGGCAGTTGAAGCGGCGCGCCATGAAGTCCAGGGTGAAGGCCTCGAAGCCGCGCTGGGCCTGGATCGCCTCTTGCGTCGCTGGTGACGGGTGGACGCTATCATCCTCCGCCAGAGCGACGGGACGACCTCCCCACAGTTGCCAGCGCGACGCCAGGCGTCGTCCGCGCAGCGCGCCGCGCCAGGCGGAGAAGAGGCTGGGCCCCTGATCCCGGCCCTGGCAGCCCAGCTCCAGGCCCCAGCGCCGCACAGGCACCACCGTGTCGGCCAGGAAGGGATCCAGGTCGCGGCTGCCCGCGCCAGCCGCCAGGATCACCAGCTCGGCCGAGACGCGACCCTCGGCCAGCAGCAGGGCCTGACTGCCGGAAGACTCCTCTACCAGCGCGAGCACGCGCTGCCCCAGGCAGCCCTGAGCCCCGGCCTGCAAGGCCTCGCGCCAGAGCTGTTCCAGCGCCGCTCGCTCGTCGAAGCTGCAGGCCCCCGGGATCCGCTCCACCTGCAGCTCTCGCGCCTCGTTGGCGTCTCCTGGAACCAGCCGCCCATCTGTCAGCCCAAAGCCTTGGCAGGCCCCCAGCAGCTCGGCCAGGAGCTGGCGTCCCTCGTTCACGAAGCGCAGCAGCTGCTGCGCCCGCTGTCGCCCCAGCGCCTGCGCCAGCCGCTCGGGGTGATCCGATAGCCACCCAAGCGCCATGCCCGGCATGCGCCCCGAGATCCCGCAGCCCAGCTCCGGCCCCGCCTCCAGCAGCAGCACGTCCACGCCGGCGCGCGCCAACAAGCGCGCCGCTCCGACCCCGGACAGGCCCCCACCCACCACGGCCACATCGACTCGCGGGGGCCGGGCGTCCATCGAAGGAGCCTGGGGATTCGTGCTCATGGAAGAAATCGCTCCTCCCGAATATAGCCTCTAGCATCCCCAGACACCGCGCCCAGCGCGGCGCATGCCAGGAGCGGCCATGCCGAGCAAGATCGAGCTTCATTACTGCGCCTCTTGAAACTACCGCCCCCGAGCCGCCGGTGCGGCGGC
Source organism: uncultured Enterobacterales bacterium (assembly GCA_964454135.1). Taxonomy (GTDB): domain Bacteria; phylum Myxococcota_A; class UBA796; order UBA796; family JAFGLY01; genus CAYVQL01. Next base: position 6,590 of record CAYVQL010000015.1, on the reverse strand, counting down.
CGCCCTCAAGCAGCGCACGGGCCTGGACATGGAGATCAAGCCAGGCAACACGGGCCAGTACGACGTCTTCGTCGACGGACGCAAGGTGATCGGCAAGACCTGGAGCGGATTCCCCAGCGACGCGGCGGTGGTGGCGGCCGTGCGCAAGGCGGCCGGCGGCAGCTGAGACCTGCCAGACCTTCCCCTCCCCCAGCTATTTCATGATAGCCATGCCGCCGAGCCCCGCGGGGCCCGAGCAGCTGGAGGCCAGCCATGCCCGACGATCCCATCTTCATCATCGGCACCGAGCGCTCGGGCTCCAACCTGCTACGCCTGATCCTGAACGCCCACTCGCGCATCGCTGTCCCTCACCCTCCCCATATCCTGCGCTACTTCGCGCCCATCGAGGCCGGCTACGGCGATCTGGAGGCCGAGGAGCCCTTCGCCCGTATGGCCGACGACATGCTGCTGCTGCTGCGGGTCCACATCCACCCCTGGGGCATTCCCATCGACCGGCAGCGGCTGCTGGCCGAGGCCCGGCCCCGCGACGCCTTCGGCCTGCTCTGCGGTCTCTACGATCAGTTCCTGTGGTCTTGCGGCAAGGCGCGCTGGGGCTGCAAGAGCACCTTCATGATCGATCACGTGGAGCGCGTACGGCAGCGCTTCGACGATCCGCGCTTCGTCCTGCTCGTGCGCGATCCGCGCGACGTGGCCGTCTCCTCCCGCAAGTCGGTCTTCAGCCCCTTCCACCCCTGGTTCACAGCCCGGCTCTGGGCCGAGCAGCAGCACACGGGCCTGCAGCTGCTGGATCGCCTGCCCGAGCAGGTGCTGCTGCTGCGGTACGAGGATCTGCTGGACGATCCCGTGGCCGCCGTGCGCAAGCTCTGCAGCTTCCTCGACGAGCCCTTCGAAGAAGGCATGCTGAGCTACCACAAGACCGACGCGGCGCAGCAATGCAGCCACCTGTCCGAGTCCTGGCGCAACACGGCCAGCCCTGTCATGCGCAGCAACCACGGCAAGTACCGCCAGGGGCTCAGTGCGCGGGAGCTGCGGCAAGTGGAGGCGGTCTGCGCGCCGCTCATGGACCGCCTGGGCTACCAGCTGGAGCACAGCCAGGACGACCTGCCCCAGCCCGAGCCCTCCGGCGCCCGTCTGGCGGCCCGCAGCGTCAAGGACCTCGGCTGGCGAGTGGGCGTCGAGTGGCGCTCCCTACGACATGACCGCAACCACTGGCGACGTTGGGCGCGAGACGTGACCATGGGATATCTGGACCTGCGCCACCGAATCCTCCATCCTCGATGAGGAGAAAGAACATGGCCCCCAAGCGTTCCTTGGCCCACGAGCTATACACCTCCGCAGACCAGGCCAGCGACCTGCGTTGGATGGAGCAGATGCGCGAGCAGGACGAGGCTCCGGTCCCCACCGACCACAGCCTGCCGCGCTTCACCCTGGTGGTGAGCCACTCGCCCTTCACCATGCCGCGGGGCTGGGAGTACTACCTCACCACCCCCTTCGAGGGCCCTACCTACATCGCCACGGTGCTGCACAACGCAGGCTACCCGGTGCGTATCGTGGACGCGCGTTTCTGCATCGACCCAGTGGGCGACTCCTTCCGCCAGATCATGGAAGGTACGGATGTGCTGGGCATCACCTGCTGGGAGGACAGCTTCCCCTTCAACCGGCAGCTCATCGAGCGCGTGAAGAAGGCCGCGCCCGAGATCCCCATCATCTGCGGCGGCTCCCTGATCAGCTCTGTGCCGCGCGTCTTCATGGAGAACACCCTGACCGACGTGGGCGTCATCAGCGAGGGCGAGATCACCATCCTCGAGCTGATGGCCGCCTACGCCAAGGGCGGCTGGACACAGAAGGACCTCAAGGCCATTCGCGGCATCTGGTATCGCGGTGCGGAAGGTCAGCTGCTCAGCACTCCGCCCCGGGGCCAGATGCCTCACCTGGACTGCCTGCCCCGTATGCGCCTCGACCTGTGGCCCCAGGCCAAGAGCCCCCTGGGCCTGCAACCGCAGATCATCACGTCCTTCAGCCGCGGCTGCAAGCGCGACTGTTCCTTCTGCTTCCGCACCACACCCCAGGTGCGCTCCAAGTCGCCGGAGCGCTTCAACCGCGAGCTGGACTGGCTGCAGTCCCAGTACGGCATCGACTTCATGTTCTTCGCGGATCTCACGTTTTCGGCCGAGACCGCCCAGACCCGGCAGATCTGTGAGACCATCGAGGGTCGCGACATGCGCTGGACCTGCATGACGCGCTGCGCCGACGCCGACATGGAGCGGCTGAACGCAATGGATCGCGCGGGCTGCGACGTCATCCTCTTCGGAGTGGAGTCGCTGGGCGCCGCAGCTCTCAAGGAGGCGCGCAAGCCCACCACCGAGAACATCAGCCTGCGCGCCATGCAGCGCACCTTCGAAACCGGCATCCGCTTCGGCACCCTCTTCATCGTCGGCCTGCAAGGCGAAACAGCCGAGTCGCTCGACTATATGTGCCGCTTCGCCGAGGAGTACCACCACATCGTCAGGGTCAAGTACCTCTCGGCCATGCCAGGCACCACGGTCTACCATCGCTGCCTGGCCGAGGGCAAGATCAAGAGCGAGGTGGACCACCTCAACTGGCTCTCCACCGAGCAATGCCTGCAAGAGGACGAGTTCCTCAACCTGACCGGACTGCCGGAGCACGTCTACCGCGACGCCTACAAGCGCATCTACGACAGCTACCAGCCCGGCCCGGTGATGAACTTCCACCACTGGCCCAAGAACTTCAACTACTTCGACCCCAATCCCGACGACGGCAAGCCCTACGCCGCCGAATACGGCGGTCCCAAGTGGCGCGCGAAGTTCGCCTCGGCTGGACCGGATCTCTGCCCCGGTTCCGAGCGCTTCACCCTGGACAAGGCCGGCGCCCCGGGCATGGCCGCCAAGGGCTCCTCGCTGATGAGCTGCCAGGCCAAGCAGCTGGTGCCCCAGGCGAAATAGCGACTTCCCGGATCGCTATTTCCAGGCTCGCTATTTCCAACCCAGCGTCAGCGCGAAGAGCATGCAGTCCACGATGCGGCCCTCGCCCATGGCCACCGAGTGCAGCTCGGCGAAGGCCGGGGTGGCCTCGCGGTAGACGCGGCGGATGCCCTCACGGCGCCCTTCGGGGATGGCCTTGTTGTCGGACCACACGTCCACATCCTCTTCCGAGATGTGGCGATGGCTCTCGGCGCGCGAGCAGCCGGCTTCCTCCATCAGCCGTTGCACATCGCCCCAGACGAAGAAGTTGCGCCGTACGGGATTGCGCAGCCGCAGGATCTCGAAGTACTCGTCCCGGTCGTCTTCGCCATAAGCGCAGAGATCGATGGAACAGACGCGGCCGCCCGGCTTGAGCACGCGCACCATCTCGGCCATGGCCTTGTCCGACTCCATGAACTGGATGCCCTGCCGGCAGACCACCAGGTCGAAGCTGTTGTCGGCAAAGGGCATGTCTTCACCCGGCGCGACCACCAGCTCGTCCACATAGGGCCGGCACTGTTCGAACATGGCCTCGTTGATGTCGAGCCCTGTCAGCCGCGCCACCTTGCCGTGGAAGTGACGCGAGACCAGCCCCGTGCCCACGGCCACGTCGAGCGCGTGCTCGTCGGGACCTGGCTCGGTCAGGCCCAGCACGCGGTCCATGATGACCTGGTCGGTGCACCAATGGCTCGAGCGGTTGTAGTGCGCAGCTCGCGCAGTGAAGTGATCCTGCACACGATCGACGGACATTGGGATGGTCTTCATGGCTCGCCCCTGGCGTGGTGATAGAGACGCTGTCCTAGCCGCCGGGACGCGAGCTCGCCACCCAGCGCGCTACGACCAGGAAGCGATCATAGAAAGCCCTCTGAGGCCCCACAGGCCTTCCTCTCGTGATAGTGGGGGTGGCACAAAGCTGCAGGAGCTGGCCCGGTCATTCCGGGCCACGGACATTCTTCAGCGCTCCAGGAGAAATTGATGGCCGACCTGAAGGGCTTGGAAACCCACCAGAACCTCAAGCGGGCCTTCGGCGAAGAGGCGGAGGTCGCGCACCGCTACGTCTACTTCGCGAAGCTCGCCGATATCGAGGGCCACCCGGAGATCGCCCAGCTGTTTCGGGACATGGCCGAGGGGGGCATCTGCAACTCCCACGGCACCCTCGATTTCCTGCGAGGTGTGGGAGATCCGACCACCGACCTGCCCATCGGCGAGACCGACCGCAATCTGGCCGCCGCCCTCGCGGCGGAAATCCGCGAATACAGCGTGACCTACCCCACCATGGCGGAGCGGGCCCACGAACAGGGCTTTCCCGACATCGCCAGCTGGTTCGAGACCTTGACCAAGCTCAAGCGGGCCCATGTGGAGCAGCTCCAGAGCGCCCTGAAGAAGTTGAACGGTCTGACCTCAGGATCTGAAATTGAAGTCTGAGAATCCTCCCCACGCCAGGCCTCCCCGTCCCGAAAACGGGTCCTACGACGCCCGCAGCATCATGGTGCTGCCCGGGCTGGAGGCCGTTCGGCAGAATCCTTCCATGTACATCGGCTCCACGGACCAGGAGGGCCTGCACCGCCTGGTCTACGAGGTGGTGGACAACTCCATCGACGAGTCCCTGGCCGGGCACTGCAGCCGCATCCACGTGGTGATCGGCGCCGACGGTTCCTGCTCGGTCGAAGACGACGGCCGCGGCATCCCGGTGGACATCCACCCGGACCATGGCTGCCCGGCCTGCGAGGTCGTGCTGACCACGCTGCACGCCGGTGGCAAGTTCGACCAGGGCAGCTACTTCCGCTCCGCGGGCATCCACGGCGTCGGGATCTCCTGCGTCAACGCCCTGGCCGAGTGGCTCGAGCTGGACATCTGGCGCTCCGAGGCCCACTACTACCAGCGCTATATGCGCGGCGCCCCTGTCAGCGAGCTCGCGCGCAAGCACGAGTCCGCGCGGCGCGGCACCCGCGTGCGCTTCCTGCCCGACGAGAAGATCTTCGAAGACGGCGCGAGTTTCTCCAACGAGCTGCTGGCCCGTCGTCTCGAGGAGCTGGCGTTCCTGCACCCGGGCATCCACATCCGCTTCGACGACGAGCGCGTGGGTCGCAGCCAGATCTTCCAGTACGACAGCGGCATCCTGGGCTTCATCGAGCGCTTGAACACCTCGCGCACCGTGCTCCATCCAACGCCCATCCACATCCGCCGGCGCACCGAAGAGATGGAGATCGAGCTGGCGCTGCAGTGGACCAGCGCCTACGGCGAAGAGATCTCCTCCTACGTCAACAGCATCAACACGGTCTGGGGCGGAACCCATGTCTCCGGGCTCAAGACCGCGCTGACCCGCACCATCAACCGCTACGCCAACGAGGCACGCCTGCTCAACGCCGAGAACGGCGAGCGCATCACCACCTTCGACATCCTCGAGGGGCTGACCTGCGTGCTCTCCGTCAAGATGAGCAACCCGCGCTTCGAGGGCCAGACCAAGACACGGCTCACCAGCCAGGAGCTGCGCGGGGCCGTGGACGAGATCGTCAGCACCCAGTTCATGCAGGCCCTCAAGGAAGACTCGCACCTGGCCGCGCAGGTGGTCAGCCGGGCCCTGGACGCCTCCCGCGCTCGCCTGGCGGCTCGGCGCGCCAGCGACCGCGCCCGCTTCCAGAGCGTGGACACGCGCGTCTCCGACGAGGTCTACCAGAAGCAGTTCGGCATCCGCTCCAAGAACTGGCACGACTCGGCGCTCTGGATCACCGATCAGGAGCTGCTGCAGCAGCACGCCGAGCACCTCAAACTTCCCGAAGACAGTCGCCTGCTGGATGTCTGCTGCGGCTCCGGCGTGGTGGGCAATTCCTTCCGCGGCAAGGTCAAGGAGATCATCGGGCTCGACCTCACGCCCGAGATGATCGCCATCTCCAAGACCCGGCTCGACGACGTCATCTACGGCACGGTCTACGACCTGCCCTTCGACGACGGCTCCTTCGACGCGGTCTGCACCCGCGAGGTGCTGCACCTGCTGCCCAACCCCGGCAAGCCCGTCTCGGAGATCTTCCGCGTGCTGCGGCCCGGCGGTCAGTTCATCGTGGGCCAGATCCTGCCCTTCAGCGAGCTCGACGGCCCCTGGATGTACCGCGTGTTCAAGAAGAAGCAGCCTCTCATCTTCAACATGTTCCAGGAAGAGGACTTCCGCCAGATGCTGACGGCGGCTGGCTTCGTGGACATGGAGACCAGCGAGTACCTGCAGTGGGAGGACATCGACCTCTGGATCGACACCCACGAGACCACCAACCTGCACCGGCACGAGATCCGCGAGCTCTTCTACAATGCGCCCCAGGAAGCGCGCGCGGTGCATCCCTTCGAGATCCTGCCCTCCGGTGAAATCCGCGACCAGTGGCGCTGGGTGGTCTTCTCAGTCCGCAAGCCCGGCCCCTGACCCCGACAGCAGCTCGAACCTTGCCCTGCCCCTGCGCCGACGCCCAACAGCGGGCCGCCATCCGTGAGCGCTTGTGCGCGCTGCGGCTCGCGCAGCGCCCTCCTGTGGACGGGCTGCGCCACAAGTTGCGCCAGGTCATCATCCTGGCTTCTTCCTCTCGTGGCGGTTCCAGCGTGCTGGCCGAGATCCTGCGCCACTGT
>CAYVQL010000014.1:53563-60125 GCA_964454135.1 uncultured Enterobacterales bacterium | reverse complement strand
CGGCGCTGGTTGTCCACCTTCATGCTACCCCATGGCGTTCCGTCGCCTGCTCTCAGAAAGACGGATGAACTCATAGATCGGAAATCGCCACTTGGCAACTTGAAATCACAAAGAGGGGCGGATTGGGCTTGACCCGAGGCCTCGCCCGGCGCGCTCCTCGCGCCGCCATCGGCGACCTATGGGATCTTGCCCGCGGTTGGCGCCCTGGCAGCGGCATGGTACTGTGGTGGCATGAAGACTACCATTGACCAAGCCGGCCGAGTGGTAATCCCTGCTCCATTGCGGGCCAAGGCCAGACTGGAACCGGGCACGGAGATCGAGGTCGTCATGGATGACATCTCTGTGCGACTCATCCGGCATGTGCCCGGCCCCGAGCTCGTGCGCGAAGACGACCGCTGGGTGGTCAAACCCACCGTTGACCCGGAGGATCTCCCGCCGGTCGACCTCGCCGCGATGGTCGACGAAGAGCGCAACCGGTGGCCCTGGTGAAGGGCCCTCTCTTCTTCGACACGACGGTCTTGGTGGGCGGTATCATCGACATGGGGCCTGCCGTCCAGGGCGCCCAGCGCCTGATGGCCGCGGTGGCACGCGGCGACCTGGGACGTCCCCATACCGCATGGCATTGCTGCCTGGAGTTCTACGCGGTGAGCACGCGCCTGCCAGAAGAGCTGCGGATCAGTCCGCTGGTGGCGCTCAAGTTGCTGGAAGAGGAGATCTTCGCTCGCTTCGACGTGCACGGTCTCCCCGCGGCGGAGCGCCTCGGCTTCCTCGCGGGGGCCGTGCGCGACCGCGTGGCGGGTGGCCGAATCTACGACGCGCATATCGCAGAGATCGCCCTGTCGTCGAAGGCGCGCACGATGGTCACAGACAACCGTCGCCACTTCGCGAGCCTCTCGCGGCACGGCATCCGCGTGCTCAGCGCCGAGGAGCTGGCCGAGGACGCCGGGCTCTGAGCGATCCGCTCCGCACCTGACAGGGCCACCGCGGCGCGCGCCGTGTTACCCGCCCGGCCAACTCGCACTCCGCACAGGGGCAGCCCCATGAAGATCCGCGACATCATCCCCACCGCCCTCGGCGAGCGCCCGGCGCGCGTACTCATCCGCAACGCCCGCGTGGTGAACGTCTTCACCGGCGAGATCGAGCTCACCAACCTGGCCATCCACCGCAAGCGCATCGCCGGCCTGGGCGATGACTACACCGAAGCCGAGCAGGTCATAGACGCCGGCGGGCGCTACGCCCTGCCGGGCTTCATCGACGCCCACCTGCACATCGAGAGCTCCATGCTGGTGCCGCGGCAGTTCGCCCGCGCCGTGCTGCTGCGCGGCACCACCACCGTGATCGCCGACCCCCACGAGATAGCCAACGTGCTGGGCACCGACGGCGTGGACTATATGATCCGCTCCACAGAGGGCATCCCGCTCAACGTCTACATCGGCCTGCCCTCGGCCGTGCCCGCCACGCGCTTCGAGACCGCCGGCGCCTACCTGGGCACCGACGACATGATCGACGTGATCGACCGCTACCCCAGCCGCGTGATCGCCCTGGGCGAGGTGATGAACTACCCAGCGGTGCTGAACCGCGACCGCGAGCTGCTCACCAAGATCGAGATCCTGCGGCATCGCTACAAGAAGATCGACGGTCACGCCCCCGGGCTGACGGGCAAGCGCCTGAACGCTTACCTCTGCGCCTTCATCCGCTCCGACCACGAGTGCACCACCAGAGAAGAAGCTCTGGAGAAGGCCCGGCGGGGCATGCACGTCTTCATCCGCGAGGGCAGCGCGGCGCGCAACCTGGACGATCTGATCGGCGCCGTCACCGAGGCCAACCACACCTCGTTCTCCTTCTGCACCGACGATCGCGATCCGCTGGAGATCCTGGGCGAGGGCCACATCGACCACCTGGTGCGCCGCGCCATCGCCCACGGCGTGGATCCCATGGTCGCCATCCGCATGGCCACCATCAACACCGCCCGCTACTTCAACCTGCGCAGCATGGGGGCGCTGGCCCCGGGCTACAAGGCTGACCTTCTCCTCGTAGACGACCTGCAGGAGCTCAGCATCCACGCCGTGTTCAAGGACGGACGCGTGGTGGTCAAGGACGGACAGCTGCTGGACCCGGTGCAGGGCGACTTCACCGACATGCCCCAATCGCTGGGCAGCTTCCGCCTGCCCCCCTTGTCACCTGGCTGCCTGCGCATCCCGGCCCGCGAGGGCAGCCTGCGCGTTATCCGCGTGACCGAGCGCAGCCTGATCACCTCGGCGGAGCTGGTCGCGCCGCGGGTGGAGGAGGGAGCCGTGCTGGCCGATCCGCAGCGCGACTTCGCCAAGCTGGCGGTGCTGGATCGCCACCAGGGCAAGCAGCTTTCAGTGGGTTTCATCGCGGGTCTGGGCATCAAGCGCGGCGCCGTGGCCACCAGCGTGGGCCACGACGCCCACAACCTGTGCACCGCGGGCATGGACGACGCCGACATGCTCTGCGCCGCCCGCAAGGTGGCCGAGCGCGGCGGCGGCCTGGCCGTGGTGGCCGGCGGCCGTGTGCTGGCCAGCCTGGACCTGCCCGTGGCAGGGCTGATGTCCAACCTGGACCTGTTCGACGTCACCCACAGCCTGCAGCGCATCCGAAAAGCCCTGCAGGAGCTGGGCACCGAGCACGAGGTCTTCATGGCCCTGTCCTTCGTGCAGCTGGCGGTCATCCCCTCGCTGCGTCTGACCGATCGCGGCCTGGTGGACGTGGAGGCGCAGCGCTTCGTGGGGCTGTGGGCCGACTGAAATCCGTGGTAGGCTGTCGGCCGGGCCATTTCCCGCGTTCCCTGCACTGGAGAAGCGCCATGCGAATCCCTGCCTGCGCCCTGGCGGCGCTCTTGGCCCTACCGGCCTGCGACGACGAGGACAAGGACAGCGGCACACCGCCCGAGGCCGACAGCGACACCGATGCCGATGGCGACACGGACGCGGATACCGACAGCGACGCCGACGCTGACGGCGACACGGACGCCGATACCGACGCGGACGGCGACGCGGATACCGACAGCGATGCGGACGGCGACGGGACGCCGGTCATCGAAGCCGATCCCATAAGCTACGACTTCGGCGATGTCTGGATCGGCTGTACCGCCGACCTGCCCGTCACCATCTCCAATGTGGGCGGCGAAGACCTCGTCTTGACCTCGTTCGACTACAACACGGGCTCCAACGACCTGACACTGTTGGCCGCGAAGTCCTCGAAGATCACCGTGGAACCAGGGGCCAGCACCAGCCTGACCGTGCGCTACGAGCCCATGGACGAGTACGACGACATCGCCTACCTGTCCATCGACTCCAACGACCCCGCCACCCCCACGGTCCAGCTCGTCCAGGAGGGCTCCGGCGTCATCTACGCCACGATGTTGGACGTGCACGAGCAGTCGGCGGACAAGCCCAGCGCCTTCTTCGAGCTCAGCGGCAGCGGCGTGGTGGAGGACACCATCGTGGTCCGAATCGACGGCGTGACGGCGACGCTGGGCTGGAGCTACGACGCCAAGCTGAACGCCGTGGTCTTCGACCCGGAGTACTTCCCTCCGACGGGTTCGACCATCGAGATCGAGTACGTGGTAGCGGGGCCCTGCTGAGGCTCAGCCGCTGCCCGGCACCAGCACGTGCACGGTCTGCTCGTCCAGCACGATCTCGTCGGCCACCACCTGGAAGACCAGCGTGTAGCTGCGGGCCGTAGCCTCGGCCATCACGTTGCCCACCAGCTCCACCGTGAAGACCGCCTGGCTGCCGGCCGGCACGTCCTCGTACTGCTCGGGCTCGATGTCGCGCACCAGGCCGTAGTCGTCCCCCTCCACCTCCAGCCAGACGCGCTCGAAGACCACGCCCTGCACCAGGTTGATCACAGCTTGCGCCACCGTGTCGCGGAAGCTGCCGCTGGAGCCGCTCCAGCGCACCACCGCCGCTTCCGTGTCGCCGTCGCCGTCCATGTCGGCCACGGAGCCGGTCCCCTCGGCCAAGGCCTCCATCTGGTTCCAGCCCACGGTCTCCGAGTCCACCGCCACGGCGATAAGGCGGGCGCCCATGGCCCTGAAGACCTCCTTCACAGCCGAAGATCCGGCATCGGAGGGGCAGCCGCCCGGCGTCTCATCGCCCTGATCGGGATCGCGCAGCGCGGCGTCGGTGGCGTAGATCAAGATGGGCAGCACGTCCTCGCGGAAGCCGAAGCCCCCCAGGGCGCCACCGTCGGGCGTGTCGGGCACGTAGACGCCGGGCACCACACCCCTGAAGGCGTCTTCCGCGTCCTGCAGGAAGGGCGGCACGTCGGTGACCGCGTCCAGCTCCCCGTCGCAGTCCTGGTCGTAGCCCAGGCCCGTGGCTCCCTGGTACAGGGCCTCCATGACCGCCTCTGTTTGATCCTCGCCGAAGTTGATGGGCACGGCGTCCAGGGCCTCCTGCACGGCGTCCAGATCGCTGGTCTGCTGCTGCCGCAGCACGAAGGGCAGATCGCCCTTGTCGCCCATCTGCTCGTAGTTGTAGTCCTCGAAGGTGGCCAGGCCGAAGGTCACGTCCGGGATGCCGGTGGCCAGGATGGCGGCGATGTTGGAGAACTCCTCGGCCATGGCCAGGGCCAGGTCGTCCATGGACTCCGAGGTGTCCAACAAGAAGGCCACGTCGCCGCGCTGGTAGTCCAGGTCGAAGAGCAGATCCAGCTCCAGCTCCCCGCCCTCCTCCAGCTCCACGCAGGGGGCGTCGTCGCTGCCTGTTCCCTCCTGCAGGGCCAGCTTGCTGCCCGAGGGATCGTTGCTGGACACCCACAGCTCGCCCTCGTAGCTGGCGTAGGCAGGTGGCGAGAAGGCCACCCACAGATAGGCCACCTCTTCTGGCTCCAGCGAAGCCGGCAGGGCGCTGTCGTCCAGCAAGCTGTAGGCCTCGCCCACCACCGTGGCCAGCTCCACCTCCAGCGTGGAGCCCCCCGTGTTGCTCAGCTCCACCTCCAGGATGGAGGTGCAGCCGGGCATCAGCTCGCCGAAGTCGTAGTCCTGGGGCGTGATCGTGAGCTCGGGCATGGCCCACGAGCCCTCGAGGGCCACGGGGAAGCGCGGCCGGGCCCGATCATCCGAGCTGATGACCGCCTCGGCCATGTCTTCGGCCCCCAGGGGCGAGTAGGTGATGTCGATCTGCTGGGCCTGGCCCGCGGCCACGCTCCAGGGGGCGCCGGCGCTGAGCACCGTGAAGGCGGCCGAGCCCTCGATGGTGATGCTGGCGACCTCCAGGGCCGCCGTGCCCTCATTGCTGATCGTGAAGCTCTTGACCTCGCTCTCGCCCGGGGTCAGGGGATCGAAGCGCAGCTGGTCCGGCTCCACCTCCAGCAGGGGCTGGTACTCGTCCCCGGCCAGGATGGGCGAGAGGCCCGACTCGGGCTCGCAGGCGCAGAGAGCCAACAGGGCGAGGATCGGCGTGGGGCGGGGCATCGATCACCTGGACGGGTGGTGGGCAGCATAGCTGCAGTGCGTGCCCACCACCACTCTGTTGACGCCGCCGCTTTCTCAGGCCTGCGCTCAGTCCGCCGGCACCCAGATCCCGTCGCGCACCACGACCTCGCGGTCGCCCAGCAGTGCCCGCCGGCCGCAGCCGCCCTCGCGGAAGTCGATCACGATGTCCACGTGCTGGGCCGACTCGTTGACCACGCCGGCCTCCACGGCTTCCTTCAGGCGCTGCTTACCCTCGTCCGTGTGGGCGTCCTCCACCAGGCAGCCCTCGTAGCTCATCCCGATGGCGATGTGCATGGTGCCACCGACCTTCTCCACCAGCAAGGGGTGCTTGAGCACGTGCTCCATGCCGGGATTCATGCCGAAGGCCAGCTCGCCCAGGCGGTGGGAGCCCTCGTCGGTCTCGATGATGGCGGACAGGGTCTCATGGCCCAGGTCGGCCTCGTAGTCCACGATGCGGCCGCCCTCGAGCTTGAGGTAGATGCCCTGGATGTCGGCGCCGTTGAAGTGCACGGGCAGGTCGATGAAGACCTCGCCCTGGGGCGAGTTGGCGTCGGGGCTGGTGAAGATCTCGCCGTCGGGAAAGTTGCGCAGGCCGTAGCAGAGCTCTGGCTGCGAGCGGGACAGATCCATGGTGAGGGTCAGCTCGCGGTCCTCGTGGGGGTGCCAGGTGGTGATGGTGGCCGAGGAGGCATCCTGCATCAGGGGCGCCAGGCGCTCCTCAGCCGCCTTCAAGGGGCGCGGATCCGTGGTGGAGGCCTTGACGATGAAGCCCACGTAGGTGTCCAGGTCCATGCCCTCCATCTTCGCGAAGCCCGGCGTGGGGTAGAGAGTCAGGGCCCAGGGCTTGGACAGGCGGATGGACGAGAAGGGGCGATCGGCCTTGGCCAGGCCCCCCAGTTTCTCGGGAGCCAGGCCGGCGTAGGCCTTGGGATCCTCGGCGCCCAGCACCTCGATGTACTTGGTCATGGCGTTGTAGCGAGCCTGGTTCCAGTCGGGGGTGTTCTCCAGCTGGGCCGGCTGGCCGGGGGGCCCCCCCCCCGCCGTCCCCCCCCCGCCCGCCGCCTTGTTTGGGGGGGCCACCCCCCCCGAGGGCAGGCC
>CAYVQL010000014.1:53216-53553 GCA_964454135.1 uncultured Enterobacterales bacterium | reverse complement strand
GTGGCCGCCGGCCTCCACCACCTTGCGCTCCAAGACCTCCATCAGGGGCCAGCAGATGCGCTCGCCCTTGATCATGACGACATCGTCCGGGGTGATGCCCCCCAAGGAGTGGTCCAGCAGGATGCTCGCCCAGGTCTCCAGGGCAGCGGGGTCGATAGTGGGTTCCAACATTTTTCTCTCCTATGGCAGAGGTGTCGCGCGAGTCCGGAGGCGCCGTATAACTCGGGCCAGGGCCGCCCAGCGGCGGCCCAGGCCCGCCGCGTTAGATCCCCCACCCCCAGCCGCCCAGCCGCGCAAGGCCCCGACCATTCCACGACCTAAACAAAAAAATTAAAGC
>CAYVQL010000014.1:0-53206 GCA_964454135.1 uncultured Enterobacterales bacterium | reverse complement strand
AGGGCCGCCCTGCGGCGGCCCTGGCCGGCGGCGTTCGATCCGACAGCGCCTGCGGCGCTGCGGCTCAGGGCCGCTCCGTTGCCAGGACGTATCGAATAGATGTCAGGCAACCTGCCGCACGGAGGATCTCCCATGCCGGACCGCGCCCGCCTGCAGGCCGAGCTGCGCCGCATCGACGGCCGACCCTACCCCGCCTACCGCGACCTGCGCGGCCGCTGGCGCCTGGGCGAGCTGGAGCTGCTGATCGACCACGTGCAGGGCGATCCCTTTGCCGCGCCCTCGCGGCTGCGACTACGGGCTCCCAGTGACCTGCCCCACGATCTGCTGGCGGACGAAGATGGGCGCCTGGCCGCCGAGGATTGGCTGTTGCGGCGCTTCGGCTGCCAGCTGCAGGGCAGCCGGCGCGGCAGCGGCCGCTCGGGCGAGCTGCGCGTCTACCAGCCCGGACCCGAGGTGCTGCAGCGCTCGGCCCTGCTGCTGCTGCGGGATGGTCGCGCCGAGGTGCGCCTCAGCGCCGGTCTGCCGGCCCGCGGTCGCCGCATCCTGGGGCGGCAGGCCGCCGCGCTGCTGCTGGAGGACCTGCCCCGCACCGCCCAGCGACTGCGCCCCGGGCCGGCCCGTCCCGAGCTCGATCGGCACGTCGAATCCGTCCGCACTCAGCGAGCTCTGCGGCGCCAGCTGCGCCCCCGCGGGCTGGTGGCCTTCGTGGCCGACGGCGCCATCCTGCCGCGGGCCTCAGGCGTGGACTCCCGCCCCCTGGCGGACGCAGTGCCCTTCACCGGACCCGAGAGCCTGCGGTTGAGGCTGGACACGCCGCAGGGGCCCCTTCAGGGCATGGGCCTGCCCGAAGGCGTGACCGTGATCGCCGGCGGCGGCTTCCACGGCAAGTCCACCCTGCTGCAGGCCCTGCAGCGCGGCCACCTGGACCACGTGCCCGGTGACGGCCGCGAGCGGGTGGTCAGCGATCCCGACTGCGTCAAGATCCGCGCCGAGGATGGGCGCAGCGTGGCATCTGTGGACATCTCGGCCTTCCTGCGGGAGCTGCCCGGCGGCCGCGGCACGGCCCCCTTCGACAGCGAAGACGCCTCGGGCTCCACCTCGCAGGCCGCGGCCATCGTCGAAGCCCTGGAGGCCGGCGCCCGCCTGCTGCTGATGGACGAGGACACCTCGGCCACCAACCTGCTCGTGCGCGACGAGCGCATGCGCCGCCTGATCCCGCGCGACAAGGAACCCATTACGCCGCTGGTGGAGCGCGTGCGCCAGCTGCATCGACACTGGGGCGTCTCCAGCGTGCTGGTGGTGGGCGGCGTGGGCGACTACCTGGCCGCCGCCGACTTGGTGATCGGTATGGACAGCTGGCTGCCCCAAGACCTGACGGCCCGCGCCAGGGTGCTGGCCGGCGCAGCGCCCGCCCCCCCCGGGCCGCTGCCGGAACGCGGGCAGCGGCTGCTGGCCCGCGCCAGCCTGGTCCCCTCGGGCAAGGGCCGTGTGCGGGCCCGCAACGCCCGCCGCATGGAGTACGGCCGCGAGGAGGTGGACCTGGTGGCCGTGGAGCAGGTGCTGGACGGCGCCCACGCCGCCACCCTGGGCCAGGCCCTGCGGGTGCTTGAACAGATCATGGACGGCCCCCGGCTGGCGGTTCCTGCGGCCCTGGATCAGCTGGAGGCCTTGATCGAGAGCGAGGGACTGGACACGCTCTCACCCTTCCGCGAGCCCGTGGGCGCCCTGGTCCGCCCGCGCCGACACGAGGTGGCGGCGGCCTTGAACCGGCTGCGGGGCCTGCGGGTGATGTACAGGGCCTAGGAGCCCTGCAGGGCGATGCAAGCCTCGGTCATGTCCCCTCCCCCGTCGGGGTGGTCGTGCACACCTACCCACAGGTTGCTGCCGGTCCAGGCCGACAGGTCCACCTCCAACAGCTGCCCCTTCGCCGTGCAGACCACCTGGTCCACGTACTCCAGGTAGTCCCAGCAATCCATCCCGTTCTGCTCCCAGCCCTGGCAGCGGGCCACCCCGTCCTTCATCGTGGGCCCGGTGTTGGTGGAGACATACGCCACACCACCGTTGCCGTTCAGGCAGTAGATGGCCATGGGGACATAGGGGTCGGGGACGCCGAAGTACTCGTCGTCGCAGACCTCGGAGCCGTTGCGCATGCTGGCATCGCATTCCCATGTGGCGACGGGATCGGCGTCGGCGTCGGCGTCGGCGTCGGCGTCGGCGTCGGCGTCGGCGTCCGTGTCGTTGTCCGTGTCGCTGTCCGCCTCGCTATCCGCCTCGCTGTCCGCAGGACCGGCATCCG
Organism: uncultured Enterobacterales bacterium; assembly: GCA_964454135.1. Lineage (GTDB taxonomy): Bacteria > Myxococcota_A > UBA796 > UBA796 > JAFGLY01 > CAYVQL01. The sequence goes on along the minus strand of CAYVQL010000014.1, from coordinate 50,910 downwards.
AATCGCCCGGCGACTCGCCGTCCACGGGTTGCGGGTCCTGGGAGCAGGCGGAAGCCGACAGGACGAGCAGCGGGAGAATCTTGCGCATGCTTCACCTCCAAGCTGTTTCGAGCAAACGCCGTGCCATCCCATATTCCACCTTGGAGGGTTCGGGCTGGGACCTGGATGTCCCATCGGGATCCAGTAGAACGGGCGCGACGAGCTGAGCCTCGTACGGGACTGGTTGGTGGCCTATGGCTGGTTGCTGCGGAAGCTGGAAATGAACGAGGCGGAGAAGGCCCTGGAGGCCGAGGGCCGTCTTGACCAGGGGCCCCACCCCCCGGGCGTTCGAAGCCAGGCGGCGCATGCACGCGAGCAGCGAGATCGTTTTTCGGCGCTACCTGGCAAGGATCTTCATAGGCTCGGCCATGGCCGCTCTTCGGTGCTCGAGCCACTGGGGCGCTGCGCTCCTGTCGTCTCCCCCACTGAAAACCCGCGGCGGGCGGACTGACCCGCCTGCCTCGCATATGACCCGGGCATGAACGCAGATCAGCAAACCAACTGCCGCACGCACCGGAGAGAGCCGACCGGAGAATGGGCTCCGGACGCTCATCCTCGCTGGGGATCGCCGCAGAACCGGGGGACCACGTCATGAAGCGTTTCACACCGGCGCAGCTGGAACGGGGCGACGGGCAGGAAGGCCGGCCCACGCTGGTGGCCGTGGATGGCAAGGTCTACGATTTCAGCGGCAGCCGCCGCTGGAAAAGAGGCAGGCACGTCAACCGCCACCAAGGCGGCCAGGATCTGAGCGCGGCCCTGCAGGCGGCCCCGCACGGCGGCGAGGTCCTGGAGCGCTTTGAGCCGGTGGGCATACTGGAAGCGGCCCAGGTCGAGCCGACCCGCCAGCCTCCCCCGTGGATCGCGGCCGTCCTGGCCCAGCATCCCCACCCCATGACGGTCCACTTCCCCATCGCTCTGGGCCTGCTGGCCGCCATCCTCTCGGTTGCCAGCCTGGCCAGCGACCTGGCCTGCCTCGAGGCTGCCAGCTTCTACAACCTGATCGCAGCCGCGCTGGCAGCCCCGGCGGCCATCGGCGCCGGCCTGCTGAGCTGGTGGTACAACCACGGCGGCATCCCTACGCCCGCCATCAAGAAGAAAATCGCCGGATCGGCGCTGCTGATGCTGCTGCTCCTGCTGGCGCTGGCGCTCCGCCTCTTCGCGGTCCAGCAGCCCGGCACCGCGGAGCCCGCCTACCTGGCCTACCTGGCGGTGCTGGCGCTTAGCGCGGCCTGCCTGCCTCTCCTGGGCCGCATCGGCGGCAGCATCAGCTTCGGGGATGGTTGAGCCCCGCGGCATTGTCGGGGGCACGCCATCCGAGCAGCCGCACGCAGAGCCTCCAGCGCAGGCGAGGGCAGAATGAACCCCCACCCAGGCCCGGACAGCTTCGGCAGCTTCGCCAGCCTGCGCACGGCCGGCGGACCTGTCGGATTCTTCCGCCTGGACCGCCTGGCCACCGAGCTGGGCAAAGTCCTGGACCGCCTGCCCTTTTCGATCCGCATCCTGCTGGAGTCCCTGCTGCGCGGCGAGGACGGCCGCACCGTCCGCCGTGACGACATCGCCGCCCTGGCCGGCTACGACCCGTCCTCCCCGGCCGGGCCACCCCTCCCCTTCCGTCCGGCCCGCGTGCTGCTGCAGGACTTCACCGGGGTTCCGGTCCTGGTCGACCTGGCAGCCATGCGCAGCGCCGCGGCGCGCATGGGCGCCGATCCGCGCAAGCTGGAGCCGCGTATCCGGACGGACCTGGTGGCGGACCACAGCGTGCAGGTCGACTGCTACGGCACGCCCGAGGCCCTGGCCCGCAACGTCGAGCTGGAGTTCGCGCGCAACCGGGAGCGCTACAGCTTCCTACGCTGGGCCCAGGGGGCCTTCCGCCGCCTGCGTATCCACCCACCCGGGGTGGGCATCTGCCACCAGGTGAACCTCGAGTCCATCGCGCGGGTGGTCTGGCACGAGCAGCGCGAGGGCCTGGTGCTGGCCTACCCCGACAGCCTGGTGGGCAGCGACTCCCACACCACCACGGTCAATGGCCTGGGCGTGCTGGGCTGGGGCGTGGGCGGCATCGAGGCCGAGGCCGCCATGCTGGGACAGGCCATCACCATGTTGCCCCCACCGGTGGTAGGCGTGCGCCTGCACGGGCGCCTGCCCGACGCCGCCACCGCCACCGACCTGGTGCTGGTGGTGACGGAGCGCCTGCGACAGCTGGGCGTGGTGGGCAAGTTCGTGGAGTTCTCGGGCCCCGGCCTGGCCAGCTTGAGCGTGCCCGACCGGGCCACCGTCGCGAATATGTCACCCGAGAACGGCTCCACCGTGGGCTACTTCCCTCCAGACGACCAGACCCTGACCTACCTGCGCGCCACCGGGCGCCCCGCAGAGCTGCTGGACCTGGTGGAGCGCTACACCAAGACCCAGGGCCTGTTCCGTAGCGCGGACACGCCGGAACCCAACTTCTCCCAGGTGCTGGATCTGGACCTCTCCACCGTGCGCGGCAGCCTGGCGGGCCCCAGCCGGCCCCAGGATCGGGTCGCATTGCCGCGCTTGAAGAGGGCGTTCCGCGAGAGCCTGCGCGCCAGCCATGCCGCGCGCGGCTTCCGCTTGTCCGACGAGGATCCGGACAAGCAGGTCCCCTTCCGTTCCGCCGATGGCGAGTCGCACCAGCTCGGCCACGGCAGCGTGGTCATCGCCGCCATCACCAGCTGCACCAACACCAGCAATCCGTCCGTGATGCTGGCCGCGGGCCTGCTGGCCCAGGCCGCCGTGGAGCGCGGCCTGCGGGTCCGGCCCTGGGTCAAGACCAGCCTGGGCCCGGGCTCGCGCGTCGTCACGCGCTACCTGGACAGGGCCGGTCTGCTGCCAGCCCTCGAGACCCTGGGCTTTCACGTGGTGGGCTACGGCTGCACCACCTGCATCGGCAACTCCGGCCCCCTGCCGGTGGCCGTCGCCCAGGCAGTGCAGGAGCACGACCTCGTCTCCGCGGCCGTGGTCTCCGGGAACCGCAACTTCGAGGGGCGCATCAACCCCCTGGTGCGCTCCTCCTGGCTGGCCTCGCCTCCGCTGGTGGTGGCCTACGCCCTGGCGGGCACCGTGGACATCGACCTGAGCCGCGAGCCCCTGGGCCGCGATCCCGAGGGGCGCCCCGTCTACCTGGCCGACATCTGGCCCAGCGCCCAGCGCATCCGCCAGAGCCTGCAGGTCGCCCAGGATCCGCAGCTCTTCCGTAGCCAGTACCAGGCGGACGAGGCCTCCCACTGGCAGGCCCTGCCCGCGCCCCGGGGCAGCCTCTACCCCTGGGATGCCGAGAGCACCTACATCCAGGAGCCACCTTTCTTCCTGGACATGAGGCCGGAACCCGACCCCATCCGGCCCATCGTCGACGCCCGCATGCTGCTGCTGCTGGGCGACAGCGTGACCACGGACCACATCAGCCCCGCCGGAGCCATCGAGGCCACGGGGCCCGCCGGAACCTTCCTGCAGCGCCAGGGAGTCAGGCCTGAGGATTTCAACTCCTTTGGCAGCCGGCGGGGCAACGATCGCGTGATGACCCGCGGGACCTTCGGCAACATCCGCATCCGCAACCTGCTGGCACCGGGCACCGAAGGCGGCTGGACCACCCACCTGCCATCGGGCGAGGTGCTGAGCGTCTACGAGGCCGCCCGGCGCTACGCCGCCGCCAAGATCCCTTGCGTGGTGATCGCCGGCAAGGACTACGGCATGGGATCCAGCCGCGACTGGGCCGCCAAGGGCGCCAGCCTGCTGGGCGTACGGGCCGTACTGGCCGAGAGCTTCGAGCGCATCCACCGCAGCAACCTGGTAGGCATGGGCGTGCTTCCCCTGCAGCTTCCGCCGGGCGAGAGCGCCTCCTCGCTGGGGATCCGTGGCTTGGAGCTGCTGCAGATCCGGCTGGACGAGGATCTGCGACCCGGCCAGACCGTGCTCGTCACCCTCGAGCGCTCCGATGGCCGTCGGCGCAGCGTCGAGACACGCTGCCGCATCGACACGCCCGAGGAGCTGTCGACCTACCGCCACGGAGGGATCCTGCAGGCGATGTTGAGGGGTTTCCTCGAAGAGCAAGGGGGAGAACGCGCGAGGTGCCGTCCGGACGCCGACAAGGCAACTTGACGCAAGACAGGGCTTCGGCGTCGCGTCCGGGAAGAGCTGGAGCGCGACTGAGGCCAGGCAATCGAACGGGCGCTCCGCCTCCCCTCCGCATCCCGATGCGGCGGGGTTTGCCAGCGAGGCTCTACCTGGTCATGCTGAGGACATGATCATCATCTCGCTCTCGCTCTCGCTCTTCGCCTGTTCCGGTCGGATATCCGACGAAACCGGTGGCGTGTCCGACACCGGCCCGGGGCCCACGGCAGTAGCCACGGCCGACCCCGTCGAAGGAACAGCTCCGCTCGAAGTCACGCTCTCCGGGCTGGACTCGGAAGCCGGCAGCCACGCCATAGCGAGCTACGAATGGACGCTCTCTGACGGCACTGTCGTCACGGGCGAGACGGCTGCCACGACCCTGCTCGACGCAGGCACGCACAACATCACGCTGGAAGTGACGGACGAGGGCGGGCTGAGCTCCCAGGCGAGCGTGGACGTTCAGGTCAGCTGCCCCGCCTTCGCAGACGCGACGGAAGCGGGCACGATGAGCTGGGGAGAGGTATCGGGGCTCGCCTCCGCCTCGACCGAGGGCATCCTCTGGGCCCACTCGGACGCACAGGGGAACGGCGCGGTGGTCTACGCCATCAGCACCGACGCCGTCCTGCAAGGCAGCTTCACGCTGGCGGGCGTGTCAGACTACGACTGGGAGGACATCGCCCGCGGTCCCGGCCCCGAGGACGGCGTCTCCTACCTGTACATCGGGGACACGGGAGACAACAGCGAGTACCGCAGCAGCGTCAAGGTGTACCGCTTCGAGGAGCCGACGGACTTCGATGGGGGAACGATCACGGGCGTGGAGACCATCGAGCTCACCTATCCGGACGGCGCCCACGACGCAGAGACCCTGCTGATCGACCCGCTGACCGGTGACCTTATCATCGTGGAGAGGGATCGGGACGACGAGGGCGTGTCTGGCATCTTTGTCGCGGAAGCACCTCTGTCCACAAGCGATTCCACCGAGCTCACCCATGTGGGAAGCCTGATATTCGGCACAGACCCATTCCCTGGCGACGTCGAGACCACCGGGGGGGATGTCTCCCCCGACGGCACGCTCATCCTGGTGCGCACCCATGACGAGGTATGGGCCTTCGCCCGCGATGTGAGCGAGCCGCTCTACACGGCGTTCGATTCCCAGGTCTGCGGCACGCCGGAAGTGAACGAGGCCAAGGGAGAGGCCATCAGCTTCGCATGGGACGGAAGCGGGTACTACACAGGCGGCGAGGGGTCGAACCAGCCGCTGCATTGGTACGGCTCCCTGTGAGCTCTCGAACGGGATTCGCCCAGGGAGCCAGCCGCCGGGCACGGAGGCGGTATCGATGGGATTGACAGAAGACCCCTTCCAGATGGCATTTCTCGACTGCGCCGTTGTGATATGACAGAATACATGTCATGAAGATCGCCCCTCCCACGAGGGGAGATCCATGACGGTCCCCATCTCTCCTGGAGCGCTGCATCCTTGAACATCCTCATGGTCTCCCCCATTGACGACGCAATGCGGATCCAGGCGCTGTTGCCTCGTGGTTGGTGCGTTGCCGCCCATGCTGAAGCGGAAGCCGCGCTGGACGCGCTGCGCAGCGGCAGCTACTACGCCGTGCTCTTGGGATTGCTCGATGGCAGGTTGGACGAGCGTCTGGTGGCACGGCTGGCGGACGCGGCGGGGAGCTTGCCGGTCGTGGCCCTGGTCACGGTGGACGATGATGGCGCTCTGGCCATGCGCAGGGGGGCCGAAGACTTCCTGCAGTGGGAGGACATGACCCGGGACGGGCTGAGGGACACCCTGCGTCACGCCTCGATGCGCAAGGCGGCCCGGAGCGCGCACAGCTCCTTCGAACCGGCCCTCACCAAAGCCCCCGTCGCGGTGGCGCCTGCAGGCGACGAGCCCCCCGACGCGGCCTCCGACGGCGAGCCACGGGCCGAGGCGAGCGAGCCGGCCCCCGCCCAACCCCTCGACCTCAGCGCCCGACCGGTCAACCGCGAGCACCAGCTCCGCAGGCTCTCCGGCCTGGTGCAGGAGCACGACACCGACGCTTTCGTGCTGGTACGGGAATTCCTGTCCTCAGCCCCTCCGGCCAAGCAGGCCCACCATTTCCGCGCCATCGAGCGGGCATTGTCCGTCTACGATTTCCAGACCGCGGCGCTCGAACTGCACAGCCTCATGGGCGCTGGCGGGTCCGTGGGATCCTCATGAAGCGCAGCGGCGCCCGCGACGAGTCGGTCCTGGTGGTGGACGACAAGCCCGCCAACATCGACTTCCTGAGGGAGATCCTCGCACCGCACTACAGCGTCCGCGCCGCCCTGGGGGGAAGCATCGCCCTGCGGCTGCTGGCCTCAACCAGGCTGCCCGATCTGATCCTGATGGACGTGCATATGCTGGGCATGGACGGCTTCGAGGTCTGCGAGCGGCTGAAGGCGGATCCCCGCACCCGCGACATCCCGGTGGTCTTCGTCACCACGCAGGCGGGGGAGCCGGAAGAGGCCCGTGGCCTCGAAGTGGGAGCGGTGGACTATATCAGCAAGCCCTTTCATCCAGCGGTCGTCATCGCTCGGGTGCGAACCCATCTCGAGCTGCGTTCCAGCCGCCGCGCCCTGCTGCGCCGCAACCTGCAGCTCAAAGACCTTGTGCAACGGCGAACAGCGGCGCTGCAGAGCGCCTTCGACGAGCTCTGGCAGGGCTCGCTCGACACGGTGGTGCGCCTGGCGCGGACGGCCGAGTTCCGCGACGATGACACCGGCGCCCACGTCCTGCGAATGAGCCACTACGCCGCGGTCACGGCCCGCAAGCTGGGACTGGGGGAGGCCCTCTGCGAGCAAATCCTACACGCGGCGCCCCTGCACGACATCGGCAAGATCGGCATTCCGGATCAGGTCCTGCTCAAACCGGGACGCCTGTCGGAGGAGGAGTGGGGGTTGATGAGGCAGCACCCCATCATCGGCGCGCGCATCCTGGAAGACTCCTCTTCCCCCCTCGTGCAGCTGGCAGAGAGCATCGCCCGCAGCCACCACGAGCGTTGGGACGGCAGAGGATACCCCAACGGGCTCGCGAAAGATGCCATTCCGCTTCCCGGGCGCATCACGGCCGTGGCGGACGTCTTCGACGCGCTCACCAGCGAGCGCCCCTACAAGAAAGCCCTGCCCGTGCAGCGGGCCGTGAGAATCTTGACCGAGGGCGCCGGCTCCCACTTCGATCCGCAGGTGGTCGACGCCTTCCTGTCGACCCTGGACGAGATCGTGGAGCTGCGCGCGCGCTACCAACAGGACCGCGGGGATTCGCTGCTGTCTCCCCTGGCTTAGCAGCGCAGGAAGCGGAATCCCCCGCCGCCCTCCCAGCCCACGGCCGCGCTGATGCCCCCCCGGTCCTCGCCCGACACCACCTTGGCCAGCCGCGGCTGCGCGTAGTCCAGGCAGTGCCCGCCGCGCTCGATCAGGATCCAGCGCCGGCCCAGCTTGTGGGCTACGGCGCCGGTGGTGCCCGAGCCGGCGAAGGGGTCCAGCACCCAGTCGCCCTCATCGCTGGCGATGCGCAGCACGCGCTCCAGCAGGCGCTCGGGCTTGGGGGTCGCGAAGGGCTCCAGCCCGGGCAGCAGCTCCAGCAGCTCCTTCTTGGCCTCCTGGCTGTGGCCGCATAGCTCGTGGGTCCACCAGCTATCGGGCACGATTCCCTGCTGGACCTCGCTGAGAAAGACCTTCATGCGCGGCCGCCGATCCCCGCCCTTGCCGAACCAGAGCCGCCCCTGCTCCACGAGCCGGGCGGTGCGCTCGGGCAGGCCGTTCCAGTGGCGGCCCGCGGGAGGCATGACCTGCCCGCCCGCAGGCAGCGCGATGGGGTAGCGGTAGGCCCGCCGCCGCTCGGCGCCCTCCGACTGCACCGAGTAGGCCACGCTCTGCCAGGGCCCACGGGGATCCTGGTCCGGATTCTTGAAGACTCGCAGCTGGGCCGCGCCTCGCGGGACCAGGTTGCGCCGCCAGCTGGACAGCTCCCTGGCGTAGATCAGGATGCTGTCGTGGCTGCCCGAGATCAGGGCCTTGTTCTTCTTGGCGAAGGACTTCTGCCAGACCACCGAGGCAACGAAGTTGGCCCTGCCGAAGACCTGGTCCAGCATGACCTTGGCGTAGTGCAGCTCGTGATCGTCCAGATGGATCCAGACCGAGCCATCCGCACGCAGCAGGCCTCGCAGGGCGTTGGCGCAGCGCCGCAACAGATCCAACCAGCGTCCGTGCTCGCGGCCGTCGTGATACTGCTCGAAGGCGCCCCCTGTGTTGAAAGGCGGATCCAGGTAGACGCAGCGCAAGCGCCCCGCGAATTCCCCCTGCAAAGCTCCCAGCACGGTGACGCAGTCCCCATGTATCAACCTGTTGTCGCTGGCCGCGCCACAGGCCAGCGCGGGCTCCTCCACGAGGGCGCAGGGCGAGCGAGTGCCGGTCATGGGTCTCCGAAGACAGGGGATGATCAGCATAACGCCGCGGTGAGCCCCTCCCCTGATCTACACTGCCCTCGAAGCCTGCCAGCACCTGCGCGCCCCAGGAGAATCCCAGCATGCAGACCGAAGCGGACCAGCGCCAGCGCCCCAGTCGGCACCTGTTCCTGGTCATCGGCCTCGGGCTCTGCGCCGTAGCCGGCGCGGTGGCCGCGGCCCGCTGGGGGGCCTTCGACAGCCAGCCTCCCCAGCTTGCCGTGCGAGGCATGGCGGATGGACCATGGCGCGGCACCATCGAGCTGGAGCTGGAAGCGACGGACGCCGCGCCGGGCCTGGGTCGCATCAGCTACGCGCTGGACGAGACAGAAGCGCAGCTGCTGGAGGGCAGCAGCCCCTTTTCGATCGCCATCGACGGCAGCGCGCTGGCAGATGGCCAGCACCGCCTGCGCGTCGTCGCCAGCGATCGCTCCTTGCGGCGCAACCGCGGCGAGCTGGAGCTGAGCTTCCGCACCGACAACACGCCACCTCAGCTGACCATCTCCCCCCAGTCCCTGCGCGGCTCCCAGGGCCGCACCCTGCCCCTGGTGCTGCGCACGGACGAGGCTCTGACCAGCGCGGAGGTGAACCTGCTGGGCACCACCCACACCATGTATCCCTTGGGAGACGAGCTCTGGCGCGCCCTGGCCGGGCTGGCCATCAGGCAGGAGCCGGGCGCGCACCCGGCGGTCTTCACCGCCACGGACCTGGCGGGCAACCAGGCCCGGCGTGAGCTCAACGTGCAGGTGGACGCCACGGACTTCCCCAGGGGCGGCTTCATCCGCCTCACCAAGGCCCAGCGGCAGGAGAAGGCCGACGACGAGGGACGCAAGCGCTCGAGGCGCGAGCGCGACGCGGCCTACGCCCACGACGAGCCCCGGCAGCTCTGGCAGGGGCCCATGCTGCGGCCCGTGGCCGGGCGGGTCAGCTCGGCCTTCGGCAAGTACCGCAGCTACAGCGACGGCACGCGCTACCACCACACAGGCCTGGACCTCACCACCCGCAAGGGCACGCCCGTGATCTGCGCGGCGGACGGCGTGGTGCTGTTGGCCCACTACCAGCCCGTCTACGGCAACGTGGTGATCGTGCACCACGGCCAGGGCGTCTCCACCAGCTACAACCACCTGGAGGCCAGCTCGGTGCAGGTGGGTCAGCAGCTGAAGGCCGGCGAGCAGGTGGGCCTGCTGGGCTCCACGGGCCAGAGCACCGGGCCCCACCTGCACTGGGGTCTGATCGTGGGGGGCGAGGCTTCGGACCCGGGGCCCTGGATGGAGCGTGGCTGGGGGGCGGAGGAGTTCTCGGGTACGCCTTGAGCTATCATCGTAGTCTCTGCCTGCTGCACCGTGGAGATCCCTACTCTGCCCGTCTTCCGACCCACGCCCACAACGCGCAAGCTGCTCTTCGCGCTCCTGGTGGCGCTGCTCGTGCTCGGCCTGGCCGAGGGCCTGGCGCGCCTGCTGGGCGACGAGATCCTGCGCCAAGCGGACAGTCCCCCGCTGCCGCCCATGGACGGTGCGCCCATGATGCAGGGCAATCCCTACCTGCTCTGGGAGCTGGCACCTGGTACGCGCAAAGAGATGAACGTGACGGTGACGATCAACCGGCTGGGCCTGCGGGGCCCGGAGTGGACTCTCGAAAAGCCGCCGGGCGTAAGGCGAATCATGGCCCTCGGCGACTCCAGCGTGTTCGGCCTCGGTGTGGAGGACCACCAGGTGTTCACCAGCCTGCTCGACGACGTCGTGGGCGACGGCGTGCAGGTGATCAACGCCGCGGTCCCAGGGTATTCCACCTACCAGGCCATCAACCTGCTGCAGATCCGCGGCCTCTCGCTGCAGCCCGACGTCGTCCTGGTGGCCTGCCTGTGGTCGGACAACAACACGGATTGGTTCGTGGATCGCGAGCTGCTGGCCGCCTACTCCTCGTTCCGCAGCAGCTGGGCCCGAGCGCTGCGGACCGCGCTGGAGCGCCTGGCCTTCTACCGCCTGCTGGACTACCAGCTCCGCGTGGCGCGGGGGCCGCAGTTGGAGCGCAAGGTGGGCTGGCTGGTGGGCCAGGGGGAGATCCGAGGCGAGCGCCGCGTGCCCATCAACGAGTACGCCGAGAACCTCGAGACCATCGCGCAGCTGGCCCACGAGGCCGGCGCCGAGGTGATGTACATGATCCTGCCCAACACGCAGGATCTCCGGGACAGCCGAGCCAAGCAGGTCTGTTGGGATCCCTACCGCCGGGTGATGCGCGACACCGCGCTGCGTCATGGGGCTCCCTTGATCGACCTGCCCAAGGCCTTCCTGGAGCGGGGAGGTGAACTCTTCCACGATGACATGCATCCCAACGTGGAGGGTCACCGGCTGATGGCGGCCCAGGTGCATGCCGCGCTCGCAGATCGCGACTGGCTGGCTGGTGGTGCGCTGGAGCGGAACGCGCAGCCCGGAAATCTGCCATGGTACGACGATCCATTCGAGCTGCACGTGCGTGACGGCGGACCGGAAGAGGCGCAAGTCGGGGTGCCTGGGGCGGGCACGCTCAGGCTCGCAGGCACGGTGCGGGTCCCGGACTACGCCGGGGGCGGCATCAAGCTCGAAGTCATCACCACGGTGCGAGGCGCGCCCAAGGTGGTTGGTTCAACGCACATGGATGGACCGGGGAGCTTCGAGACGTGGATCCCTGAAGGTCCCGGGCTCGTCTATTTCGCGCTGGCCTTCGACGAGGATGACGATGGCCACGATCCCCAGGACCGACACATGACCCTAGCGGGCGAGATGGTGGACCTGCGTGACGCCCGGGCGCGCGAGGGTATCGTGCTCCAGGCGGTGCTGCCGCGCAGGTGAGGCCGAGCTCAGCGCACGAAGATCTCCGCCCAGGTCAGCTTGCAGCTCTCGTCGTAGCAGTTGTCGTCGTAGGGATTGTAGTAGCCCTGGTCGTTGCAGGGGTAGCTACCGGCCGTGCAGCTGCTGGGATTCAAGTTCGCCAGCTGCAGCAACGACAGGTCGTGGTCGTCCCAGTCCGCTTGCCCACTGGGCGTGTTGCCCAGGCCCGGCGTCCAGCAACAATCCGCCAGCTGCATGCCGATGATGGCGTTCTCATTGCAGCCGGGGAAGCAGTCGCAGTTGTCGTCCAGCGGGCGCACCACGAAGCTCTGCAGGGCGGCCTGGCTGGTGCTCAAGACGTCGCTCCAGTCCGCACCCGATGCCAGGAAGCTGGTGGAGCAGGCGCTGCTGTCGTACTCGTCCGTCATGAAGCTGGCGAAGTCGGTGTCCCCGAGCAGGCTGTAGAAGGCGAACGAGTACTCCTCCGTGCGCACCAGGAAGTCGTCCCCTGTCACGTCGTAGAAGGCTTCAGACTTGAAGTCCGCCGCCTGCCGGTCCCCGATGACGCCGAAGACGCTGGTATCGACCCACACGTCGTAGCTGTCCCAGCTGCGGCTGCCCTCGTTGACCACGGCGCCCACCAGGGTCCAGCCGCCTCCGTCATCGTCCATCTCGCACCAGGCCTCGAAGATCCCCGTGGCAGGCCCCTCCAAGTAATACGTATCATCCACCGCGCTGGGGTTGTCGGCGATCACCTCGGCGCATGATACCGCCGCGCAGGTGCTGCTGCCTCCCAGGACGCCATCGTCGGCCACGCCATCGCAGTCGTCGTCCAGACCGTTGCAGGCCTCGCTACCGTCGGGGTTGATGCTGGCGTCCGTATCATCGCAGTCCGTGGACTCGGCCGCGTAGCCGCTGGGCTGGTCGCAGGCCTGCGCCGTCGTGGTGGGCTCGCCGTAGCCATCTCCGTCAGCGTCCTGATACCAGGTCGTCTCGTCAAGGGCTCCCGCCTCGTCCACACTGCCGTCACAGTTGTCGTCGATGCCGTTGCACAGCTCATCGGCCCCAGGGTTCACAGCGGCATCCAGATCGTCGCAGTCCTGGTCGCTGGCCTCGTAGCTGCTGGGCTGCTCGCAAGCCACCTGGGTGAAAGATGTAGCGCCGTAGCCGTCACCGTCCGCGTCACCGTACCAGGTCGCAGCGTCACTGGCATCTTCATCCACGTCGCCGTCGCAGTCTTCGTCGACACCGTCACAAGTCTCAGTAGCGCCGGGATTCACGGCGCTGTCGCTGTCGTCACAGTCTCCAGCCTGCGCCACCGAACCCGTGGGCTCCTCGCAAGCCTCGCTCGACTGCCCTTCATCCCCGTAGCCATCACCGTCCGCGTCGGCGTACCAGGCGCTGGCGTCCGTGGCTTCTTCGTCGACTGTGCCGTCACAGTCGTCGTCCACGCCGTTGCAGGTCTCAGACGCCCCCGGATTCACCGACCCATCCGTGTCGTCGCAGTCACCGCTGTCCGCGCCGTAGCCCGTGGGCGCATCGCAGGCCGTTACACTCGTTGCGATGTCACCGTAGCCGTCTCCGTCCGCGTCCGCGTACCAGGTACTGGCGTCCGCCGCCTCGTCTTCATCCGCCACGCCGTCACAGTCCTCGTCATCGCCATCACAGACCTCGGTGGCCCCGGGGTAGGCGTCGGGATCCAGATCGTCGCAGTCGGTGGCATCGGCCACGTAGCCCTCCGGGGCGTCGCAGGCGCTGGCCGTGCGACTGGCGTCTCCGTAGCCATCCTCGTCCCGATCCTCGTACCAGACGCTGGCGTCGCTGGCGTCGTCCTCGTCCACGTCGCCATCGCAGTCGTCGTCCAGGCCGTTGCAGGTCTCGGTGGCGCCGGGATTCACGCTGGCATCTCCGTCGTCGCAGTCGCTGTCGTCGCTCACCGAGCCGGTGGGCGCCGTGCAGGCGCTGGAGGCGACGCCGCCGTCGCCGTAGCCATCCCCGTCGCTGTCCGCGTACCAGGTGCCGGCATCGCTGGCGTCGTCCTCGTCCACGTCGCCATCGCAGTCGTTGTCGTTCGCGTCGCAGACCTCCTCCGCGTCCGGGCTGACCGCCGCGTCTCCGTCGTCGCAGTCGCTGCTGTCCGCCACGAAGCCGCTGGGCTGGTCGCAGGCCTGCGAGCTCTGCGCCACGTCGCCGAAGCCATCGCCGTCGCTGTCGGCGTACCATGTGCTGGCGTCCGTGGCGTCGTCCTCGTCCGCCACGCCGTCGCAGTCGTCGTCATCCCCGTCGCAGACCTCGCTGGCCCCCGGATAGGCCTGCGCATCCAGGTCGTCGCAGTCGCCGTCGTCCGCCACGTAGCCTTCGGGGGCGTCGCAGGCGCTCACGGAGCTGCTGCTGTCGCCATAGCCATCCTCGTCCCTGTCCTGATACCAGGTGCTGACGTCGCCGGCGTCGTCCTCGTCTGTGTCGCCATCGCAGTCGTCGTCCAGCCCATTGCAGAGCTCCTGCGCGCCCGGATTCACCGCGGCGTCGCCATCGTCGCAGTCCGTGTCATCCGCCACGGCGCCCGTGGGCTGGTTGCAGGCGCTGATCGTGCTCTCGGCATCGCCGTAGCCATCCCCGTCGGCATCGCTGTACCAGGTGGCCGCGTCGCTGGCGTCCGCACCGTCCACGGTGCCATCGCAGTCGTTGTCGACTCCGTCGCAGACCTCGCCCGCGTCGGGATTCGCGGTCGCGTCCCTGTCGTCGCAGTCGCTGCTGTTGTCGACGAATCCGCTGGGCTGGTCGCAGGCCTGCGTGCTATGCGCAGCGTCGCCAAACCCGTCCCCGTCGCTGTCCGCGTACCATGTAGCGGCGTCAGTGGCGTCGTCCTCGTCCGCCACGCCGTCGCAGTCGTCGTCATCTCCGTCGCAGACCTCGGTGGCGCCTGGATGAGCCTCGGCATCCAGGTCGTCGCAGTCGCTGTCGTCCGCCACGTATCCATCGGGGGCGTCGCAAGCGCTGGTGGAGCTGCTGACGTCGCCATAGCCGTCCTCGTCACGGTCCTGATACCAGGTGGCCGCGTCGCTCGCGTCGTCCTCATCCACGTCGCCGTCGCAGTCGTCGTCCACGCCGTTGCACAGCTCGGCCGCGCCAGGGTTCACCGCCGCGTCACCGTCGTCGCAGTCCGTGTCGTCGGCCACGGCCCCTGTAGGCTGAGTGCAGGCGCTCGCTGTGCTGTCCGCGTCGCCGTAGCCATCCCCGTCGGCATCCGCGTACCAGGTGGCCGCGTCGCTGGCGTCCGCACCGTCCACGGTGCCATCGCAGTCGTTGTCGATCCCGTCGCAGACCTCGACGGCGTCGGGATTCACCGCGGCATCGCTGTCGTCGCAGTCGTCGTCGTTGGCCACGAAGCCGCTGGGCTGGTCGCAGGCCTGTGCGCTGTGCGCCGCGTCGCCGTAGCCATCCCCGTCGCTGTCCGCATACCATGTGTCGGCGTCGATGGCGTCGTCTTCGTCCACGTCTCCATCACAGTCGTCGTCGTCACCGTCACAGGTCTCGTCGGCGCCGGGGTAGGCGTCGGCGTCCAGGTCGTCGCAGTCCTCGGCGTTCGCCACGTAGTTGGAGGGCTGATCGCAGGCCACCTCGATGAACTCGTCCGAGCCGTAGCCGTCCCCGTCGGCGTCGCCGTACCAGGTGCTGGCGTCGGCCGCGTCCGCCTCGTCCGTTTCCCCGTCACAGTCGTTGTCCAGGCTGTCGCAGAGCTCCTGTGCCCCCGGGTTCACCGCGGCGTCGCCGTCATCGCAGTCGCTATCGTCGCCGACGTAGCCCGTAGGGGCCTCGCAGGCATCACTGCTCAGACTGCTGTCACCGTAGCCGTCGCCATCGACGTCGGCGTACCAGGTCTCGGCGTCGACCGCGTCCTCGTCCACGTCGCCGTCGCAGTCCTCGTCGACACCGTCACAGGTCTCAGTAGCTCCGGGATTCACGTCATCGTCGCCATCGTCGCAGTCCGTGCCGTCGGCCACGTAGTCTGTAGGCGCTTCACAAGCCTGGACAGCCGAGGCGGCGTCGCCGAAGCCATCACCGTCCGCGTCTGCGTACCAGGTAGCGGCATCGGCGGCGTCGTCCTCGTCCACGTCTCCGTCGCAGTCATCGTCGATCTCGTTGCAGAGCTCGCTGGCGCCCGGGTTCACCGAAACGGCGTTGTCGTCGCAGTCCGTGGCGTCGGCTACGTAGCCTGTAGGCGCATCACAGGCCTGCGCGCTCTGAGAGACATCTCCGTAGCCGTCACCGTCGGCGTCCGCGTACCAGGTGGCAGCATCCACCGCATCGTCCTCGTCCACGCTGCCGTCGCAGTCGTTGTCGTAGCCGTCACAGTGCTCCAGCGCATCGGGGTTGATGGCGGAGTTGGCGTCATCACACTCTTCGCAGGCCGCCCAGCCGTCACCGTCGGCGTCCGTATAGCCGGTTGAGCCGTCGCAGTTGTAGTCGTTGGGATCGGCACAGTCCTCCTCGGAGGCGCCCGGGTGGTAGGCCACGTCGCCGTCGTCGCAGTCCCCGCCCTGTGACACATAGCCCTCTGGGGCTTCGCAGGCCTGCTGGCTCTTGGCGTCCGCGCCGTAGCCATCGCCGTCGCTGTCCTGATACCAGGTGGCGGCGCCCAGCAGGTCGGGATCGTCCTCGTCTATCAAAGCGTCACAGTCGTTGTCCAGCCCATCACAGATTTCCGCCGCAGCGGGATGTATCTCCCCGTCATCGTCGGCGCAGTCCTGATCGTCCGCCACCCAGCCTGCGCCAGGGTCGCACTCCTCGATGGAGACCCCGGCGTCTCCGTAGCCGTCCCCGTCCGCGTCAGCGAACCATGTATCGAGCACGTCCTCGTCGATCTCGCCGTCGCAGTCGTTGTCCAGTCCGTCGCAGCGCTCGCTGGCCGCAGGGTGGATCTCGGCGTCCGCGTCATCGCAGTCGCCGGCCTGCTCCGCGCCCACGTAGCCCTGCGGTGCGTCGCAGGCCTCGGTCGTGCTCTGGGCGTCTCCCCAGCCGTC
Organism: uncultured Enterobacterales bacterium; assembly: GCA_964454135.1. Lineage (GTDB taxonomy): Bacteria > Myxococcota_A > UBA796 > UBA796 > JAFGLY01 > CAYVQL01. The sequence goes on along the minus strand of CAYVQL010000014.1, from coordinate 34,440 downwards.
GCCGTCCGCATCGGCGTACCACGTCTCGAGCACCCCCTCGTCGGTCTCGCCATCGCAGTCGTTGTCCAGCCCATCGCAGATCTCCTCCGCTTCCGGGTGGATCGCCGCATCGCCGTCGTCGCAGTCGTCCGCGACGTAGCCATCTCCGTCGGCGTCGAGCAGCTCGCCCCCGCTGTCGGGCTTGGTATCGGTGCGGCAGGCGCCCAGGCTGAGCAGGACCAGGCTCAGGGCGAGAAGGGAGGCGGTGGCACGCATGGGGACTCCGGGAGCGATTCCCGGACAGTCTACTCCTCTTCACCCTCGACTGCGCCTTCCTCCTGCGGGATCTCGGCCTCGTCGCCCTCGGGGGCCTGCTCATCGGGCGCGGGCTCCGGCTCGAGAGCGGGCACGGGCATGCCCTCGCGCAGGGCGCGCAGGAAGTTGCGCGAGTGGGCCCCGAAGGAGCGCAGCAGCTCGCTCATGATGGAATCAAGGGCGGCCTCGCCGTCGGCGGACTTGTCGCGCACGCCCTGCAGCACGTCCTCACTGTCCTGCAGCTCCACCTGCGGGTCGGACACCACGTGCTCTGGCATGTGCTCCTCGAGCGCACCGTCGACCTGGTCCGAGCGCCCCACAGACTCCAGGGTCAAGGTGCGCCGCAGGTAGTCCTCGCCGAAGATGCCGTAGTGGCTGTCCCAGGCGCTGTCGGCCAGGGCCGCCTGCAGTGGGCTGTCGGCTTGCTGCGCCGAGACCTCCAGGACCTGACGCACGTAGATCTCCAGCGCCATGTGTCGATTGCTCACCAGCTGCACGGCGTCGTCCTTGGGACCGGACATGCCCACCACCGACAGGATGTTGATGCCCAGCATGCGTGTCACGCTGACGCCCGGCAGCACCTGGGCGTGGTAGGGCATGGTGAGATCCTGCACGTAGTGCAGGGCCCAGCCCGCGAAGCGCCAGCCCCAGTAGTCGTGGCCTTGCTCGAAGGCGTAGCGCGCCAGCTGTTGATACATGTGCAACCGGTACTCGGGGTAGGTGCGCTGCAGGAAGCTGGCCAGGCTGTAGACGATGTCGGCCTCGTGGTAGAAGCCCATGTGGAATGGGGCCTGGGAGGAGTACTCCAGCACCGGGTTGCCAAAGGGTTGCTCGCCCAGCCCGGCCAGCGCCCCGTAGTCGGTGCCGTTGTCGCTCCACAGCCCCAGGTCGAAGCCGTAGTCGGGCTCGTCGCAGGCCGCCACCAGCACCTCGAGCGCCGGCACACGCTCCCCTTCCTGCAGAGGAAGCAGCACGGCGTTGCCCAGAGAACCAGGGTTCTTCAGCGTCGTCACGGCGTCCCAGGGCAGGGGCTGCACATCGACAGGCGCCTGGTCTTCCGGCGCGAGCTTGCGGTACAGCGCCAGCTTGATGTCCGGGTTGACGCGCAGAGCGTTCAAGAAGCGACGCTGCAGATCATCGCCGCCGCCCCCGACGAAGGCCAGCTCGTCCGGCAGGGGCGGATAGGTGGGCACGTTCTGCCGGGCCCAGGCCTCTTCATCCGCCAGCAGCTCGACCAACCCCTGCTGCTCGGCTTGCAGGAAGCTGGAGAGGCTCTGCACTTCCACCGGCGGGAAATCGCCCACCTCGGGCAGCTCCGCGAAGGCTCGGTGCGCGGCAGGGGTGTGGTTGTCCCAGGCCAGGGCCGGGGAGGCTGCCAGAGCCGAGAGGCCCAGCAGCAGGGAGGCAGTCTTGAGAGGCGGGCTGCAGCGCACGGGATCACCTGGGCGAAAGGGAATCAAAGACGTAGCACATGCCCGGTGGAGGAGACCAGGGCAGCAGGAGGAAAGGCACGAGCCCCGACCGTGCCGTCAGCTGGCTCCAACGGCTGCGAAGGGGCGGAGCCAGCTATGACCCGCCCAGGCCCACGCCGTACTCCATGCGCAGCTCATCGCGCGAGGACCAGGCCTGCAAGAGGGCCAGGTCGATACCGCGGTCGTAGATCACCTCGATCAGGGCGAAGCCCGAGGGATTGTTGCCGCTCAAGATGCCCTCGCTCCAGGTGCCGCAGACACCGCCCGTGCAGCCCTCCTGGCTGTCGAAGTTGGTGGGCGGCACGGAGATCTCCGGCACGCCGCTGTTGCTGCCGTCGTCGATGCCCCCGGCGGAGTGCAGATCGCCGGAGATCACGATCACCCCCTTGATCCCGTTTTCACGGATGTAATCCAGCAGCTCGCGCTGCTCGATGGGGTAGCAGGCCCAGCTGTCGCGCGGCTTGCTGTTCGGATTCCACACCGACGAGGAGATGATGAACTTCCAGGTGGCGGCGCTCTCGGACAGACGCCGCAGCAGCCACCTCTTCTGGTCGTCCTCGATCTCGGCGCCGGCCAGCATGGATTTGCTGGGGATGTTCTCGGCATCGTTGGGCGTGCGCTGGGAGCGCAGGTCCAGCATGAAGAACTCGGCCTGGGCGTAGCGGAAGCTGTGCCAGAGGCCCTGCTGCGGGTTGGGCAGGGGGGGTAGCGGGTAGTACTCCTTGAAGGCCTGGGCGGCCAGGTGCTTCCAGGGGGCGCGCATGTCGGCGTTGTTGTTGCCGTAGTCGTGGTCGTCCCAGATGTGCATGAAGGGGAAGGAAGAGAGCACGTGATCGCTGAGCTGCCGCCCCTGCGAGAAGCCCCCCAGCTGCTCGCGGTGCATGGCGCGCCACTGCTCGATATCCCCTTGGTCGGACCCGGGATCGCGATGGTCCATGTCTCCGATCTGCAGCACGAAGGCCGGATCGTGACCTGCCAGGGCGTAGAAGGTGGGTGAGTCGCGGTTCGGGGCATCCGTGGCGTCGGCCAGCACGGCGAAGCGGAAGCTGGTGACGCTGCCCGCCGGCGGGGCCGTGCGGAAGCTGCTGGGCTGGCGCAGGTGCTGCCGCGTCCCCTCCACCAACACGTCGTAGTAGTAGGTGGTGTCGGGCTCCAGGCCGTCGAGCCGGAAGTGGGCCGTATGGTCGTGCTCGGCCTGGGTCACGGAGGTGGGAGTCCAGTGGCCCTCGTAGGCCAGCTCGGGATCATCGCCGTACACCAGCCCCACGAACCCCGGCCCGGACAGGCGCACCATGACCGAGACGCTGTCCTCGGACAGGGCGCCCACGATGGGGCCGTGGGTGACTGCGACGCCCTCGCTGTCCCGCAAGCCCAGGCCGCGGCTGCAGGCCGTGGCCCAGCAGGCCAGGACCGAGCAGAGGCCGAAGATGGCGATGGGACGCGACACGGTATTCCGGGGAGCGGGCTTGACCAGAGGAACTAACAGGGCGGGCCACCAGGGGCCCCGAGGCACACGGTAGCGTGCTTCGCGGACGGCGTTCAGCGCTCTCTGCCCTCCAGCAGCCGCAGCATCTCCCCGGTCGAGGGGGTACCGGAGAGGAAGGGGCTGGGGGGACACGCCCCGCCCGAGATCATGCGCAGCAAGGCGCCTGCACCGCCGCCTGCGCCGCCAGGAGCGACAACAGGGCCAGGCCCGCCAGGGGCGCACGACGCCGATACCAGCTGTTCCTCAACGTTCCCCGCCCCGGGGAAGGACAGGCAGATCGCTGGCCTCGACAAAGGCCAGCTGGCGGTGCTCGGCGTCGGCCAGGGCCTCGTCCAGCTGGCGCAGTGAGCTCGCCACGGCATCCTCCTGTGCATCGAGCCGGGCCAGCGACAGCAGCACCTCGCGCTGCTCGAGCAGCAGCAGGCGCAGCGGGCCCACGCGCTCGGGGCGCACCAGGCCCCCGACCATCTCCCGCTCCACGATGGTACGCGCCATCCACCAGTCCAGCTCCGGAAAGGCCTCGATCAGCGGCGCCACCAGGGCCACGGGCGGGATGAACCACTCCTCCAGGGAATGTCCCGCCTGCTCCAGAAGCAGGCTGGGCCAGACCTCGCTCGTGGCGCGCCAGGGAGGTTGATAGAGCGAAGAAAAGGCCAACAGGGACAGGGCTGCGCTGCGCGCCAGCAGCTCTTCCGGGGCGAACTGCTCATCCCGCGTACCCGCGAAAGAGGCGCGCCCCGACTCCAGCTGCGCCACAACGCCGCGCAGCTGCTCGAGATCGCGGGCCAGCCCAGACGAGAGCCGCGAGCGCGGCGGCAGCGGCTCCTGCTCCACTGGGCGCACGCGCTCCGAGAGCCCTGGCTCGCAGCGCTCCAAGAGCTCGCGCACCAGCTCGTCGACCCGGTCCTTGGGCACGGCCAGATAGCGATCCACGCCTTGAGCCAGTTGTTCGACGCCGTAGCCGGGGATCAAGAAGGGCCTGCCCTGCAAGGCCGCCGCCAGCCCCTCGGGCATGGGATCCAGCAACGCCGCCCCCTCTGCCCAGGCCGCAACGCGCTGCCGCACGCGTACCAGGCGCACGGCTGTGCCCACCAGGTCGTCGATGTCACCCTTCCCCTGGAGGTATGGGATCAGGCGCTGCCTGATCAGTCCGAGATCCACCGGGTGGAAGCTGAGCGCAGAGACCATGGGGACAGCTCGCTGAAGCACAGAGAGACCATGATAGCATGCCTCGTCGCACGCATCGCACGCCACTGCGGAGGTTCCATGCTGCGCTACCTGCTCCCCCTGCTGATCAGCTGCTCCCAGCCCGAGGGAAAGTACGCGGGCGAGTGCCGCGACGGGCTGGACAACGACGAGGATGGGCACACCGATTGCGACGACGAGGACTGCCAGGGCTCCTCGGATTGCGGGGGCGGATCCGAGGCGGATGCCGACATCGACGCCGATGCCGACGCAGACGCGGACGCGGACGCAGACGCGGATGGCGACACCGACTGTTCGGCAGGCATCGAAGAGACAGTGCCGGCGGACGGCTCCGGCGACGCCTTCTACCACGCGCCCATCGAGTTCTGGCTCGACAGCTCCATCTCGGGCAGCAATCCCGGCATCAGCGTGACGGGCACGGCCGAGGTGCAGGGCACCACCACCCTCTCCAGCGACGGGGAACTGATCAGCTTCGAGCCCGACCAAGCCCTGGAGCCCGTCAGCCCCTACCAGGCCACGCTGGACTTCTGCGGCCGCAGCGCCTCCATCTCCTTCACCACCAGCGCGCTGGGTGAGCCCCTGCAGACGGACCTGGCGGGCCGCACCTACGTGCTGGAAATGCAAAGCCTGCGCTTCGTGGAGCCAGTGGGTGTGGGCGACCTGCTGTCGGATTCCTTGACCACGGACATCCTGCTGGGCGTCGTCGCCACACCGGGCGCCGACATCCAGCTGCGCATCGCGCTGGCCGAGCCGGACGGGCAGCCAGCGGCGCAGGACATCTGCCAGGCCACGATCGAGCCGCCCCTGGCGGACTTCGACCAGGCCCCCTACTTCGAGATCGGTCCCGAGGACATCGCCATCACCAGCGGCGGCTACGAGATCACGCTCTACGAAGCCGCACTGAGCGGCGCCTTCACGGCCGACGGCAGCTGGCTGGGCGGCATCGCCATCGCCGCGGAGCTGGACGCCCGCGAGCTGGCGGTGATGATCGATGAAGTAAGCAATGCCGACGACCTCTGCGCGCTGACCGCTTCCTTCGGCGCCTCTTGCCAGGCCTGCAGCAGCGACGGGCAGGAGTACTGCCTGCCCCTGGACCTGGACCAGGGCGAGGCCTACGAGGAAGAGGGCCTGACGCTGGAAGAGGTGGAAGAGACGGGCACCCACCCCGACTGCGACGATCCCAAGGCCAGCTGCTCATGCGCCGCCGCCCCGGGCCGCCGCGTAGCCGGCCTGGCCCTGCTGCCGCTGCTGCTGGGGCTGGCGCGGCGCAGGGGGCAGGGCTGAACCCAGTTTCCAGGAGAACTCCCCATGCAGGAACGCATCGAAAACGCCATTCGCCAGCGCATGGGCCAGCAGGGTCGCCTGGTGGTCCTCACCGGGGCCGGCATCTCGGCCGAGTCGGGCATCCCCACCTTCCGCGGGCCCGAGGGCTACTGGACCGTGGGCTCGGTCAACTACCGGCCCGAACAGATGGCCACCTACCAGATGTTCTCGCGCCACCCGGAATCCGTCTGGCAGTGGTATCTCTACCGCCTGGGCGTCTGCCGCGAGGCCGGCCCCAACGCCGGCCACCGGGCGGTGGAGCGCATGGAGCGGCTGCTGGGCGATCGCTTCCTGCTGGTCACCCAGAACGTGGACGGTCTGCACCTGCGCGCCGGCAACTCCCTGGAGCGCACCTACGCCATCCACGGCAACATCGAGCTGGTACGCTGCGGCGACGACTGCTGCCGGGATGTCTTCCCCATGCCCGCCGATGTCAGCACCAAGTCCAAGCGCGAGCCCCTGGACGACCAGGATCGCGAGGCCCTGCGCTGCCCGCGCTGCGCCGCCTGGCTGCGGCCCCATGTGTTGTGGTTCGACGAGTACTACGACGAGCAGTGGTATCGCTTCGACAGCTCCATCCACGCGGCGGCCAGCGCCGACCTGCTCCTGGTGGTGGGCACGGCCGGCGCCACCAACCTGCCCAGCCAGATGGGCGCCGTCGCAGCCCGCAACGACGCGCTCATCATCGACGTCAACCCCAACGCCAACCCATTCTCCGCCCTGGCGCAGCGCAGCGGGGGGTTCTTCCTACAGCAAGGGGCCGGGGGCGTGCTGCCGCGGATCGCGGATTGCCTGGAGGCCTAGGATTCCACCTGGCAGACCTGGGGCAGGTGGTCGAAGTAGACCGCGTCGATCACCGCCGGATGCCCGTCCAGGCCGGCCGCCCAGCAGCTGCCCTGTAGCGCATCGCTGACCACGTGGTCGATGTTCAGCAGGCCCTGGTAGGTGGGCTCGGCATCGGGCCCCACCTCGGTCAGGAAGTGGAATTCCAAGCCCTCGCCCGCGAAATCCGCGAAGCGGGCCGCCGAGGGGTCGTTCTCCTGCCAGCGCCCGGGATCGGTGTTCAGATCGCCCAGCACCAGGTTCACGGCGCCGTTGGCCCCTGGCTCGCCGTCCCCCAGGTCCACGAAGATCTGCTCGAACTGAGCCAGCCGACAGGCCTCGTCCTCGCTGCTGATGCCCGAGGATCCGTGCACGGCCACCACCGTCAGCAGCTGGCCGTCCACGCGCTCCACTACCGCGCGACCCACCCGCGAGCCACTGCCGCAGCCATCCACCTCGTAGCCCCGCAGGCCCTCCAGGCAGAGGTCCTCGTCGCAGCCCTGGAAGCGGCCGAAGCGCTCGTGTACGGCCGCGCACTTGTCGGGTTTGCCGGGATTGCACATCACCTGCCAGCCCTGGCCCAGCACCTGCTGCGCCACCGTGGGATCGCCAGCGCCCCAGTCCTGGCAGACGAAGTCCTGGTGGGCCTTTTCCGGGATTTCGGCGCATTCGTCGCTGTGGAAGATCTCCTGGAAGGCGACGATGTCGGGGGCCAGCTCGGCGAAGAAGCTGGTGGTGGCTTCCACCGCCGGCAGCCAGGCCAGGCCGTCGCCGTACCAGGCGTCGGAGATGGCGGCGTGCTGCGAGCTGTAGCCGTCGTCGGGTTCGTCGTCGTGGCCCATCTGCTCCGAGGTGCCGGTGTTGAAGGTGACGGCCTGCCAGGTGGGCGTCGTGGCCGTGTCGGCGCTGTCGTCGTCGCGACAGGCGAGCAGCACGAAGAAGAGGCAAGAGGCGAGGTAGAGAGAGCTGCGCATGGTGAGAACCCGCGTAACGGGGCCCGGAGATCCCGTCAGCGCAGGGGCCTGACGGAACGGCGCCCCAGGGGCTATGACGGAGAGCGCGACCCCGCGCTGTCCGCTGCCCGAGGAGAACCCAGGATGCCCGGCTTCCCCGTCCCCGATGGCGCCCGCTTCCTCTTCATCGGCGACTCCATCACCGACTGCGACCGCCGCGGCTGGGCCGCTCCCCTGGGCAATGGCTACGTGCGCTTCTTCGCGGATCTGGTCACCTGGCGCCACCCCCAGCGACGCATCCGCTGGCTGAACCGCGGCGTGGGGGGTGATGTCACCTCGGGCCTGCGCGCCCGCTGGCGCCGCGACGCCCTGGAGCTGCGCCCCGACTGGCTGGGCCTGATGATCGGCATCAACGACTGCCACGGCAACCTGGCGGGCCCCGAGGACCAGGCCCTGCAGCGCTACCGCGACGACCTGGGCGCCATGCTGGAGCAGCTGCAGCCCCAGGATCCCCGGCTCGTGCTGCTGCAGCCCTTCTACATGGCCCGCCGTGACGGGCAGTGGCCGGCCGATCCCTTCCAGCGCCGCGTGCTGGATCGCCTGCAGGGCTACCACCGCGTGCTGAAAGAGCTGGCCCGGCAGCACGACGCCCTGCTGGTTCGCACCCAGGATCTCTTCCAGCGCCAGCTGGCCCTGCGCCCGCCCACCTGCTTCGGGCCCGAGCCCGTGCACCCCCACGCCCACATCCACCTGTTGATCGCGCTGGAGCTCTACGCGGCCATGGCGGGCAGGGGTCCCTTCGCAGGCCAGGATCCGCCCTCGCCGCGGGGCGGACTCTTGGCTCGGGCCTGGGGGCGCTTGCGCCGAAGCCGCGGCCCTCAGAACTGAAGATTCACCGTGAACGCCGCCTTGCTGGGGAACTGGTCCGTCCTGGCGTCGATCATCAGCTCGTAGCTGACCTCCAGCGCCAGCTGCACGGCCGCGGTGCGGAACAGCAGCAGCCCCGCCGATCCCGAGCCCACGAAGCCGTGGTGCAGGCTGCCGTCGCCGCCTGCCAGCCCGAAGCCCATGCCCAAGCCGACGTAGGGCGCGTGGTTGGTCTTGGTGAAGAAGAGGCTGCCGCCCAGCGTTCCGGAGGACAGGAAGGCCCCGTCAACGAAGTTGACCACGTGGTCGGTCCTGGCGTTCAGAGCCGCGAAATCGGCCACCTCCCAGGTGTAGCCCAGCCGGAAGAAGTAGGAGAGGGAGTGCGCATCCAAGCCCCAGAGGCCGGAGGGCCCGAAGCCCACCACCACGTAGTTGCGCGTCTCGCTACGGCGAGAGACGCGCGTGACCTCCTGCTCCGTGATCTCTCCGACGCTGACGGTGTTCAGCACGTCGGTCTCGGCCAGCAGGGCCTCCACCGCCCTGGACGTGACCACATCCAGCTCGCCCGCTTGCCGGGCCTTCAGCTGGGTGACGTACAGGCAGATCCCGCCCTGCCACTTCTCCACGATCAGCAGGTACTGCTCCCCCAGTTGCACCAGGCGGGTGCGCACCAGCAACTCGGCCTCGCTGGGCGTCTCTGCGATGAGCTGGCCCTGGTTGCGCAGGGCCAGGCGCACCAGCTCGGTCTCGGACTGCAGCAGAGCCCCGTCCACACCGGGGCCGGCGGCGGGCTCCACGTAGAAGCCGGCACCGACGAGGAAGGGCAGCGCGGCCAGCAGGGACAGGGGATTCCTCATCGGTTTCTCCTGGGGAGAGGGTGGGCGCGGCTGGGCCAGGGGATTGGACACCGAGGGAGGCTTGAATATTCACCAGAAGAGGGAACGCGGACCAGGCCTTGTCTGTCCGGGAGAGGGAAATGGAAGGAGAGGCAGGAGTAGGTATGTTCTTCGGAGGTGCCGTCAGTGGTGGTTCTCCTGGGCGCCGCCTGGCGAAGGTGCACACCAGAGGGGAGGTCAAAGGGAGGGCCGCTGCAAGCGCGCCACGAACTCGGACAGACGGAACCAGTTCCGGTTGGGCCGCACCCTGGCCTCGCGATCGACCTGGTATCGCTGCCTCTGCCAACGGCGGGTGCGAACATCTTCGGCCAGCCGCTCACCCCCCAGCCCCCCGGCGCGACCGACGAAGAGCTCCTCGCCGCGCTCGTAGGCCGCCACAAGCTCTTCGCCCGTGAGCGTCCTCGGACCCGCGCCGGTGGGCGTGCCTCGCCGAGGCGCCGCTGTGGATCCGCCTTGTTGCCGCACGAGCGCCACCATTTCGGACAGCAGGAACCAGTTGCTGTTGGGAGGCTCCGATGCATCGCGGTTCGTCTGGTAGCGCTGCCTCTCGTAGCGACCGCTGCGAACGTCCTCCAACAGACTGCTTCCACCGAGCCCCCCGGCGCGACCGACGAGGAATTCTTCGCCCTGCCGGTGAAGCGCCATCAGCTCACGACCCGATATCTTTCCGTCCTTGTTGTTCCTTTCGGACCAGGGGCCCCCTGCCACGTAGACCGCATCGGCACGCGCAAGCAGCTCGTCGCCCCCATACCTGGCGGCCAGCTCGGTCCAGGTCAGCAGCGGCCCGTCAAAGACCCGACCCATACTCCGCGGCACGATGTAGCGGCTGGAGACGAGGCCCAACAAGAGCACTCTTTCAACGCCGGTCTCCTGGGAGACATGCTGCCTGTCCTCTGCGAATGACTCCAACTGCTGGATGTCGAAGGCTTGGGCGGCCTTGGCCTCGATCACTACGATGGCCTCGTCCGAGAGCAGGCAGAGGTCGAAGGTACGCTTGGGTGAAAGGAGCCTCCCCCTACGACCACGATGGTGCCAGAGGTCCCGGTAGAAGCATGCTTCGTACGCCACCTCCCAGTTGGCCTCGAGCGGCAGGTTCGTCCCACAGCGCTCGTTGAGGAATGCCACGAAGGACGCGCAACCCTCCCCTTCGATGCGGTTGAGCAGCCGCTGGCAGAAGACGCGCTCCTCCCGCGTGACCTCTGCCCAGTGGAGTCCATCGAGGAATGCCAGACCCATTTCCATCACCTCCTGCCGACCAGCGAAGCGGCTCTCGAACTCACCGACACCTTACCTCGATCCGCCCCAACAACACCTCGTAGCCGCCGTCGTCCCGCTCTTCCTGAGTCACTGCCAGGCGGCGCCCTCGTGCAGCGCCGTCTTCCCGGGCCAGGGCGTGGACCAGTGGACGGCGGACATCACCGCGGACATCGACCTGAAGGCCGACAACAGCGTCAGCTACCACGCGCTGATGGACGGCGCGGAGTGGGATCCCTCCTCCACCAACGCCAACATCGTGATGGTGTCGTACCTGGTGTACTCGCGCTGAGGCTGGCCGCCCCTCGCTGACTGGGCACCGAGGTCAGCGCCTGGCGGGGAGCTCCCGCTCGTACTCGGGCACCAGGGGCTCCAGGGCCAAGGCGTCGGCCTCCATGATCGCCCAGAGCTCGGCGGCCTCGGCGTCTGTGGGATCGTAGATGTCGTTCAGCTCGCCGGGGTCCTGCTGCAGGTCGAACAGCTCCAGCGCGCCGCCGGTCCAGTAGTAGTGCATGCGCAGGTCGCCGCGCGTCAGGGACTGCACCGGGCCCAGGCGGGCCACGGTCAGGCCCTTCACGGCGCGATCCGCAGGCGCGATCCCCAAGGGAAACCCCGTGACTTCCTGGGGCATGGGCAGGCCGAAGAAATCCAGGATGGTGGGCACCAGGTCGATGTGCACGGTGGGCTCGGCCCAGCTGCGGGGCTGCACGCTCTGGTGCCAGTAGAAGGCCAGCGCGTCCAGCTCCTCGCTCTTCAGCTCGTAGGCGTGGCCCACCTGCTCGCGCTCCCAGAGCTGCTCGCCGTGGTCGGACCAGAAGACCGCCAGCGTGTCGTCCAGCAGCTGGTGCTGCTCCAGGTCGGACCAGATGGCCTGCAGCTGGTCGTCCAGGTAGCGCAGCTCGGCCTCGTAGCGCAGCTTCATGTGTTGCAGCAGCAGCTCGCGCTCCTCGGGCTCCAGCTCGGACATGGCGGCGCGTGCCTCGTCGTGGCCGTCCACCGTGGTCAGGTCGTAGTCGATGGGCGCCAGGTCTTCGAGCCCCTGCAGGTAGGAGTCGGGCGGCACGTAGGGCGAGTGGGGCTCCATCAGGTGCAGGTGCAGGAACCAGGGATCCGCGCCCGCTTCGATGGCCTCGAGCAGCTGGTCGCGACCCAGCTCGTAGATCTCCATCGCGCGCCCGGCGCGTGTAGACGCGAAGTCGTAGTTGTCGTCCTGGTGCCACTCGCCGTTCACCCAGCCGTTGGACGAGAGCAGGATGGAGTGAAAGCCGGCCTCGCCCAGCCAGCCCGCCAGGGTGGGCCGGGCGGGCGTCACCTCGCGGTAGTCGGGCCAGATCCTTGGTATGAACCCGAACTCCATGTTGTAGCGGCCGTTGAGTGTGCAGACGATGGCCGTGAAGGTCCAGTCGGAGCAGGAGGTGTGGCGATCGAAGACCACGCTGCGCGAGAGCAGCTCGTCGGTGAAGGGGGTCAGATCGCCCTGGTGGCCGTAGCGGGCCAGGCGGTCGCGGCGCCAGGTGTCCACGGAGATCATCAGCAGGTTGCGGATCTCGCCAGGGGAGGCGGACTCGGAGTCGTGGCAGCCGAACAGCGGCAGGGCGAGGGCCATGGGCAGGAGCGGGCGCATGGCGGGATCTTAGCCGCTGGGGGGAGGGCGGCAGCATTCGAACAGCTGTAGAGGCGCTGCGTGTGCTACCTTTTAGCAGCTTTTTCCCAGCAAGCCCTTCCCCCAAGTATGCGGGTCCGCGAGAGGAGCAGGAATGAGTCTTGGAATCGCAGTGGCTATCTCGCTCCACCTGTCGAGCGACGCGCTCGCCCTCGGGAGCGACGACGAGAACCTGGGTGCGATGACGCAGCCGCGAGTCGAATACGCGCTCGAATCCGGCGAGCTGTTCGCCCTGCGTGGCGAAGAGAGGGAACGGATCGAGCTGCCGGCGCCGGCCGTGGCCATCCTCGTCCACGAAGACGAGCTCTACGTGGCCATGGGCGATCGAGGCGCCGCGCTCTTCGACATCGACGATCCCTTCGCTCCCACCCTGATCCGGCAAGTCGAGGCTGGCCGCGAGCAGGTGACCGGTTTCACCATGGTGGAAGGCGAGGTGTGGATGCTCGTCGTCTCGATGGCGGCGGTGCCGATGAGCGGCTTCTCCCATGCTGGCCACGAGACCGCGAAGGCCACCGCAGCTGCACCTGATGAGGACCGGCCCGCGACAGCGGCGCATGCACCCGTGGCCCTGGTCGATGTGCGACCCGGCGAGGTGCAGCTCGACGCCGGGACCAGGGACGGCATCCAGGTGGGCGATCAGTTCTCCGTCTTCCGCACGGTCACCGTCGAGGACAAGGTGGGCGGAAGGGAGACCTTCCAGGGCCTGGAGCTGGCCGGGGTGATCGAGGTGGTGGCCGTGAACGAAGAGAGCTCCCTGGCCGAGATCTGGCGCGGCGATCGGATCTCCGCAGAGGACGAGGTCCAGCCCGCCGGCGAGGACCACGTGCGCAGCCTGATGTTCCCTCGCCGCCTGGACCACCTGGCCGAACTGTCCACGGTGCTACGTCCGATCCTGGACCTGGAGAGCGGGGGCATAGGAGGCCTGTTCGACCTGTGCGGCTCCTACGTGGGCAGCGCCTGGTTCGCCAGCGTATGCGTCCAGCCGCTGGGCTTCGGGTTCACCGAGAGGGGCAATATGCTCACCGCGATCGCGGTCGCTGAGGGCGGCTACGACGGACGCGCCTTCGGTCTGGGGATCGGTGCCGGCGTCTCGGCACAGCTCGCCAAGGCGCACGCGGACTGGAATGATGACGCAGGAAATGTCACCATCAACGAGGCTTGGGACCGTGGCGAAGCTGGCTTCGTGCTGTCACAGGTGTTCCGGCTCGGTCCGCGCGACGGCCTCAACTTCACAGGGCGAAACACCTTGATCAACATGGAGTGGGGCGGAGCCCACGGCACGATCGACATCCCCCTCACCGGTCACAGCACGCTGTTCCTCGAGGGCGGCGGCGCGGTCCCCGGCTATGGGATGGGCGCGCTGGGCGTCTCCACCTGGCTGCGGGGCAACGGGGACAAAGACTCCATCGGCCTATCGGTCTCAGCCGGCTTCGCCGCGACGTGGGTGAACAAAGAGGAAGACGAAGAAGACGAGGGCTGGGACGCCGAGACGTACGGATACGGCACGTACGGATACGACACGTACGGATACGACACGTACGGATACGACACGTACGGATACGACGGCTACTACGACTACTACTACGACGACGAAGACTGGGGAGATTCCGTGATGGCCCTGGGACCGATGGTGTCCATCGGGCTGGAGTACCGTTTCGGGATCTAGTGCCGCCTGGAAATCCCTAGCCAGGGATTTCCAGGGGGTGCTGCCGCACCCCGCCGCTATGCGGTGCGGCGACACTAGCGCATTTCTTGTGGGGGCTCCGCCCCCAACATGCGCCTGCGGCGCATCCCCCCCTGCCGCGTCCGCGGCAGGAAGTGCACGCGCAGCGACTTCGATGGTGGGTGGATAGAGACTTCCGGGCGCGTGCACCAGTGCCGCTCTGCCACGGTGCTACCGGCGCTGGTCATGGCTGCCCCCCTCCCTGCATGCGCGCCCTGATCGCCTCGCAGCAGTCCTCTCCAGCCGGGCAGGTATCGGCCAGGGCCTGCAGGGCCTGGGGCAGGAAGGAGCCGCGGTGCTCCAGCGCCGCATCCAGCTGCGCCGGCACCTCGCACCAGCGGCCCTGGGCGCCCCGCAGCAGCGCCGTGGCCGCGACCATGGCCGGCACCTCGCCCAGCGCGGCGCGCGCCTCGTCCAGGCGCTCTTCGGCCTCCTCGGTCTGGCCATTGCGCGCCAGCGTCCAGACCAGCAAACCGGATCCTTCCTCCACCATCCTGCGAAAGGACTTCTCGCTGGACAGGGTCAGGACGCCCGACAGCGCCCCTCCCTCGGTGAGGTGGGTCCAGGTCTGCTGGTTGCACACACCTCGCAGGGTATCGCAGGCCGCCAAGAGCTCGCCTCGTTCCACCTGGCAGTCGGCCACCAACAGGCGGGTGTCCAGCGCCTCGGGCCGCTTTCGCCAGAGATCCTCCAGGACGGGACAGGCTGCCTCGTAATCCCCAGCCGCCAGGCTTCCCCGGGCGCGCGCGGCCGAGGCCTTCCAGGAATCCCCCAGGGCTTGGGCGGCCTGCGCGATCATGGCGAAATCGCCCCTCTCCTGGCCCACCTTGAGCTTGGCCTCATCCACCAGCCACCGGGCCTCGCTCTGCTGGCAGGAAGCCCACAGCCTGTCCAGCGCCACCTCCTGCTGCGCCTCCAGGGCGATCTTCAAGCGCATGCAGTCCAGATCCGCCTCGCCGTGGGGAGCCCCGTACTCATGCAACAGCTCGCTGGCCGCCTGATGGGCCCCCTCGCGCAGGGGTACGGAGACGGCCAGGGACAACCCATTCAGCGAGTCGGGCTCCAGCGCCAGCCGCACCTCGGCGGCCTGCCGGGCCAGCTCCAGGTCCTCGACGCGGAATGCGGTCCAGCCCAGCTCCTGCCAGGCGTCGGCCTCTTCGGGAAAGGCGCAGGCCGCGGCGTGCAGCAAGGGCAGCGCCTCATCCTGACGTTGCTGATGCGACAGCGTACGCCCCAACAGCGACACGGCCAGCCCGCAGCCCGGCTGCATGTCGAGCAACCGGCGCAGGCGCACCTCGGCCTCGTCGAACTGCGCGATGTGCACGTAGTGCACGGCGGTGTTGTAGAGCGCGTGGTGCTTCTTGCGCGGCTCCCAGCGGGGCTTGCCCTCCAGGGCCGGCGCATCCACACAGACTGCGTGAGGCTCGCCCGCGCGCGCCTGCGGGACAACGACCGGCCATCCCAGGGCCAACATCAGAGCAGTACACGTCGCGATCATCTGCGCCTCCTGATCTCCGCCATGAAACCACGCGCGCGCCCATCCGTCCATGGGGTTCCAGGGCTCGACGCAGCGCCCGCCCCACCCTGGAGTCCAGCCCCTTCCTCGGCTATAGGCGCTCCATGCCCCCCAAGCCCAGCCCGGAGTCCGAGAATCGCATCGCCGCCCGGGCACGCGCCGCGCATACCCGCAGCCCCAGCCTGGCCCGCGACCTCGACCGCCTCTTCGACGCCCATCGCCAGCAGATCCGCCGCCTCTGCCTGGGCTGGGTGGGCGATCCCCAGCTGGCCGAGGAGCTGGTCCAGGAGACCCTGCTCAAGGCCTATGAGAAGCTGCCCCAGTTCGACCCGGACGGGCGCTTCCAGTTCTGGATCTTCGGCATCGCCCGCAACCTGTGCCGCAACGCCATGCGCAAGCGGCGCGAGCTGTTGAGCGCCGACGGCGTGCTGGACCCGGGCGACCCCGCCCTCGGCGCCCTCAGCCAGCTACGCGAGCGCGAGCGCACCGAGCTGCTGCGGCAGGCCTCCCTGGCAGCCCTCGATCCCCAGGAACAGGAAGCCGTGCACCTGCGCTACGTCGAGGGCCTGTCCCAGGACAGGATCAGCGCGCTGCTGGGCTTGCAGGGCTCCGGGGCGCGCGGGCTGCTGCAGCGCTGCCGGCGCAAGCTCGGCCGCGAGCTGACGAGCCGGCTCCAGGCCATGGGCCACGGTCCCTCCTTCATCCGCAAGACGGAACAATGACCCCGAGGGTCGCAACCTGATGCCGCGCCGCGCAGCCGACGACGAGCAACCTCGCCCCACGAATCCGGGCCGGCCGAGTCCTGAAGACCCGAACACCCCGCTGCCCGAGGAGCAGGCCGGCCGCTACGTCGCCGCGGCGGGCACCGAGCCGGAGCTGATCGGACAGGGCGGCATGGGCCGGGTGGTGGCGGTCTACGACACCCAACTGGGCCGCGAGGTGGCGCGCAAGGAGCTGCCCGGCGCAGCCCTCTCCGCCAGGAACTCTGGCGACGACCATCCCCCGTTGGAGCAGCTCCTGGCGCAGTTCCCGTCTCCTGAGGTCCGCACCCACCTCGAGACCTGCCCGGCTTGCCGGGCCGAGGCCAGGCTCTTCCAGGAAGCCTTCGAACCCGAGGATTTCGACGCCGCGGATGCAACGCAGCGCAGCGAGAACGCCTCCAGCAGGCCGCCCAGCTCCGCCGATCGCTTCCTGCTGGAAGCACGGGTCACGGCGCGCCTGGAGCACCCCTCCATCATCCCCGTCTACGAGCTGGGCCGCAGGCCCGACGGCACGCTCTACTACACCATGAAGCGCGTGCGTGGCCGCACCCTGAGCCAGGCCGTGGCGGATTGCCAGGGGATCGAGGAGCGACTCGCCCTGCTCGGACACTTCGTCGACCTCTGCCAGGGGGTGGCCTACGCCCACGACAAGGGGGTGATCCACCGCGATCTGAAGCCCCAGAACGTCATGCTGGGCGAGTTCGGCGAGACCGTGCTGCTGGACTGGGGCCTGGCGCGTATCCTGGGCGAGCGCGACCTGCGCCGCGACGACCTCGTGCCTCTGGCGGAGAAGATGGCCGCGGCTCCATGGGCCGCCAGCCAGGGGCGCACCGTGGACGGCGCCGTGATGGGCACGCTGCAGTACATGAGCCCCGAGCAGGCGCGCGGAGAGGTGGAGAGCATGACCGCGCGCTCCGACATCTGGAGCCTGGGCGCGGTGCTCTACGAGCTGATCGCGGGGAGCCCGCCCTATGGCGCCTCCAGCCCCGCGGTCTTGCACGCCTACGTCCAGGACGGACAGGTCCACGACCTCGAGGAGCGCTGCCCCGAAGCGCCCCCCGAGCTGGCCGCCGTGGTGCGGCGAGCGCTCAGCCGCAAGCCCTCCGACCGCTATCCCTCGGCCGCCGCCCTGGCCGCCGACGTGGAGACCTGGCGCGTGGGCGGGCGCGTGGGGGCCTACGACTACTCCGCGGCAGAGCTGCTGCACCGCTTCGCCGCCCAGCATCGCCGGCTGCTGTCGGTGGTGGCCGCGGCCGCGCTCTTGCTGCTGGTTGTCGCCACCGCCTCATTCCTGCGCGTGCGCGCCGAGCGCGACCGGGCGCTGGCCGCCGAGCAGGCCATGGGCACAGCCCTGCGCGGCGAGGCGCTGCGCAGCCTGGTGCTGGCAGCGGCCCAGCAGGAGCAGGCCGGGCGCCCCTCCCTGGCCGTCCCCCTGCTGCGGGCCGCCAGCGCCCTCGACGCCAGCCTGCCCAGCGGTCTCGAGGGCTGGGACGCCGAGGCCGAAATCGTCCGCGTGACCGACCGGCCCGTCCTCTCCCTGGTGCTGCCTCACCCCGAGCCCGTGCGCGATCTGGCCTGGTCCGCCGACGGCGCGCTGCTGGCCACCGCCAGCGACGGCCTGCGCGTCTGGGACCTGCGCAGCGGCAGCCAGCTGGAGATCCCGGGGAACTCCGACGCGCAAGGGCTGGGCTTCACGCAGGACGGCACGCTGTTCGCCGCCGAGGCGCAGGGGCGCGTGCGCCTGTGGGACGCTGTCACGGGCGCGGCACGCTGCGAGCTGGCTCCCTCCCCGGGGCCGCGCCTGCTGGCGCTCTGTCCCTCCACGAACAGCCTCGTCAGCGCGGACCTGGCAGGCGGCCTGCAGCTGTGGGACGCCCACAGCTGCGCCAGCCGCGGACAGCTCGGGGCGTGCGCCGCGCAGCCCAGCGCCCTGGCCATGTCCCGCGACGGTCGCTGGCTCGGCGCGGGCTTTCAGGACGGCTCCCTCGAGCTCTGGGATCTGTCCCGGGGCCAGCGGACACGACAGCTGCGCGCCAGCGAGTCCCCTGTCACGATGGTGGCTGTATCCGACGACGGAGGCGCCATCGCCGCGGGATCCGCCGGCGTCGCCCGCATCTGGCGCAGCCAGGAGGACGCGCCGAGCATCGCCGTCGAGCACTTCCAACAGAGATCCACCTCGGCCTTGGCCTTCGCGCCCGACGACGAGCGCCTGGCCGTGGCATCGCTGGCCGGCGGGATCGGCATATGGGGCGCGGAGCAGGAGCCGCTGTGGAGCCACTGGACCACCTCCGGCCCCACCCGCTACGCCGCGTTTTCTCCGGACGGCCAGCTGCTCGCCAAGGCTGGCACGGATCCGCGTCTGATGGTGATCCAGACTTCGGACGGCGCCGTGATCGCGCGCATGGCGGGCCACGAGCGGGGCCTGAGCCTGGTGCGCTGGTCCCCGGACGGCCGCCAGCTGGCCACGGCCAGCGAGGACAGCAGCGTGCGCATCTGGCGTCGGCCTCGCGCCCACTGGCTGCACGAGCTGCGGACCGAAGGAGCCCGCGTGCTGGACGTGGCCTGGTCCAGCCGCGGAGACCGCATCGCCACGGCCCACGACGACGGCCTGGCCCGGCTGTGGGATCCCGCCACGGGCAGCCTGCTGCACGAGATCGGGACGGAGGGAGATGGGGGAGATTGGGAAAATGACGTCATGGTGCGGGTGCGCTTCAGCCCGGACGGTCGCAGGCTGGCCTGCGAGTCGCGCCTGATCCTCATCGTCGACGCAGACAGCGGCCGCACCATGCGCACGCTGGGCGAGGCCAGCATCAGCCGCTGGTCGCAGCTGCGCTTCTCCCCCGACGGCCGCGAGCTGGCCGCCTCGCGCTACGGCAACCCGCCCGAGCGCTGGCAACTGGCGGACGGCTCGCTGCAGCTGGCCCACGATGCCAACGACACCAGCCACCCCCTGTGCATGGCGCTGGCCTACTCGCCCGATGGCAGCGTGCTGGCCACGGGCTTCTCCCGTGGCGTCATCAACCTGTGGGACACGGCCAACGGCGCGCACCTGCGCAGCCTGGAGGGCTGGGGCAAGAACGTGCCCGACCTGGTCTTTTCCCCCTCCGGCGACCTGCTGGCGGCCTGCTACACCCTCTACAACCAGGTCCTGCTCTGGGATCCCCGCACGGGCGAGCTGGTGCGCACGCTGGACGGGCACACCCAGTCCGTCACCACCGTGGCCTTCGCGCCGGCGGGCGACCTGCTCGTCAGCGGATCCCTGGACGGCACGGCCATCGTCTGGGACCTGGGCAGCGGCACCCCGCTGCAGCGGCTGGAGCACGGCAGCCTGGTGTGGCGCGTGCTGATCACCCCGGATGGCGAGGGCGTCATCACGGCCGGCAGTCCCATGGAGTGGAACGGGGATGGCGAGGCGGAAGAGGCGCTGGAGCGCGCGCGGCTCTGGGACCTGCGCAGCGGCCGGCAGCTGCGCGTCTTCGAGGGGCACAAGGGGGGCGTGACCGACATGGAATTCTCGCCCCAGGGCGACCGGGTGGTCGTGGCCTCGCTGCAGGGCTTCGCCCGCATCTGGAGCACGGGGATCGCGGACTCGGGCAACGCCTTCTTGGACTCCGGCGCGCGCAGCAACCTGCGCGTCTGTCGCGGCTCGCACCGCGTGGCAGCCGTGCTGCCCTTCCCCGCCGCCGACAGCGCCTGGGCCCCTCCGCAGGCCTGCACGGAAGACAAAGCGGAAAAAAAAGAGAGAGAAAAAGCGAGCGAGCTGTGACGGAAGGGCTCCTGGAGACAAGCACCTCATGAACCCACCCGGCGCATGGACGCCGAAGGAGGAACCCATGACCCTGTCTCGCCCCGCCCACCTCGCATTCCTGGCCGCCGCCGCCCTGCTCCCGCTGCGAGCGCCCCAGGCCGCCCCGCCTGCGCCCCCCATCCAGCCCGCACCCGCCTGTCCCCAGCAGGTCGACGCCCTGCAGTCCTGGCTCGACGGGCTCCTGGAGGCCCCCGGACAGACCCCCCAGCCACCGGAATCCTCCATCGAAGAGGACCTGCAGGCCTACCTGGGCGCCCCGAGCCGCGACCAGGACCGGCTGCTGATCGACATCATGTGGGACCTCACCGAGCCCTGCCCCAGCGCCTCCATCGCCTTCGGCCTGCTGGCCCGATCCGCGGGCGATGAGAAGCTGGCGGTGCTGGTGGAGCACCTCCCCCGCGGCGTGGCGGCCTGCGGCTGCGCCATCGACATCCCCGCGCTGCGCTCCTTCATGTGGGAGCTGGACCAGCGCCTGAATCCCGAGCTGCAAGACGAGGGATAGCCCACGGGTGACGACCGGATAGGAGATCCCCCTCTCCTGCCGGAGCCGCCCCTTGCCCCTTCCGCGCCTGCGCCTGGCCCTTTTGCTGCTGGCCGCCTGCTGCGCCTGCTCGCCCGCCCCCGAGCCGCCGCCCCCGCCGGATCCCAGCCGCGTGCGGCCCGTGCTGCTCATCGGCCTGGACGGCTTCGAGTGGAACCTGGTGCTGGAGCTGCTGCGGCAGCAGCGCCTGCCCGTGCTGGGCGCCCTGATGGAGCGCGGCGTCTACGGGCAGCTCGAGACCCTTCTACCCACCACCTCTCCCCGCATCTGGAACTCGGTGGCCACCGGCGTCACCCCCGAAGAGCACGGCATCACGGCCTTCAACGTCGGCAAGGGCGAGCAGCGCCGCCTGGCCAACAGCCTGGATCGCCAGCGCAAGGCCCTGTGGAACATCGCCACCGACCACGACCAGCGCACCGCCGTGGTGGGCTGGTGGAGCACCTGGCCCGTGGAGCCCGTGATGGGGGTGATGGTGGCCCAGGTCAACGTCACGGGTCCGGCCATCGGATCCCTGGGGGTGGGCATCGGCAAGGGCAACCTCTTCGCCGGCATGGACCGCCAGGTCCACCCCCCGCAGCGCCAGGACGAGCTGCTGGCTCATGTGCCGCAGGCGTTGCAGCAGCTG
Organism: uncultured Enterobacterales bacterium; assembly: GCA_964454135.1. Classification (GTDB taxonomy): domain Bacteria; phylum Myxococcota_A; class UBA796; order UBA796; family JAFGLY01; genus CAYVQL01. Next base: position 13,230 of record CAYVQL010000014.1, on the reverse strand, counting down.
CCCGCCGAGACCAGGCGCGTCTTCGGCCGCCAGTGGGATCCGGCCCTGGGGGCCGTGCCCGACCGGCTGTGGCGCAACAGCCTGTGGTCGCTGCGGGCCGACCTGGTCTACCTGCGCATCGCCCACCACCTGCTGCGCCACGACGCGCCCTACGCCTTCTTCGCCCTCTACCTGGGCAGCCCCGACGTGCTGGGCCATCGCTTCTGGCGCTACATGGAGCCCGAGCGCTACGACCATCCGCCCAGCCAGCAGGAGCTGGCCGCCCTGGGGGACTACCTGCCCGCCTGCTACGCCTGGATCGACGCGCAGCTGGGTGAGCTCTTGGCCGCCGCGCCGGCAGACGCCACGGTGCTGCTGCTGAGCGACCACGGCATGAAGCCCATCAACCCGCACGGCGAGTACCTGCCCAGCGACGCCAACCAGCAGCTGGTCTCGGCCCACCACTACCGCGCCCAGCCGGCCTTCTTCGTGGCCGCCGGCCCCAACCTGCGGCGCAGCGGGCAGCGTCCCCAGTCCCGCGAGGACGTACCCGAGCTCGGCAGCATCTACGACCTGCTGCCCACCATCTGCGCCCTGCTGGACCTGCCCCTGGCCCGGGATCTGCAGGGCCAGGTGATAGAGGACATCGTCCATCCGGCCTTCCTGGGCCAGCACCCCCCGCGCCAGGTGGAGAGCTACGGGGACGAAGCCTGGCTCGAAGCGCGGCGGACCGCCGACGCCGACGGCCGTCAGATCGACGGACAACGCCAAGAGCAGCTGCGCGCCCTGGGCTACCTGGACTGAGGTGGTCCTACCAGCTGCGGTGCGCGTCGATGAAGTTGGACGGCTCCACCGTGCCCGTGCTCTCGTCGTAGCAGCCGTAGCCGCCGGAGCCCGGGGACATGGACTCGTCCCAGCGCAGCTCGAAGTGCAGGTGGGCGGCCCAAGAGCCGTCGGCGTCGCCGATCTCGCCGATCTGCCGCCCGCGCTCCACCCACTGCCCGTCGTGCACGTGCATGACCGACAGGTGGGCGTACTGGCTGACCATCACCTCGTAGGCCTCGCTCTCGCCCTCGACCCAGTGCTCGATGGTGACGATATTGCCCCAGCCGCTGCCCTGGTGCGCGGCCGAGGTCACCCAGCCGCTGGCCACCGCCAGCACCGGATCGCCGTAGTCCGAGCCGCCGCCTCCCTCGCCGTTCCAGTCCTCGCCGCAGTGGCCGTAGTAGTCCCAGCTCTCGGTCCAGTCCAGGGCATTGTAGTAGCCGTCGCCGTCGTGGGCCTCGGTGGCGTAGCCGCCATTGCCCACCGGGTAGTCGAAGCCGTCCACCGGGCTGCCCTCGGGCTGCTCGCCCTCGCCCAGGTCCTCGCTATTGGTCTCGGGGTCGATGCCTCCCGAGCCCTGGTCAGCAGAGGCGCCGCCCTCCACGCCGCCGCACAGGGCGCCGTCCTGGCCCTGGTAGTAGGTCTCGGTGTACTGCAGGTGCAGCACCACGCCGTCGGCGCGCCCGGACTCGGCCAGGTGGGTGACCTCAATCTGGTGGGAGGCATAGCCCCCGGCGCTCTGGATGCCGCGCTCGGTGCTGATGCTGCCGGCGTCGCGATCGTAGACGAAGTAGATCTCGCCGGGCTCGGGCGCCTCGATCTCGGCGTCGTTGGTGGTGCCAACGAAGCTGCTGGTCAGGTCCAGGTGCAGCACCGCGGCCTGGTCCAGGTCGCTGGCCGGCGACGCCACGCCACCCCGCAGCTCGAAGCTGTCCGTGAACTCGTAGCCCAGATCGTCGAGATCTTCGTCCAGGTGGTAGACGTGGTGCAGCTCCTGGCCGATCCAGCGCGAGGCGGACGGCGACTCGGTCAGATCCAACACGGCCGAGCCCTTCACCAGCACGCCGATGGGGCATTGCTCGGCGCCCTCGATGGTCTCGGGAGCCGACTCGAAGAGCGCGCAGGACGACGATGAAGCCAGGCAGAAGAGCAGGGTGGTTTTCAGTCTGGTACGCATCTTCTCACCTCTCGGAATCCCGGCGCGCCGCGGCGCGTTCGGGCTCATCATGGCATGGCCCAGGGGGGGTTGGCAAATGCCGCTTGCGCCGCCGGCAGTCCGGGCCACGGCGCCCCCGTGGCTCCCGCTGCCAGATACAGGGGCACGGCCCCTGCGGGCTCGAGCTGCAGCGTCCCCTGGCAAGGCTCGTCGAGGAAGACATCCAGCGCCGTCTGACCCCGGATCTCTGCCAGCAGCTGCCAGAGCTCGGCCTGCTCGCGCTGCTGCGCACCCTCGTCGCAGCGCAGGCCCAGCTTGACGCGCCCCAGGTTCCCGGGCCAGCGCGCGCCGATGATGGGGCCGGATGGACGCTCGCTCACCTCCTCGGGAAGGGGCAGGGGCCGGGGCAGGGGCTGCTGCAGCAGGCAGAGCCGCGCCTCGCCGGCCGGCGCGCACTCGGCGCCGGCTGGCCGCCGGCGCGAGGGCCGGTGCTCCAGCACGGCCCGCACGCCTATGAGGGCCAGGAAGCGCCGCGCCTCACTGGAGGGCCAGCGGCGCTCCCACTCCCCGGCCCGCTTCAGCGCGTCGTAGCAGCGGGCGAAGCGCCCCCCCGCCACGGGGCGCCCGTGGAAGAGCATGGCCCGGATCCGCTTCTGACCCCGAAAGGGATCGCCGTCGTCGTTGTCCAGCAAATCAGCCAGGGCGCCTGGCCCTTCCAGCCGCGCCAGCGCGGCGTAGGCCGGGCCCGGCTGGATGTCATCCAGGGCGCCGCTCTCGCTGCGCGGCAGCTCCGCCAGCAGCAGCCCCAGCGCCGCCAGGGCCAACAGCGTCCTGCCGCGCAGCCGCGATCGCAGCACGGCGGCCAGACCGGCCGCGGCGAAGAAGCCCAGGGCGCACCAGCACAGGCCCAGCCAGCGCACCGGCGAGCGCAGGCTGTCGGCGCCGGGCAGCTCCAGCAGCAGCCGGTAGGGCCCGAGCAGGGGGCTGGGACGCCCCATCCAGACCAGGTTGGGCCCCAACGCCAGCGCGCCAGCCAGCAGCAGCAGCGCCGCCAGCGCCCACCAGACCCAGCCCGGACCGCGCCCCTGGTCACCCGCGGCGGCCCTGCCGCGCCACAGCCGCCAGGCGCCGAATAGCGCCAGCAGGCTGGCGAAGTAGCCGGGATTGGCCGGCAACATGCGGAAGGGCGGCAGGGCGCGGGGCCAGAAGCGCTGCAGGGGCTGGTGCACGGCGACGCGCTCCAGGGGCGCCATCAGGCGGCTGATGTCGAGGGACTCGTTGATCAGGGCGTGGGGCCCCAGCCAGACATCGAAGCGCGCCGAGTGCGCGGCATAGGCCGCCAGCACCGGCACGACGCTGGCCAGGCCCAGGAACAGGCCGCCCAGCGCCCCGGCCCAGACCCGCGGCGCGCGGCGCCCGGCCAACAAGGCCGCCACGCCGAAGACCGCGCAGGCCAGCATGGCCTGCAGCCCCAGGTAGACGCCGAAGTGGAAGCTGCAGGCCGCGCAGAGCCCCCCCGCAAAGGCCAGGCCCGCCCGTCCACGCTCCAGGCCCGCCACCAGCAGGACCAGGCCCAGCACCAGGCACTGACCGTGGACCAGGTTGATGTGCTGCGCATGCGCCAGCTGGGCGCAGTTCAGCCCGCCCAGCAGACCGGCCGCCCAGGTGTGCATGCCCGCGCCCAGCAGCAGCCGCGCGGCCTGCTGGCAGGCCAGGGCCGTGGCCAGCAGGCCCAGCAGGGCCAGGGCGCCGTACTGGTAGGCCGGGTCCGCCTGCAGCAGGCGCAGCGGCAGCGACAGCAGCGCCTGCCCCATCATCCAGTCGTTCTGGGCGAAGCCATCGGGGAAGGGCCAGGCCAGCGGCGCCTGCCCCAGCGCAGCGCTCCCCAGCAGGACGTTCTGCAGGTGCACCAGCCCCACCGTGGCGAACAGGCTGTCGCGCTGCACGAAGACCTGGCCCTGGAAGGCGCTCCAGGGCCAAGCCGCGAAGAAGACCGCAGCGCAGAGGAAGGCCACCGCCAACAGCTGGGACCTCGAGCAGCCACCAGGGGGCTCTCGCCGCCCCTGTGGCGCTGCTTCGCGGCTGCCTAGCGCTCCACCCACCAACGCCCGCGCGCTCGACCGCCTTCGTACATGCGGCCCCGGATCTGCCCCTCGGACAGCCGGCCGCTGCAGCTCAAGGTCTCACCCTCGATGATGACCTGGATCTCCACCACCCAGCCCTCGTCCGCCTCGCTGGCGTGACCGCGCACCACCCCCTCGCGCACCTCGTTGCGCCGTACGCGCTTGGCGCGGCCCACGATATTGCCGTTCTGTTGCACCTGGATGTCCAGCACGAACTGCCGTCCTCCGGCCTCGCCCAACCATAGACCCGAAAGCTCATGGGCCTGGGGGCTGGGCGTGAAGGCGGCCTCCAGCTCCACCAGGGGGATCAGGGGGTCTTCGACGACAGCTGCGCTCTCCGCCGGCTCGACCGCGGCTGCCACCGGCTCGGCCACCGCAACGGGCTCGGGCTCCACCACGGGCCCCTCCTCAGGCGCCGGCTCCGCCAAAGCGACCGGATCCTCTGGCGACACAGGGGCTGGTTGCGCCACCACCGGCTCGGCGACCGCTGCCGCGGCGCTGACGACCGGTCGGCTGGGCGCGGGCTGGCTGCGCTTCGCCGCCTTGGCCCGCGTGGACTTGGTCCCGCTGCGCTCGCCGCCGGATCGCTGCTGCTTCCTACGTGCCGGCGCGGCCGGCTCGACCTGGGCCAGCGCCTCCGCCGGCTCCGACGCGGCCTCCTCGGCCGCAGGCTCCTCGGCCGCAGCCTCCTGGACCGGGGCCGGCTCGACCGGAGCTTCCTCGACGGGGACCTCCTGCGCAGCGGCAGGGGGGGGCGCCACAGGAACGGACTGCGCCGCAGGCGGCGCCTGCGCCACCACCGGCTGCACTGCGGGCTGCTGCCCCATCAAGCGCCAGCCCCCAAAGGCGCCCAGCAACAGGGTGGGCACCAGTGCGCCGGCCACCGCCGCCACCAGCACCACGCGCCAGTTGACCGGAGCGACGACGGGAATGGGCGCCACCGGCTCTTCTTCGCGCGGAACCAGCGGCTCCAGGTCCCCCAGCAGGGCGGCCGCGCTCAGGTAGCGGTCTCCAGGGGCCTTCTGCAGGCAACGCTGCATGATCGCCACCAGCTCGGGGCTGGCACGCCCCTCTTCCACCAGCTCCTCCAGGCCGGGCACGGGCTTCTCCAGGTGCCCCAGCATGACGTCCTGCACGTCGCCCTCGAAGGGCGGACGGCCCGCCACCGCCTGGTAGAGCAGCGCGCCGAAGGCGTAGATGTCGGAGAGCTCGTCCGGCTCCATGCCCTCCACCAGCTCAGGGGCCAGGCAGCGCACCTCCTCGTCCACCAGGCCATCTTGCAGGTTCTCGGGGACGTAGTGGAAGCCATAGCCCTTGAGGCGGGCCCGACCCTCAACGATCCCGCGGCCCCCGGTCATGTCCAGCACCACGTTCTCGGCACGCAGCGCGCGGTGGATCACCCCCGCTTCGTGACAGGCCACCAGGCCCCGCACCACCTCCACGAAGATGGGCACCAGGCGCTCCGCCGGCAGCGGACTGCGCTGCAGGACCTCGCGCAGGGTGAAGCCGTACACCACCTCGCTGGCCACGTAGCAGTAGCCCGCGCCCGAGCGGCCGCTGTCGAAGACAGCCGCCAGGTTGGCGTGGTCGCTGCGCGCCAGCACGGCGCACTCGCGCAGGAAGCGGCTCTCCAGGTCGGCCTGCAGTTCGCCGTCGTGCGCCTGGTTCAGGACCGTCAGGACCACGCGCCGTACCATGGGCTCCTGCACGGCCAGGTAGTCCGAGGCGTTGGCGTAGCCCGCCAGGCGCTCGTCGATGCGGTAGCGCCTGGCGAAGATGCGGCCGGACTCCATGTCGCGTCCGGCGTGGGCGGCCAGGCCGCCTTCCTTCCACTCGGGCAGCGCCACCACCACCCCCGAGTCGTCCTCCTCGTCATCCTCGTCGCGGGGCGCCACGCGCACGCGCAGCGTGCCCGGTCGGCCCACGGCGGTGGGGATCTCGTCGTCGAACTCGTCCAGGGTGGGCACCGGCACCTGCGCCTCGTCTTCGGTGTCGGGATCTTCCACATCCTCTTCGTCCAGCGGCGCGCTGGGAGCGGGCGGCAGGCTCACCTGGGGGCGATTCGGCGCGATCACCGCCTCGGGCAGCGGAATCCACCCCTCGGCAGGGCGCTCCAGGCCGCAGGCGCTGCAACGCGAGTCGGAGGAGTCGAGGATGCTGCTGCATTGCCGGCATTGCATGGGATGCCGAGGCTTGCTGCGCCGAAAAGGCTTGCGAGGTGCATTCATGGGTTCTCAGCGGGATCTGCTATCAGCAGCCTGATGTTAGCAGCAAAGTCGGACGGCAGAAAGAGGGCATCTGCTCAGCGGCCTCCCTCAGTGCGGGCGCTGCGCGCGCCGCCTGCGCCGCATCACGCGGTGCAGCTCGGCCACGCGCTGCCAGGTGGCCTGTTCCTCCTCGCCCCGAGGGCGCAGCTGGGGAATGGGCAAGCTGCGCCCATCGGGCCCGATGGCGACCATGAAGATGGTCCCCTCGCAGCAGGGCCGACGCTGCCAGGCGGTCTTCTCCACCGCGAAGACCTGGACGTGAAGACCGCAGGTGCGGGGCGAGGTGTAGACCACCCGCGCCACCACCTCGGCGATCTCCCCTTGCCGCACAGGAGCGCGGAACTCGATGGCGTCCATGGAGGCTGTCACGAAGTGGGCATGGGCGAAGCGGGAGGCGGCCAGCCCGGCGGCGCGGTCCATCAGTGCCAGGATGCGGCCGCCGAATGCTGTGCCATAGGCATTGGTGTCGACCGGGAAAATCTCCTCCAGCAGCGTGATGGGCGTCAGGTCGGCAGGGCGCGGATCCATGGTTCTCTCCAGGGTTCACAGATACCACGTCGGGCTGCCAACAGAAACGGACCGCCATCGGCGGCGCGATCCAAAGGACCGAGGGGGGCCGCCCCCCCCTCCGAAGCGAGCGCCTCCGCTCTATTGCGCCGAGAAGACGAAGGGGAAGGACACCGCCATCTCGAGCCCCTCGGGGAAGCTCCAGCTCCGCAGGCGCTCCGACACGCAGCGGCCCAGCGCCACGTCACCCGTGCTGTTGGAGAGCACGACGATGTCATGGGCCTGGCCCGCGCTGATGTTCCAGCGCAGCACCAACCGGCCCGCCAGCGCGTCGTTCTGCTTCAGCCTGGTCTCGTAGCAGGCCTTGACACCCGGGCGGTAGCTGGCGATGACAGCTTGGACCGCCTGGCGATCGCCTCCCTCGATCCTGGATTCTTCCGGGTGCATGCGACCGCTGGGGACGACAGCTCCGCCACCACCCTGCAGCTCGGTATCACCACCCCGCGCCGTCCCCAGCTCGACCTCCACGTCCTGGTAGTCCAGGTCGACGCCGCGCTTGAGCTGGATCTCATCCGCCGCCACGAGGGCCTGACCGCCGGACTTCTCCATGGCGCCGTCCACATCAGCGGCCACTTCGTCCTCCGAGTCGAAGACCGACAGGGCGCTGACGGTCCCGCCCCTGGACTCGCCGCGGCTGATGATCATCTTCACCAGCGCGGACTGCTCCCCCACCTGCCGCTCCAGCTCCTCCTTGCGCGCCAGCTCGGCAGCCTCGGCCTCGGCCGCGGTGAGGGGCTTGACCTGCTTGACGGGCTCCGGCTCCGGCTCGATCTGCGCGACGGGCTCGGGTTCAGGTTCGCTGGGGCGCAGCGTCGCCGGCAGCTGCGGGGCCGGCTCGGGCTGCAGGGGGATCTCGGCGGCCTTGGGCTGGGGCGACTCCAGCTGCAGGTGCGCGAAGCGCTCCATCACCTCCTCGTTCAGCTCCATCACCGGCAGCGTGGCCGAGGCCGAGTAGATGGAGAAGATGGCCACCAGCACCGAGAACAACCCCAAGAAGCCGATGTACACCGGCTCATCCTGCTCGACGAGCAGCGGGCGCAGGTCCACCTGCGCAGCCTGGCCCTGCAGCACCGGCGGCTGCTCCACCAGCTGGAACAGCAGCGTGCGCTCGCCCAGCCGTATGGAGCCGCGATCGCTGTCGCGCAGCGGGAGCCAGGCCTCTCCGGCCGCGCGCAGGGCCTTTAGGCTGCGCACGCCTTCACGCCGCGCCAGCTTGCCCTCGAGGGTCGGCAACAGCCGCAGGTGGTAGCGGCCCGCGCGCCTGGCCAGGAGCTTGCGGCTGCCTGGCATGTCGCAGCGCACCTGCGCGCGCCTTGCACGCCCCACGGTGAGCGGCCTGCCCGGCCGCAACCGCTCGTCGCGCACGATGCGCCCCTCTTGAATGATCCCGATTCGCAAGACCCGGTCCAAACCGGTCGCAGTTGCAGCACGTGTACGCATCTCCGCCTCCTCGTCGCTCGTTTCACAGCCCGAATCCGACTGTCACAAGTGCTGTCAACGAGGCGTGGACGCGGTTCCTGTTTCTTCCGCAATTGACACCCTCCTTGCACCACAGCTGCCCGGGCGGGCGGATCCCACTCCGAGACGCGTCCGCCCCATGCTGGGCGTCCGCTACCAGCCAAATCCCCACTGTCACCGTGCCGGATGACATTCCTTGACTTGGCACGTTTTTTGCGATTTGATGTAAGGACACGAGATTCCCCTCCCGCGGAGGTCTGATATGCGCGCGCGCTACACCATGCTCTTCCTCTCCCTGCTCTGGGCCGGATGCACCCTCTTCAAGAAGGCACCGGACGAGGAAGGCTACACCGGTCCCGGCGACCAGGACAGCGAAGCCGACACCGACACCGACGCCGACGCCGATAGCGACACCGACGCCGACACCGACAGCGACTCGGACGTGGACAACTACCAGCACCCCGAGGACTTCGACATCTACGAGGGGCCGGCCAGCGGCAGGATCAACGGCGTGGTCGTGGACCAGGATGGCCAGCCCCTGGCGGGCGTGCCGGTGCGCCTCTCCACGGGCGAGGAGCAGAGCACCGACGACAACGGCGCCTTCTTGTTCAGCGAGCTCACCCCCACCTCGGAGCCCGACGACGAGCTGGAGCGCTACCACGTCAGCTTCGGCGGCGACGGCCATACCACGGCCCAGCGCCTGGTCCTGATCGAGGACTGGGAGACGCGCAGCCTGCACGTCACGTTGATGGAGACGGGCAGCACGGTCGCCTTCGATGCCGAGCTGGGCGGGAGCTTCGAAGAGGGCCCCCTGCAGGTGGAGATCCCGCCCCAGGCCTTCGTCGATGGCGAGGGTGACGTGGTCACTGGCGAGATCCAGCTCTCCATGACCGCCCCCGACGTGGGCGTGACCGGAACGGCCGGCGCCCCCGGCGACTTCTGGGGCGTGACGGCCGATGGCGAGACCATGGGCCTGGCCAGCTTCGGCTTCTTCGAGCTGGTGGCGGAGCAGGACGGCGAAGAGCTGAACCTGGCCGAGGGCGTCACCGTGCCCACCAGCTACACCATGTCCGAGCACCTGCCCGAGACCCAGATGGAGCTGCTGGGAGACCAGATGGACTTCTGGTGGTGGAATCCGGACGAGGCCATCTGGGAGTACGAGAGCACCGCGGATGTGGTGACCGACGCCAAGGGCGTGCGCACCATGTCCGTGGACCTGCCGCACTTCTCCTCGTGGAACTACGACTACGCCTACGAGTCCACCTGCGTCGAGTTCACGGTGCTGGATCCCCTGGGCAACCCCATCGAGGGCGCGAACCTGACCATGGAGGGCCTGACCTACGCCATCAGCCACTACGTCGGGGCCGAGTCCGGTTCCACCGACGAAGACGGCAAGGTGACCCTGTGGGGCCTGCCCAACGCCGAGTCCCACGTCACCGGCACCGTCACGGTGGAAGGCGAGGAGTTCACCGAAGAGATGAAGCCCGTGGTGCTCTACGACGCCGTGGACATGGACATCGACCAGTGTCCCTACCAAGCCACCATGGTGATCCCGGTCTGCATCGTGGGCGGAGACATCCAGACCATGCTGATCGAGTTTTGGATGGAGAACCCGGACGGTTCCATCGAATCCTGGCGCCAGCCCTGGGGCGAGACCATCTTCTACTGGCCCTCGGGCAACTTCGAGCTCTGCCACGCCGAGTGGTCCCAGATGCAGATGGACTCCTGCGAGTACTTCGGCGCCGACGAGGTCTTCGAGGGGAGCGACGACCAGGACGGCACCATCATCGGCGCCGGGGACATCGTGCGCATGAGCGACGGCGCGGTGGCGCTGGACTTCACGCCCGTCGCCGGGGAAGAGGGCTACGAGACGCAGTACGAGCCGGTCATGTCCGGCATCCTGGGCGAGCTGGTCCAAGGCCCCGCTCTCTACGGCTTACGGGTGCAGGGCGAGTCCCTGGGGGTGCCGGGCTTCGACGAGCAAGAGTCCGTCTACCTGCCTCCCAAGCCCGAGGGCCCGCACTTCTCCAACACGCCGGCCCACATCGACACCAGCACGGGCCTGCCGCTGGAGATCAACACCGAATACGACGAAAACGGCATCTTCATCTACTTCTGGACCACGGACGACAACGGGGACCAGGTGCAGGTGATGTGCCGCCTGAGCGACGAGGGAGAGCTCGAGGTGCCCGCCGAGGCCATGTCCTGGCTGCCGGGCGGGCGCAGCGCGCAGATGTCCGTCTTCCGCGCCAGCTTCGACTATATCCGCATGCCCACGGGCTACGTGCTGCGGTCCACCACCATGCAGATGGCCCAGCAGGAAGTTGAGCTGCAGTAGTCGTCGTCGCTCTGCTGTCCCGTCGCTGCCGCGTTAGGGCAGTCTCGACTCCCACCAGGGGCAGCAGGCAGATGGAGCATAGCTACGAGATCCTGAACCTGATCGGACGGGGGACCCACGGGTCCGTCTACCGCGCCAAGTACGTTGGCGAGGGCGGGTTCTCCAAGGTCGTCGCCCTGAAGATGCTGGATCTGAATGTGGACGAGGGCGACGAGGTGGCCACTCGCCTGCGCGACGAGGCCCGCCTGCTGGGCATCCTGGACCACCCCGCCATCGTCCACGTGGACCGCCTGGCGCGCCTGGACGGCCGCTGGACCGTCGTGATGGAACACATCGACGGGGCCAACCTGAAGAGCCTGATAGACCAGTCCCCGCTGCCCTTCGGCCCGGCGCTGGAGATCATTGGCCAGGTGGCCGATGCCCTGCACGCCGCCTACCACAAGGTCGCCCAGGACGGCTCGCCCCTCAAGCTGCAGCACCGCGACATCAAGCCCTCCAACATCCTGGTCACCCGCTACGGCACCGTGAAAGTGCTGGACTTCGGCATCGCGCGCGCGGAGTTCGTGGGGCGCGAGACCCTCACGCGTTCCTTCGTGATGGGCTCGGCCGAGTACACGGCCCCGGAGCGCCTGGCCCTGGAAGACGGCGGCCCCTGGTCCGACATCTACACCCTGGGCCAGGTGCTCTACGCCCTGCTTTTGGGCCGCGATTTCGGTCGCACCCATCCCTCCGAGGTGCAGCACCGCGCGCTGCTGGACGACGGCCTGAACGAGCTGCTCGACATGCGCGGCGGGGTGGACGACGAGCTGATCTCGCTGCTGCTGGGCATGCTGGCCCTGGAACCGGCCAACCGTCCGAAGGCCATGCAGGTCGTAGAGCGCTGCGGCGCGCTCTGCGCCAGGTTGGGCCGTGAGTCCCTGCGCGCCTGGAGCGGACGGGTGGTGGTCCCCATGCTGGCCAAGGCCCAAGCCAACAAGACCGAGGGGCTCTGCGGTCGCACCCTGGCGGAAGAGGGCTCGGGGGGCATCGCCGGGCCGGTGCGCCCGGCGGATCCCAGCGACCTCAGCCGCCTCTTCCGTGGCAGCGAGCCCGCGCCCGCACCTGCGCCCGCAGCCAGCCCCCGCCGCGCCCCGCTGCACCCCGCTCTGCTGGCCGAGGCCCTGGCCGCCTCCGACGCCGACGTGGACTCCGATCCCACTGAGGTCATGCACGTAGACGACATGAAGCGGGCGAGACAGGCCGCTGAAGAGCGCTCGGCCCCCGCCCGCAGCCGCGCGCCCCTGTCCGAGGGCCTGGGCTCGCTGCCCATCATCACCGACACCGTGGTGGACCCGGACGACGAGACCACCGTCATGACGCGCCCCAGGCCCGCAGAGAAGCCCGACGCGGAGGGCGCCCGGGAACCCGCGGCGCCCACACCGCAAGAACAGGAAGAAGCCCTGGAGCCGACGCAGATCGTCAGCGCGGACCCCGTGGGCGCTCCTCCTCTCCTGGATGACGAGAGAGACACCTGGGAGCCGACGCGCACCACCGGCCCCCTGCCGGAACCCGAACCTGAAGAGCCACCTGCCGATCTCGGTTCCCAGCTCACCGTGCCCCTGCCCTACGGTGAAGAGACCGAGGTGCACGATCCCGCGCCCTCTGCCGCGCCCGAAGCCGACGCGGATCGCCCCACCGAGGTCGAGGACCTGCAGCCTCCAGCTGATCCGGAGCCTCCCACCAAGCTCAGCGTCGAAGACCCTCCCACGCCGCCAGAGCCCCGAGCGGCGCTGCAGCCCGAGGGGCCCGACGAGCTGCCCCCTCCCACGACGAAGCCCATCGCGCAGACCTCCGGCGGCTGGATGGCGGATGAGCCGGAAGGCGAGGCGGCCGCTGACGAACCACAGCAAGACGAACCGCAGCAAGACGAACCGCAGCGGGAATGGGACGCCGAACCGGCCGAGCCCCAAGCCCAGGAGGGAGAGCCCGAAAATGGTGAGCCCGAGGAGGGCGAGCCACCCGAGGGTTGGCCGGTCCCCGTGGCGCCCGCCGCTCCGGACCTGGTGGAGCTGTCCGGCGACCAGCCCTGGACCGACCAGGGCCAGCTGGACGACCTGCCCCCTGCGCCATCCGCACCGGAGCCAGCGCCTGCGCAGCAGGAGCCTGCCCCGGCCGAACAGGAGCCCGCCCCGCCCGAGCAGGAGCCCGCCCCAGCCGAACAAGAGCCCGCCCCGGCCGAACCCGAGCCAGCTCCGCCCGAGCGGGAGCCCACCCCGCCCCAGCCCGAGCCACCCGCCGAGCCAGCGCCCGCCGATCCGCCGGCGCCCTACGAAGACCAATCCACCGTGGCGGCCCCTCCCGAGCCACCGGCGCCCTACCAGGACCGGTCCACCGTGGTGACCCCACCGTCGCCTCCCGCGCCCCCGGCTCCCGAACCGCCTCCCGATGTCCCGGTGGTGGATCAGAGCATCATCCCCAAAGCGCCCCCCCCCCCCCCCCCCCCCCCCCCCCCCCCGGGGCCCCCCCCCCCCCCCCCCC
>CAYVQL010000013.1:0-62408 GCA_964454135.1 uncultured Enterobacterales bacterium | reverse complement strand
CCTCCCCCAGCTGTGTCAAGTTGGGGACTGATGGTCAGTTGGCCCCGACGGGCCTGTCGCTGTAGCGGAAGGAGAAGCGCACGCGGTATCCCTCGGCGGGGATCAGGCGTCGGAACCCTCGCAAGCGCTGGGGTATGGCGCCCGCCGCCAGCTGATCCAGGATGGCGTGACCGCTCTGCTTGACGACCTTCACGTCTGACACGCGGCCGTTGGGATGCAGGACGAACTCTACGGTGGTGGTGCCGACGATGCCCGAAGCCTTGACCTGGTCGGGGATGATCCATGCATGCCGCAGGCTGTCGTCCAGCGCCAACATCATGTCGGACATGGGGTTCCAGCCGGTGTTCAGCGCTGTGGAAAGGTCGAGCAGCTGGGGCTCGCTCAAGGGGCTGACCAGCGACGCCGCGGCCGCACTGCTGCGCAGGACAGCGGCCTGGCTGGCGTGGGCTGCGCCGGGCGCCGAGGGGCTCTCGCCGCTCGCCGACCGGCCCTCTTTGGAGGCTCTCTCTCTCGGATCCTGTTGAGCCGCGGGTATGGGCTCCTTGGCCGGGACCGGCGTATCGGCCAGCACGAAGGCGGAGGGGGGCTGTTGGGGTGCGGTCGCCTCCTTGGCCAGCCGCGCCGCATCCCGCCCGCGCGTCTCGGGCAGGGAAGCCGTGGGGCTGCCGTGCCTGGTCGGCAGAGGCTGGCGCGGTGCCGCAGCACCGCTGCGCTCGCTTGCCCGCGGAGCCTCGGGGACGGGGACAGCGGCGCGCTGGATGAGCTGGGCAAGGGGAGCCCAGGCCTCGGGGCTGGCCTGCTCCTGGCCGAGAGAAGAGGGCGTCACGCGCTCTTGCCGCCTACCCGGCTCGCGCGGCCGATCGCGGATCGGCAGAGCTGGGGTGCGGGCCTGGCTGGGCTGGTTGGGCCGCCTCCGTCCCTGGCTCTGGCCCTTCTCCGGGCGGGAGCCCTGGCGTTGGCGCACCTGGGCCACGCTAGCCTGGTCGTCAGGGCCGCCCAGGCCGTCCGCGGACCTGGCTTGAGCTGCAGCTCGGGTCTCTTCAGCGACCGAGCGGGCGCTCATGGCGATGCGCGCCGCAGCGCTGGCCGCGCCGGTCCGCCCCGCGTGGGAGCGAACCCACTCCAGCCAATTCTCCTCCTCATCGGGCTCCGCGAGCTCCTTCTGGGAGGCGACCTCGAGTTCATCGATCCAGTCCTCTTCCTTCGAGAGCGGGAGAACCAGGGTCGTTGCCGGCGGCTCGTGGGCGGGTTTCGCCGCCAAGCGCGTCACCACGAGGCGTTCTGGCTGCTGGGGTAGCGACGACGAACCTGCGATGGGTGCCACCAGCAGGAGCAGGAGCCCGTGCAGCGTCGCGGACAGGGCGCAGGCGCGGCCGAGGCGGGATCGGCTGCGGGCGCGTTGCCGGCAGAACTGGGTCAAGGCACGGAATACCAGGGGCCGCAGAGCTTCTGGCGAAGCTCCCTGTTCCGCTTCTGTCCCTCGCGCAGGCCGTTCGGACATCGCGCTCCTCGCCAGGCACTCCACTCCAGCAGTGTACCCATCTCTGGGAAACGATCCATTCCAACCCGCCCATTGCAGTCCCGGCAATGTAGTTTTGCAGGTTCTTGATGGAAAGAGGCCAGGGAGCGCAGCACGGGCTGTGGGTGGGCGCGGCAAAGGATCGTGCTATTCCTCTGCCCGGAGGTCTTCATGCGTCTTCCTCGCTGGTTGCAGGTCGTTTTGGCGGTCTTTCTGCTTGCCTGGCTCGGTCACCGCCAGCTGGTGGAAGTGCTCGTGGACTGGTGGTGGTTCGACGCCCTGGGCCATGGGGTGATCTTCAGCGCCAGCCTGTGGACCAAGGTGGCGCTCTGGACGGGGGGGTTTTTATGCTCGGCCGCGTTCATCGGGATCAACCTGCGCATGAGCATCGCTGCCGGCAAGATCGACGTCTTCCGCCTGCGAATGTTGATCCCCGAGATGGAGATGGACGCCAGGCGCTTGAACTTCGGCATCCGCAGCATCCTGGCCGTGGCGCTCTTCGCGCCGGCGCTGCTCTTCGGCGCCGCGGCCGCAACCGCATGGCTCGACGTGCTCTCCTACCTGCACAGGCAGCCCTTCGGGGCCACTGATCCGGTCTACGGGCTGGACATCGGCTACTACTTCTTCCAGCTGCCGGTGCTCGGCTTCATGCAGGCCTGGGCCATGGGCCTGCTGCTGGTCACCATGCTGGTGGTGGGCCTGCACAGCGCGGTGCGCGACAGCTTCGTGGGGCGCCATCCCAGCGGTCTGCGGCGCGCAGCGCGCGCCCACCTTCTGCTGCTGGGCGCGCTGCTCTTCGTAGTGGTGGCCGCGGGATGGTGGCTGCAACGCTTCGACCTGCTCTATCAGCGGCATGGCGTGGTCTGGGGCATGGGCTACACCGACCTGACCGCGCGCCTGCCCGGTTTCTGGATCATGGCCGGCGGCGCCTGCCTGGTGGCCCTCGTCCTGGCGGTGGCCTCCAAGCGACAGAGCTGGCAGCTCCCCGGCATCGCCCTGGCGGCCTACCTGCTGCTGCGGATCCTCATTGTGGGCGCCTGGCCCGCAGTGGTGCAGGACTACGTGGTCAAGCCCAACGAGCTGGGCCTGGAGAGCGAGTACCTGCAGCGCAACATCGCCGCTACGCGCTCGGCCTACGCCCTGGATCGCATCGAGGTGGAGCCCTTCGAGGCCGAGACGAACCTCACCATGGAGGACATCCGCGCCAATCCCCTCACCATCGAGAACGTGCGCGTCTGGGATGACCGGCCCCTGCTGACCACCTTCTCCCAGATCCAGGAGATCAGGCTCTACTACGACTTCGTGGACGTGGACGTGGACCGCTACCTGATAGGCGGGCAGCTCCGGCAGGTGATGCTCTCGGCACGCGAGCTGAACTACGCCAACGTGCCCTCCCAGGGCCAGTCGTGGGTCAACGAGCACTTCCAGTACACCCACGGCTACGGTCTCACCATGAACCCGGTCAACATGGTGACCAAGGAGGGCCTGCCCGATCTCTTCATCCAGGACATCCCTCCGGTCTCGAAGGTCGGCCTGGAGGTGGATCGGCCCGAGATCTACTACGGCGAGATGACGGATCGCTACGTCTTCGTGAAGACAGGCATCGACGAGTTCGACTACGCCACCGGCGATCAGAACGCATACACCACCTACGCCGGGCAGGGCGGGGTGGGCATCGGCGGCCTATGGCGCAAGCTGGTCTTCGCCGTGCACTTCGGCAGCCTGGACATCCTGCTGTCCAAGTACCTGCAGCCCGACTCCCGCGTGCTCTTCCGGCGCGTCGTGGCCGAGCGCGTACGCCACCTGGCGCCCTTCCTGCAATTCGACCGAGATCCCTACCTGGTGCTGGAGGGCGGGCGGCTCTATTGGATGATCGACGCCTACACGGTCTCGGGGCGCTACCCCTACTCCGAGCCCATGAGCTCCGAGAGAACGGGCGGCTTGAACTACATCCGAAACGCCGTCAAGGTGGTGCTGGACGCCTACGACGGCAGCATCGCGTTGTACGTCGCCGACGACCAGGATCCCATGATCAAGGTCTACCAGGGCATCTTCCCGGGCAGCTTCATCCCCATCGAGCAGATGCCGGACGAGCTGCGGGCGCACCAGCGCTACCCCGTGGATTTCTTCGACATCCAGGGCGCCATGTACCGCGCCTACCACATGAACGATCCCAACGTGTTCTACAACAAGGAGGACATGTGGGCCGTACCCCGTGAGCTCTACGGGGGGCGCGAGCAGACCATGGAGAGCTACTACCTGGTGATGAAGCTGCCGGGTGAAGAGCGGGCCGAGTTCATCCTGCTGGTGCCCTTCGTGCCCACCAACCGCGACAATATGATCTCCTGGATGGCCGCGCGCTGCGATCCCGAGGTGTACGGTCGGCTGACCCTCTTCCAGTTCCCCAAGCAGAAGCTCATCTACGGGCCGCTGCAGATCGAAGCCCGCATCGACCAGGATCCCGGGATCTCGGAGCTGATGACCCTCTGGAGCCAGGGTGGCTCGCGGGTGGTGCGCGGCAACCTGCTGGTCATCCCCATCGGCAACTCGCTGATGTACGTGGAGCCGCTCTACCTGCAGGCCGAGTCGAGCCAGCTGCCCGAGCTGAAGCGGGTGATCGTCTCGTACGAGAACCACATCGCCATGGAGGAGACCCTCGACCTGGCGCTGAGGAAGATCTTCGCCCCCACCTCAAGCCAGCGGAGCCCGCGGGACAGTTCCCAGGACGTGCCAGCCCTGGAGGGGGAGCAGGCGCAAGCCGCCGGCTGGAGCGTGTTGGCCGGGCAAGCGGCCAGCCAGCTGGATCAGGCCCGGCAGCGGCAGCGCGAGGGCGATTGGGCTGGCTACGGGCAGGCCCTCGAGGGCTTGGCCGCCACCATCGAGGAGCTGGAGCAGCTCGCGCTGCAGGATCCGGCCGTCTTGGCCGAAGAAGAAGAGCTGAAGACTCCGCAGGGAGAACCTGAGCTCGAAGCCCAACCCACCGTCGAGGAGTAGCGATGAAGGGAATCAACGCCCTGCTGGCCGCCGCGTTGCTGCTGGCCGTCCGACCTGCCCTGGCGCAGGCTTCCCAGGACCAGGACCAGGACCAGACGAGCGCGGACCAGGAGCAAGAAGAGACGGACCAGGGCCAAGAAGGGGAGGACGAGGACGAGGGCGACGAGGAGCGGGAAGACGGCCAGCAAGAACAGGACGATGCGCCCCCCAGCCCTCCCGCCGAGATCGACTTCTCCCAGGCTGTGGATCCGGGAAACCTGACCGAGGAACAGGCTGACTGGCTCAAGCCCCGGCTGGCGCTCTTGCCCCCCAACACGCGGGCACAGATCGATTTCACCGCCTACACCCTGGAATGGGGCGAGATCAAGCTCGGCCTGGCCAACATCCAGGTGGGGGTGCTGCCCAATGTGCAGCTGGGCACCTCGCTGCCGCTGGACATCCTGGGAGCCCCCAACGCCGATCTGAAGATCGACTTCCTGCGCCTGGGGCCACTGGATGTGGCCGCCACGGGCAGCTACTACATGATCAAACAGGAACAAGTGGATTTCAAGGCCAGCTATGCCAACCTGGGCGGCATGCTCTCACTGGAGATCCTCGAGAAGTGGTCGCTGCATGGCGGCGCCACCTACGGCTGGGTCTCGACCCAGGGCTTCCCGGATCTGGATGCCCTCGCCGGAGTGCTGCAGACCGACGATCTGGGCGATTTCAGCGATGAGCTGATCCAGGAGCTGGGCGATGCCCAGGTCGATGCGCGCATGCTGCAGGTCAAAGCGGCCACCGACATCCGCTTCAATCGCCGCGACAGCATCGTGCTGCAGCTCGGCAGCACGCCCTATGCCAAGGTGACCACCGATCCCGTGCCCGAAGAGGTGCCCCCCATCGCAGGCCTGGACAAGCTGCTCGCCCTGGACGGCACTGTCCCCGTCACCCAGTCGTACACCGTCAGCATCGCCTACCAGCTGCAGTGGAAAAGAACCCAGCTGCGGCTGGGCATCGGACACTCCTCCACGCCGGGGGCCTGGTTGCTGCAGACCATGGACTTCAACGTCCGCTTCCTGGGCGCCACGCGCCTCAAGGAGCTGCGCCAGCGCCGCACCTGGAGGAACAACATGGAGAAGGCGCGGGAAGGCGAGTTCGACGGTGCCAAGGAGGGCGAGGAGCCCAAGACCGACGGGGATTGAGATCGGGTGCCCCAGCCCAGGGGGCGTTACAGCTCGCTCGCCAGGGAGGCCCGGAGCCATGAAGGACCTGCTGAACATCCCCAATGTCATCAGCGCCTCGCGCATGGTGCTGGCCATCCCAGCCGCCTGGTGCCTGATGCAGGACACGGCGTTGGGCTACGTGCTGGCCATGGTGCTGCTGAACTTCCTGGAGCTGACCGACGCCACTGATGGCTATATCGCCCGCGACAGGGGGCAGGTCACCGAGGTGGGCAAGCTGCTGGATCCGCTCTTCGACTCGCTGTGCCGCTTCACCATCTTCGCGACGCTGCTGGCTGTGGGCCTGATGCCGCTGTGGATGCTGCTGATCTTCTTCTACCGCGACGTCTCGATTTCCTACTACCGCTCCTTCTCCGCGCAGCGCAACGTCACCATGTCGGCCCGCGTCTCGGGCAAGGTCAAGGCCGTCGTGCAGGGGGTGGGGGTCATCCTGGTCACAATAGTCCTGCTGTCCCAGAAACTGCAGACGGACCCGCAACCCTTCTCCGACGCCGTCTTCTACGGCATCCTGGGCGGTGCGGTGGTGGCGACGGTGCTCTACCTGGCCCTGTTCCGCGTCTGGGGCGCCGTGGTGGCCACCATCTCGGCCGTGGGCGGCGGCTCCGGTCTGCTGCTGATCCTGGTCTGGGCGACCAAGTGGGAGATCCCGCACTCGGATCACGTGATCTTCGGCCTGCTGGCGACGGTCGCCGCGGTCACGGCCTGGTCCCTGGCGGACTACACGAGCGGTTTCCTGGACGTGCTGCGCCGCACGGAGAATACATAGAACCGGCGTGTTCCCCTGCTTCCTGGTTCTGTTCCTCGCGACGGCCCGCGCCGGGCCCCTGACCCACAAGACCTCTCAGGATGCCTGGACCCAGCAGCGGGTGGCGCGCCAGCTGGTGCTGCCCAAGGGCTGGCTGAGCCTGAGCCTGGCCGCCGAGAGCAAGCTGGCCGCGCAGCAGCGAGACGCCTCGGGGGCGCGCGTGGCGCGCCAGGACGGTGCCGTCTGGCACCACTCCCGGCTGTGGCTCGAGCTGGAGCAGGGCTTCGCCCGGCGCATCAGCCTCTACGCGCGCCTGCCCGTGGTGCACGGCTGGCTGCGGGGCGGGCAGGCGCCCGAGCGCGCCACCCTGGGGCTGGGCGACATCCACGGAGGCCTGCTCTTTCAGCCGTGGCTCGGCCGCAGGGCCGCCTTGGCCCTGCAGGCGGATCTGAAGACCGCCAGCGGCAAGGAGTGGACCTCCGAGCAGGATCAGGGCCTGCTCACCGGTACGGGCGTCACAGATCTGGGGGCGCTGCTGCGGGGCCAGCTGCGCCTGGGCCAGGCCCTGGCCCTGCGCGGCCTGCTGGGTTTCGTCTGCAAGCCGCCGGCTGCCGTGGGCTACCTGGTCGAGGATGACGGCCAGGGCAACGGCTGGTTGGATCCCGGCGATGAGACCCGGCTGGGCTTGGAGGCGGAGGTGCAGCTCGGCCAGGCGCTGTCGCTGGCCGGCGAGCTACGCTTCAGCCACCGCGGATCCTACCGCCAGGGGCGGACGGCGCTGAGCTGGCGTAAGGCCGACATGCAGCGGATACCCGGTTCTGCAGGTGATTTCCTCGACGGCGGCCTGGCCCTGGCACTGTCGCCGGGATCCCACTTCGAGGCACGTCTGCAGGGGCGCTACCAGCTGGCGGGCAGCGACACCCGACTCTTCGCCGAGCTGGGCCTGGAGGATTTCTCACCCCAGCCGGGGATCGTCCTGGGCCTGGAGGTCACGCTCCGATGGTAGCCCTGGCTTCATTGGCATGGCTGCTGCTGGCACCCGCCGCACTGCCACGGGCCGGCTACCTGCACAATCACCCCGCCGTACGCTGGAACACGCTCGAGACCGAGCATTTCTCAATCCACTGGCCGGCCTCGCGGCGTGCCCAAGACGATCCGCACTACTTCACCACCGCGCATACGGCCGGACAGCTGGCGCGCATCGCTGAGCAGCTCTGGGCGCCCGTCTGCGCGCGCGTGGGCCACTTCCTGCAGGAGCCCATCCACATCGTGGTCTACGACCAGGGGCCCGGTTGGCAGGGCGACGCCTACGCCGTGGCAGAGTGGGACTGGATCGGCGTAGCGGCGGACTGGGGGAGCACCTACCGCCAGCGCGGGCGGTCGCAGTTCCTGGAAGACTCCCTGGCCCACGAGCTATCCCATATCGTCTCCCTGAAGGCCTACCTGGCCCTGTCCGAGGGCAGCACCCAGCTGCAGCTGGGCGGGCTGGCCGACGACGAGAGCCTGTGGCGACGGGCTGGGGCGAGGCCACCGGCGCGCTTGGGAGCGGACGTGGGCTTTCACCTTCCCTTCGGGGCCCATGCTCCTTTCTGGTGGGTGGAGGGCACCGCCGAGCTCTGGTCCGAGCAGGCGGGGGTAAACCGCTGGAGCAGCGCCCGGGACGCCTTCCTGCGCAGCACCGTGCTGGGCGGCCGGCTGCTGGAACCCCACGAATGGACCACACAGATCGACAAGCGGGGCTTCGACACCGAGCGTAGCTACAACCAGGGATACGCCTTCGGACGCTACCTGGCCGAGCGCTTCGGCGAAGACATCTGCGCCCGCTGCGCGAAGATCGCCGCCCAGCGCTGGCGGGGCTCCTGGGAGGCGGTGCTGCACGAGGCCACGGGCGTGCCCATGGAGGCGCTGTACACGGACTGGAAGGTCCAGCTACTGCTGCGCTACCAGGGCCAGGCGGCGGCGCTGCGCGCGCGGGGGCTGGTGGTCGGGCGGGAGCTGGCGCTGGTGGAGCCCCCCTGGGAGAGAGCGCACGACCCGACCTGGGAAGCCCTGTCCGAGAAGCGTCGGCACGCCATCATGGACGGCCGCAGTGCGATCCAGGAGCTGCCCAGCTACTCGCCCGACGGCCGCTTCATGGCCTGGTTCCACCGCGGCCTCAACATCCGCGAGATCCGGCCGGAAGCGTGGGGAGCCGTGGGGGGTGGCTACGTGGACGAGGACGACCGCCGGCTGCTACGTCACTACGAGAGACGGACCAGCTACGCAGATTTCGTTGAGTACCATCGTGTGGGCTGGGCGCCCGACGGACGCCGCTTCGTGGCCACAGGGCGCGAGCACCTGCCGGGCAGCTTTCGTCGCCTGCAGGGCCTGAGCTTCGACGCGGATGGCTACAACTGGACCCAGTTGGTGATCGGAGAGGTCCACGCCGATGGCCGACAGCTGCAGGTCACCTACCGCCAGGTCCCCAACACGCTGCGCGCCCGCGAGGCGGCCTGGTCCCCCGACGGACAGAGCCTGGCCTTTGTGCGCTACGGTGATGGCACGCACAACCTGTGGACCATCCGCACCGATGGCAGCGGTGCGCGCCGCATCACCGCCTTCGCGGATGGCACCCAGCTGCAGGGCCTCAGCTTCTTGCCGGGTGGTGAGCAGCTGCTGGTGTCCATCTACCGCCAGCGCCAGCAGGACCTGTACCTGGCGGACCTGGCGGACGGTGCGCTCACGCGCTTGACAGACAGTGAAGCCTGCGAGACGGATCCCGTCGTGGGACCGGAAGGCCGGGTCTGGTTCACCAGCGATGCCGACGGCATCTACAATGTCTACTCCCTGGAGCTCGACAGCGGCACTGTGCGCAAGCAGACCGAGCTCATTGGGGGCGCCTACGGCGCCTTCGTCGCGCCGGGGGGGCACCTGTTCTACACGGCGCTGACGGACCACGGCTTCCGCATAGCCGCCATGCCCGCCGAGGGCTTGCTGCAGCGGCGCACGGACTACCCGGGCTTGCTGACGGTGCCCGAGACGCAGGTCATGCCGGGCGCGACACTGGATGGCAGCGCCCTCGACCGGCTGCGCGCGGCGCTGTTGGGCGTGACGAGACAGCCGGCTCCGCTGCCCACGACGCTGCAAGCCGCGGCGGACAGCCAGCGCTACCGCGCGGGCAGGGCCATGCTGCCCTTCAGCGGCTGGCCGCTGCTGCGGGCCTCGGGGGAGGGGCTGGGGCTGGGGGCCAGCTTCACGGCCGGAGACTACGGAGAGACCCACTGGTTGGAAGCGGAGGCGAGCTTCGGACAGGACAACCTGCTGGGCCTCTCCTACCGCCTGGACCGCTTCTGGCCAAGCTTGGAGCTGGGGGGCTCGAGCCAGGGCTACAAGGGGGTGCTGGAGAGCACGCTGGCGGACGGCAGCAGCGGCGCCCTCAAGTACGAGCGACGTCTCGACCAGCTCTGGGCGGCTGTCTCAACCCACCTCTCCCCGGTCTGGCAGCTGGGACTGGGGGCTGACGCCCAGCGCTACGGCTATCGCAGCAGCGAAGGCGGATCAGCGCAGCAGCCCTGCAGCGCCCACCTGGGTCTGGGCCCCTTCGTCCAGTGGAGTCCCGGGAGCGACCGTATCGACGGCGAGCAGCGCATCAACCCGCGCGGACAGCGCAGCTTGCGCCTCGACTACCAGTACCGCCTCACGCAGCCCCTGGCTGGCGAGCTCGTGGACAGCCAAGGCAGCGCCTGGGAGCGCTACGGCTTCCACCGCGTGCAGGCCTCCTACAGCGAGCACATCCCCTTGGGCTGGTTCGGCTTGAGCGAGCACCATAGCCTGCAGCTGGACGTGGAGGGCGGCTTCATCGATCGCCATGTGCTGAGCTGGGATGGGTTCGCAGCCGGCGGGGTTCATCCCCACCACTGGGGCAGCGGCACCATCGGCCAGACCGTGCCCTTCTCCGGCTACGAGGGATGGAGCCTGAACGGAGAGACCCTGGCCCTGGCCAGGCTGGCCTACCGCTTTCCCCTGCTGCGCGACATGAACGCGGCGCTGGGGCCGATCTACGCCGAGTCCATCTACCTGCAGCTCTTCGGCAGCGTGGGCAACCTCTGGGGATACCGCGATGACGAGGGCTGGCGCGAGCTGCCCTTCCGGGACTACGCCAGCGCCAACAGCCCTGCCGGTCAGCAGAACCGCTGGCTGAGCGACGCCGGCTTCGAGCTGCGCCTACGCAGCTTCATCTGGAACGACTGGGACTGGGACAGCTTCCTGCGGCTGGCCTATGGCTTCCAGTCCGCCGTGGCCTACGAGCTGGGCGAGGAGCAGGCGCGGCGCGTCCTGGGGGTGGAAGCCGCGGGGGGCGAGGGGAACGAGGAGCCGAGCTGGCGGGTCTATTTGGGGATTGGGACGGGGTGGTGAGCTGGGGGAGGGGAGCGAAATAGCGTCAGGCACTCGATCGGGGCAACTCCAGTCGATGGATTGGCCCTTCAGCGGGCCTCGACGGCCGTTCCCCAGAGGCTGACACCGACATCTCGACCCAGATCGTTCTCGAACTTCAGGAGCGCGAAGAACTCCCCCGCCTCTCGGGGCTGGAAGGCCACTGCCACCTTGAGCTCCTCTCCTGCTGGTATCTCCGCAGGCAGGGCGACCTTCACGACGAAGGCGTCGCCGTCACCGTTGTGCTCGTCGGCACCGACCATTTCCGCCGACAATGTCGGCGGAAACAGCCGGCGCCATTTTCTTGGGGGGAAGACAGATTCTTCCCCCCCCATCCGAGGCGGACACCGCCTCTCCCCCCCATCTTCGCCGCTTGATGAGCGGCGCAGGGCTGCATACGCAGCCCTGAAACAGCGCTGCGGAAGCTCCTCGAACTGTCGGCTGAATCGACGGTTTTTGTTCGGTGCCTGCTCGTCCCACCTGTAGGCCGACCCTTCGGCTACGCTCTCGTTGCAGGAATTGCGGATCGAGAACAGCTTGACGGGAACCGGCTCGTCGAGCACGACGACGCCAAAATCCTGGCTGCCATCGGGCATGAGACAAGGATCGCCAGTGTCTCCTGTGTCGGGGGGCGAACAACGGACAGCGATGCTGGTCGCCGCCACGAACTTCGTGGCGGCCGCCGATAGAAGGCGCTTTCGGTGGCGAGCCCGGACAGGCGCAGGGCCTTGCACCAGCCCTGCTGGGCCGTGTTCGTGCACACGCAGCGTCCGTCCGGCCAGCTTCTGCAGATCCTTGTCCAGCAGGAAGACGGGTTTCTCTTCCGGCAGCGCCAGGCGACGCCCGCCTCGGGCCAGGGTGCTGGCCACGGCACCGCGCGGGCGAAAGGCCACCAGGCGCCCGTCCTTCGAGACCCAGAGCTCCACGGCGGGCTGCTCCTTTGTCAGCCAGGACAATCCGCCGTCGTCGTCCAGCCCGAGCCCGGCACGACGGCCGGGCAGGGCGACGCAGCGGGTGAAGCTCTCCCTGTCCACGTCTTCGATGCAGAGGGCCAGTGGGACGCGTTTCATGGTTCGTTTCCTTGGCTTTGCACGTTGCTCCCGTTCAGCGCGCCTCCTCCGTGGACCCGGGATCTGTCGGTGCGGCGCCCGCCTCGGCCTCGCCGCTGGCCTCCTCGGGCTGGGGAGGCGGCCTGGGAGGATTCGGGGCAACCCGCGGTGGAGTGGCGATCACCTCGATGGGCACAGCATCGGGGGCTGCATCCGGCGCGTTGGGCTGCGCTGCCTGGCCCTCCGAGGCCTGCTGCTCACCGCCCGCTTCGAGCGTGAGATCCTGCTCCTCGAGCTCGGGGATGGATTGCGCGGGGTCGGGCTCCTGGCCGGCCTCGGGCACGGTCTCGGGATTCCCCGCCTCGGGGACGACCGGCTCCTCGACGGGTGGGGCGGCCTGGTCTTCGAATTCCGTCGGAGGCATGGGCTTGGGCGGATGGGGACGGCATGCGATGGCACCGGCCATTGCGGCGGCCGCCGCCGTCCGGGCGACGGCGCCGAACCTGGAGGTGTGGGGCTCCTCCACCGCTAGCCATGACGGCGGGGTGATCACCGCTGCCTGGCCGTGCACGTGGATGCGCACACGCCGTCCGTCCAGCTCCAGCTGGTCCTGGTCGAGCAGCAACACCGGCTTGTCGAAGGGCACCTCCAGGCTGCGCCCCGCCCGGCGCACCGTGACCGCAGGCGCTCCCTGCGGACGTAGCAGCGCCAGCCGCTCGTCCTGTGTGACCCAGAGCTCGCAGACCAATCCCTGGCGCCGCTTCCAGAGGGATTGCGCCCGAGCATCGAGGCCAAGCCCCGGCTCTGCGCCCGAGATGGCAACGCAGCAGCGGTAGCGGCGGGATGGAGCCGGCGGATCGAGATCCTCGATGCATATGGCGATGGGCTGGGGCATGGTTTCGGACCTCGGGCTCAGGTGTCGAGCAGGTGCCTGGAGCGGCGAACGGGACGAATGGATTGGGGGGCGTCGATGCCTCGATGATGCGCCTCGGCCAGCAGATGGTGTACCGGCCAGTCCGCCACCGTGACCCGGTCCTCGGCCAGCAGCTCGCTGATCACGCTCCTACGCCAGGGCCCGCAGACGGGCACGTCCGCATCGCCGGAGTAGAGCAGGTTGTCGGAGCGGCAGCCGCCGCCACAGAGGGTGGCTAGCGGGCAATCGGCGCAGATGGGCAGCACGCTGGCCGGGTGAGGCTCGGCGCGGACCTGGTGGATCACGTCGCCGAAGTCATGCTTCGCCAGCTCTCCCACCTTCTCCTCCATCTTGAAGCAGGTGAACAGGCTGCCGTCGGAGCGCAGGTGCAGGTGCCGCCCCATGGCGCATCCGCAGCCGTCGCGCCGGTGGGTGACCGGGCTGACGCGGGGTGCAGCGATGATCTCGCCGGCCTCGAAGGCCACGCGGTCGAGCGCCGCCTCCATCTCTCCACGAGTGGCGAACAGGCGCTCCCCGCGCTCCCGGCCCGAGAGGTAGAGGATGCCCAGGGAGATCTTCGTGCCCCGGGGAAGGCGAGCACGCAGCTGCTGCAGGTTGGTGGCCACGTCGTCCGCTTGCTGGGGTGTCAGCATCAGGTCCGCCACGCAGCTGCCCCCGTGGCGGTCCAGGTTGTGGATACCCCGCAGGGCCATGTCGAAGCGCGGGGTGCCGGAGAGGGCATCGCAGGCCTCGGCCGAGGCCCCGGCCAGGGAGATGCGTAGCTGGGCTCCGGAACAGCTGAGCTGCGCCACCCGTGCGGCCAGCGCGTCGTCGGCCAGGGGAATGCCGTTGGAGAAGATGGTCAGGTCGAGCCCCAGCTCCAGCACCTGCTGCGCCAGCTCGGCGGCCCAGGAGACCAGGAAGGGCTCGCCACCGAGGATGGCCACCCGGGTCTGCGGACCGAGCAGTTCGGGGATGCGCGCCACCACGCTTTGAACGGGTTCCCGCTCGATCTCACCCTCGCGCGGGCTGCCCGAGTTGGTGCAGCAGTAGGAGCAGGTCAGGTTGCAGGCGTTGGTGAGCTGGATCTGCACCGAGGGGGGATCCAGCTCTGGCTCCCGCGGCGGGCCGAAGAAGCCGTGGCGCTCGAGGTCGACCAGCAGAGGGGAAGGGAGGGCGGTGAGGCGCTCATCGCCGGATAGCACTCTCTCCACGGCGGCCACGTGCTTCGGCGGCACGCGGCAGAAGACAGCGTGGGAACGAGAGACCAACAAGCGGCCCTCGAGCAGGGGCAGCAGCTGGCAGCCCGGAGGCAACCGAGCAGCACCGGTCCCCGGGTGCTGGTCAGTGGTGGTAGGGAGCGAGGACATCGTACCTCCGGCCCGTCCCTCGGGACCTCGCCATTATATGGCCTGCGACGGGGAGGCGGAGCAGCGCGTCACTTCTTGAGAACGAGTCTGGGTGGCATCCCTCTCGCGCAGCGATGTTGAGCCGTGGTAGAGTCAGGCGACGTGGAAAGTGGCATCTGCCAGATCCCGATCACGAGGAAGGAGGGTCCTATGCGCTTTGTGAGCATCATCGCCTCGCTCGGCCTGGGCCTCGCAGGCTGCGCCGAGCACGAAGGAGAGCTGGACGGCGAATGCTCCGACGGCGCGGACAACGACGCCGACGGGCTCTACGACTGCGACGATCCCGATTGCGAGGACAGCAGCGAGTGCATGGACCTGGGCAGCCCCGTCGACTGGTGGCCCATGCGCGACGGCAGCCAGTTCAGCTTCCAGGAGGCGCACGGCCTGTCCGTGGTGATGGACGTGGCAGCGGATGGCAGCAGCTGGGAGCTGGGGCTGCAGTTCTCCGACGGCCCCAAGGTCGCGTACGTGGACGCCTCGGGGAGCACGACCGGAGATGTGCACTACCTGTCAGAGGCCGAGTTCCGGCCAGTGGACGGCCCCAAGGAGGTCTGGATCCCGGAGGGCTCCTTCGCCCTCATGGGAACCGATATCGGAGAGGACCACTGGACCTACGGGAGCTTCGAGGTGCGGGCCGCGGGGTCCGCCATGCACGAGGACCTAGCCGTCCGGCAGAATGAGATCGAGATTGTCGGAGGCATGCTCAGCACCATGTGGCTGTACTACTGGTTCGACCAGGAGCCGCGCCTGGGAATCCAGCTGGCCTGGGGCGTCGGCCCGGTGCAGGCCTGGTTCGACGACGGCAAGAACATCTTCCTGGCGGAGTGAGCGCTGCGGGCTTTGAGCCGCGGAGCTGCGCCGGCGAGCGTTCGCCGGCGCCTGAGAGCGCTCCTGCCGGCCGTGATGGCAGCGAGCGCCTGCGCCAGCTCTTCGCTGCTTCGGACGGCAGAAGTCATGGATCCCGGTGAAGAGCGCTGGACCCTGGGAGCGGATCTGCAGCGTGGAGAACCGCAGCTGGGTCGGGCGCCCAGACCCACCCTGTCCTACCGGCGCGGGCTGAGCCAGCGCCTTGAGCTCGGGATGCGCTGGAGCTGGGCTTCGCATGTCGGGGTGCAGGGCGTGGCGCAGCTGGTCGACCAGGGGGGCTTCGCCATCGCCCAGGGCCTGGGAATGGACGTCCGCCTGCACGCGTCGGACGCGGTGTTGTGGTATCAGAACAGACAATACCAGGCGAGCGTCGTGGCCGAGGGGATCGGGATCGCGCTTCCCTTGGCGGCGAGCCAGGACCTGGGACAGTGGCTCCGCGTCTACGGAGCCTTCCATCCGCAGCGGCAAAGGACCGAGGGATCCGTCGGACTTTGGCGCGAGACCAAGAGCGGAGGCCTGGTCTCCCAGAGCATGAGCGGGCCTGTGCGGGGGTGGATCCTGGGGGGGCTGGTGGGCCTGCGGCTCGGCGGCCGACGCTTCGGGATCCTGCTGGAGGGGGGACATCACCGCTTCATGCCCACTGGTGATAGCGCGCCGCTGCCCGTGGAGGTGCAGTGGTGGCAGGCCAGCGCGGCCTTGGACTGGAGCCCCGCCCCGGCGGATCAGCGCTGAAGAGTCAGCATCAGGTCCGGTCGATCCGTGATGATGCCGTCCACACCTGCCTCCAGCAGCTCAGCCGCCCTGGCCGGGTCGTTGACGGTCCAGGTGAAGACCATGTAGCCGCGGCGCTTCATGCGCCGCACGTAGCGTGGCTTGGCCAGCACATGCTCCATCATCAGCAGATCGGGCTGGGCGCGGCGGTTCAGCATCAGGCGCCGCAGGGCGAACTTCTCGATGCGCGACAGGTCGCTGTCGCGAAACCGGCCGTAGATCTGGCCGCGGCGGATCTGCGGGCGCAGCAAGCGCACCTGCTCCAGCAGGAGGGGGCTGAAGGAGGTGACGATCACCCTGTCCGCCAGCTGCAGCTCGTCCAGCAGCGCCACCAGGCGCTGGGCCAGCTGGGCGACATCGCTGCCCTTGGGGGACTTGACCTCGATGTTGACCAACAGCTGCGAGCCGTAGCGTCGTAGCACCTCGGAGAGCAGGGGCACGCGCTGCCCGGCGAACGCGTCGGAGAAGTGGCTGCCCACGTCCAGCTGACAGAGCTGGGACCAGGGCGTCTGGGCCACGCGGGCCTGCACGCCCGCCAGCCGCTCCAGGTCCTCGTCGTGCATCACCACCAGCTCTCCGCTGGCGCACATCATGGTGTCGAGCTCAAAGGGAACGCCCAGCTGCAGGGCGCGGGCGAAGCCGGCGTCCGTGTTCTCGGGCGCCAGGCCGCGGGCCCCGCGGTGGCCCATGATCACGGGAGTGGCGGAGAATAGACCCGCGCTGCTGCGTGGGTGATGCCAGCTGCAGGCGGGCAGGAAGAGGCCCAGCAAGGGGGCCAGGAAGCGACGGCGTAGGGGCATGGGCCAGTCCCTATCGCGTCGGCCACGCCAACCACGACATCGAGATCGCGATATCCGCGTCCGGCCGCGCAGCTGAAGAAGGCGGAGGGCTTGCAATGCAACATATCGCATAGCGGTACGGTTCTTGCAGTGCACGCCATCGCCACTTCCCACCGGAGACTGACATGCGCATGTCACTCACGTCCTTGCTGGGCTGCACCTGCACGCTGACTGCCTGCAGCGCGCCGAATATCGAGGGCAAAGGCGAGAACCGCAGGATCGAGTACCACTTGTCCAATGACACCTGGATGGAAGAGGTCCCCCTGGACGAGGTGGGGATCATCGCCTGGCACGAGCAGGAGTTCAGCGCCGATCTGACCTTGCGGGGAAAGATCCTGGCGCACGAAGAGGACCGCTTCGAGCACCAGCTGCAGGGCGCCGAGCCAGGGTGGTTCGAGGAAGAGGAAGACCAGAACGGGCTGCCAGGACTGTCGCTGGGGGATCATGAGCCGGGTAGCTACGAGCTGCAGACCTGGCGCGATGGCGAGCTGTTCGACCGCATATCCCTGCGCTTCGAAGAGATAGCCTACCTGGACGCCGAGATCCGCCTGCGACCGCCAGGGGGCGACAGCTACAGCGCGCTGGAGCCGGGTGCCGAGACGGTGCAGGTGGGGACCGTGGCCACCCTGGTGCCCGCTCCCATAGGAGCGGACGGCGAGCTGCTGGCCGGATCCGCCGACTACCGGCTGAGCGCCGCCCCTGCCTCGCGGGTGGACGTCAACTGGCTCTTCGACGAGAACCTGGAGTTCATCGAGCCCGGCGAAGTCACCCTGTACCTGACCGACGACTGCGGCGTGGCGAGCTTTCAGCGCAGCTTCACGGTGGTACATGGGGAGTAGGGCTGCCCGAGAGAGCGAGCTGGAGCCTGGCGAACCCGACTCGAGATCTCACTGCAGGCCGAACCACTGCAGCGGCTGGTTCGACCCTTCGCCGCCGGTGTAGTACCCGCTGCCGTCCCTCGCGAAGGCGACGGCCTCCCCCTTGTACTCGCCCGACACCGGCGTGCCGCAGCCCGGGAAGTCGAAGGCCGTGTGGAGCGGCTGGCTCACATCGCGCGCGAACACCCACACATCGTCGTGGGTGCGGACCACCGCGAGCGTTCCGTCGGGAGAGACATCCCCCCCGGTGGCCTCGTTGGCGCCGGGGAGCGGGTCTTCGCCGAAAGTGAGGCTTCCCACCTGCGTCAGCTCGGTGGGGCTGTTTGTGGAGAGAGGCGCCTCCGCCCAGAAGATGCCCGACATGCCATGGCCGGCACGGTCCTTCTCGACGAGAACAAGATCTCCGGTCAGCGGATCGATCAGGAGGGACTCGGAGTCGTGGGCCTCGTCCGGATAGGTGAGCTCGATGGTCTCCACGCCCGTGATGATTCCGCCCCCGTAGTCCGACGGCTCTTCGAAGCGGTAGATCTTGACGCTGCTGCGGATCTCGCTGTTGTCTCCCGTGTCGGCGATGTACAGGTAGGAGACGCCTTCCTCGGGCCCGGGCCCGCGGGCGATGTCCTCGAAATCGTAGTCGGACACGCCATTGAGCGTGAAGGTCCCCAGCAGGACCGCCTCGGTGCTGATGGCGTAGACCCGCGCACCGCTCCCCTGCGCGTCCGAGTGGCCCCAGAGCACGCCGTCGGCGGAGCCGGAGGCCAGCCCCGACACCTCTCCCCAGGCCATGGTGCCGGCCACCGTCGCGTCGGCGAAGCCGGGGCAGCTGGCCTCCACGTCCACGCTCGCCTCGGAGCTGAGCCCGCTCTCGTCCTCCACCTTCAGCGTGAAGCTGTGCGTGCCTTCTCCTACCAGGGTCGTGACGACCGTGTCGCCCGTGACCACAGTGCCGTCAGAGAGCGTCCACTCGTAGCTCTCGATGGGATCGTCGCCGGCGTAGGAGTCGAGCCCGGAGAGCGTGACCTCGAAGGGTATCGCTCCCTCGAGAGGGTCGGCAGTGGCGACCGCCGTGGGCCCCGCTCCCGTGTCGGACGGGGGATCGGAGTCGGAGGTGTCCCCGGAGTCGGGCGGGCTGCCGGAGTCGGCCGTGTCACCGGAGTCGGGCGGGCTGCCGGAGTCGGGACTGCTGCCGGAGTCGATGGACAGGCCGCTGGTGCAGGCCAAGAGCGAGAACGTGAGCGTATGGATGAGCATGGCCCAAGCATGACCAATCCCGGCCTCGATGGCAAATGCTCGCCGTTGGAGTCGACCGTTGCTGGCCGGCCGTTGCGGTTCAAAGACCGATTCGCGCTTGAAGGGGCCCTGTCGCCATCGGCATACTGCGGGTCGCAAAGTCAGGAGAAAGCATGAACGCACTTCGTGAAGGAGCGCTCCTGGTCCTCGCGTTGTCCCCGAGCGCCACGATGTTGGGCTGCGACGACGAGCCTGGCGACACGGGCTCGCCGCCGGCGGCCGACACGGACGCAGATAGCCTCCAGTTCCAACGCGGGATAGCGCCCTCCGTGATGCAGGAGGTCGTCCTCATGGTCTGGTTTGCTTCGAAGCAGCGCCCCTCTTTCTCATGCCGTCCGCGGTCGGGCTACGCCAGCATCGCCGGTCTGGTCCTGGTTTCGGGCTGCGTGGAGTCAGGCGACACGGGCCGACCAGCCGAGCCCCTGGTGGTCATGACCTTCAACGTGCTCTGCAGCTTCTGCAACACCAGCGAGTACGATCCCTGGGAGTCCAGGTTGGAATCCTTCGACGACATTTTCCAGCGACACGATCCCGACCTGCTCGGCCTGCAGGAGCTGGCCTTCGAGAGCGAGGTGCAGGATCTGCTTGGGCTGCTCGACGGCTTCGAAGCGCGCGCCTACGATCTGGGCGAAGACATCGCCGATCCGGACGCCACCATCCTCTTCCGCGCGGATCGTTTCGAGGTGCTCGAGGAGGGCTACTACTGGCTGAGCCCCACGCCCGAAGAGCCGTACTCCACCGGCTTCACCGATGAGGGCGGCGTGCTGCCGCGCCTGGTGGCGTGGACACGGCTGGCCGACGCTGCGGGCGATCGGCAGCTCTACTTCGCCAACACGCACTTCGAGAACACCCCTCCCAGTCAGGAGCTGTCAGCGCAGCTGGTGATCGAGCGCACGGCCTCTATGGCCACCGAGCTGCCCGTGCTGCTCACCGGCGATCTCAACTCCCAACCGTCGGACGAGGCCTACCAGATCCTCCAGGCCGAGCTGGACGACGGCTACGATCTGGCCACGGAGCGGGTGGAATACAGCAACCAGCAGCCAGCTCCCAGCTACGATGCGTCCCAACGAATCGACCACGTCTTCGTAGGGGGAGCAGCGCAATGGAGCGTCGAGCGCTGGACCGTGGACCTCTCTGTCTACGGCGATTCGGATCTGCCACCGTCCGACCACGAACCCATCGTGGTCGAGATGGCCTGGGAGTAGTTGCCGTGCACGGCTCATGAACGGACGCGGCGCGGCTGCCGAATTCCGCATGAGCCCGGGTGGCGGGGAGGGTGGCCAGTTGGGCCAATGAGGGGGAAGGTCGTCCTGCCAGAGAAGGAGTTCTTCGATGCAGGAGCAAGCGCCCACCACCCGATTCTCGGCAGCCACCGTCGTGGCCTGGGCTGCCGCCCAGTACGCCACCGGGGCAGGCGGCCGGCACCCAGGAGCTGCCTCTGCCATGGCAAGAGCGAGCACCGCCCCTGCTCCCCGTAGTACCCTGATCCGATTGAAATCCCCGACTCCTGAACGAGGTCACGAGCTTGCGACGCATCCCAGCCCCCGCCCTTTCGTTCCTCCTGATCGCCTGCCACAAGGACGAGCGCGGGAAAATCCCGTCCGACGACACAGCCGCGACCCGCGACACCGGCTCTCTGGGCGATCCCGATCCTGACTGCGACAGCGGCCAGCTCGACGACGACGGCGAGTGCGTACCCGCCGCTTGCGGTACGGGCACCTGGGGTGATCTCGAGGCAGACGAGAGCACGGTCTATGTGGATATCGCGGCCACCGAAGGCGGTGACGGCAGCGAGGTCGCGCCCTTCACATCCATCCAGGCCGGGCTCGACGCGGCGGGCGCTGCCGGCGGCGGCTTGGTGGCGGTGGCGGCCGGGACCTACCCGGAGAGCCTCGCGTTGAACTCGGAGCATGCGGGAGCGCACCTGGCAGGGCGCTGCCGGGACCTCGTCACCATCGACGCCAGCGTAGGTGACGAGGAGACGACGGGGCTCAGGATCGATCCTGAGGCGGGGGAGGTGGAGGTGTCGGGGGTGGCGGTGAGAGACTCGCACCACCTTGGGGTGCTGGTCGGTTCCGGGAATGTACGGATCCGGGACTGCACCGTAGATGGAAACGAGTACATCGGCATCGCGGCTGTGCAGCTCGGTTCCCAGGCGACAGCGCTCTCGGTGGAGTCCTGCGACGTGCAGGGGAACGCGCTCGGAGGCATCTTGGCGTACGACCCCGGAACCTCGGTCACCCTGCACGATACGATCATCCAGGACACCCAGCCCGCCGAAGATGGCGTGGCCGGCATCTGGGTCTTCGGTGGCGCGAGCCTGACCATGGAGTCCTGTGAGGTGGTTGGAAACAGCGGGTTGGGCCTGGTGGCAATCGACTCCGACACCTCGGTCAGCCTGGGCGAGACAGCATTCCGGGATACCCAGCCGAGTGGGGACGATGAGCCCGGCATGGCCATCTTGGCCTACAGCGGCGCGAGCCTGGCCATGGAGTCCTGCGAGGTGGTCGAGAACGCCAGCGTGGGCGTCACGGTTCACGGCACGGGCACCACGGCTTCCCTCCGCGAGGTGATCGTCCGGGACACTCTGCTCAGCGAGGACGGGGTATTCGGGGACGGCATCATGGTCTACGGCGCCGCGAGCCTGGTCGCCGAGGCCTGCGTCGTGGAGGGAAACCCGCGGGGGGGCCTCTCCATCTCCGAATCTGGCACCACGGTCATATTGCTCGACACGACCGTGCAGGGCGCGCATCCGGAAGTGAGCGCCGGGCACACCGGCTACGGAATCCAGGTCATGGAGGGCGCGAGCTTCACCGCCGAGTCCTGCGAGGTCGCTGGGAGCCAGCTGGGCGTCGTGGCTTTCGACTCGGGCACTGCGGTCACGCTGTCCGAGACGACGATCAGGGATACGGTGCCCGACGACAGCGGAAAGTTCGGCTATGGCATCGAGATCCGGAGCGGGGCCAGCCTGGCCATGGAGTCCTGCGACGTGCTCGGGAGCACCCACGCTGGCGTCGTAGTCTCCGATTCCGGCTCCTCGGCCACCATCGAAGACAGCACCATCGCCTTCACAAAGCGCGGCGAGATCTATACCGTCGGCATGGGGATCGGCGTCCAGCCGAACGCCGTGATCGAGGCGAGTGAGCTGGTGCTCTCCTCGAACGAGGGGCCCGGGATCCTCCTGGCCGGCGAAGGCGCCAGCCTCACCTGCGTCAACTGCTCTTTGTCGGACAACGAGTTCGCGGGGGCGGTCGTGGCCTGGGAATCCTCCCTCGCCCTCGAGAACTCCACCGTCGAGGGCACCATTGCAGACGAGAACGTCGGAGGCGGCGTCGGCATCTATGCCGAGGCCCTGGGAGGCGGTCCCCCGACCCTCTCGATCACAAACACCACCATCCAGCAGAACCCTGTGGCAGGCATCTGGCTCTCCGGTCAGGGCGCCTACTCGCTCTCGAACAACGTCATCCACGGAGGAGATGGCTGGATCAGGGAGAGCCTGAGCAAGTGCGGCGATGCGGTGTACGCGCGAGAAGGCGTGACGGCATGGGACGGAGGCTCGGGCCTGCTGCTGCAGAACAACGAGCTGCTGCACGGTCTGGGCGCCGGCCTGCTGCTTGACAACTCTTCCGCTACGCTCTCGGGCAACAGCTATGCGGACAACGCCGTGGACCTCGTCACCCAGGGCACGGACTGCGCCACGCCTCCGGACGGCTACCAAGACGAGGCCATCGGCTCCGCCGAGCTCTGCCCCAGCTACGACTACGCCACCTGCGGAGACGAGTTCAGCCTCTACCTGGAGCTGGTGGAGCCCAAGTCCGGTTGAGGGGTGTCCCTTGGGTGGGGCGCTCGCGTGCTCCGGCCCTCGGGCTGGTCGCCACGCACGGCCGGCGCTACTCCTCCGGCTATAGCACGCCCAGGAAGAGGGGCGCCGGGTTGGGGCAGGTGCTGCAGCGCAGGGCCAGGATCCAGGTGCCGCTCTCCTCGAAGCCGGCAAATGCGTCCCCGTTTTCGTCGACGGCCATCTCCAGATCGTATTGACCCAGGCCCTCTACCTCGGCCTCGTACAGCTCCTCGGCGATGTAGAGCAGGTCGAAGAACTGGTCCTCCAGTTCGCCGATGGACAGGGAGTAGCGGGCCAGCATCAGCTGGTCGATGTTGGACAATTCGAGCTCGTTGCCCTGGCCATCGGTGGTCAGGTCCATCCAGTTGACCTCGTAGGCCTTGGCCTTGTCCGCCGGAATCGTGCTGCTGGCTCCCAGATCCAGGTCGTACTCCAGAGAGGCCGAGTCGTTCTCAAGGAAGATGGTGGTGGGCTTGGCACCCTTGGTGGGCTCTACGAAGATGACCATGCGGTGCTCGTAGAGCCCTGTCAGCGCGCTGAGAAGCCAAGTGTCCCCGCCTTCGCAGAACTCGGTCTCGTAGGGGAAGGGCGTGCCGACGAAGGCGAATTCGGCGACCTCGCAACAGGTCTCGCCGCCTAGGGCTCGTAGTCCACGTAGCCGGTGAGCTCGAACTGGGGCAGCGTGTTGTCGGCCAGCTGGTCGATCACCTCTTCCTGGCTGGACTCGCTGAAGCGCAGCAGGCGCAGGATGTCGATGTCCGAGGTGGGATCGACCTCGTCGCCCTGCAGATCCTCGGTCAGGTTCGTCCAGCAGACGGGCGAGCTCTCGCAGCTGTCGCACTTCCACAGGTGACCACCCAGCGCCGAGGTGCGGCAGGCGATCACCGCCCGCAGCACCTTGGCCACGTGGGGGGGAAGCACGTGGGCGTCGAGGTAGGCAGGCCCATGGGCGCGGAAGACATCCGCCACCTGCAGGCCGGACCGCCCCGAGCCCCGCGGCTTCGTGGGGCACGAGTGGGCGCTCACCTGGCGCTACGACCCGGTGTCGATCCCGAGCACCTCCAGCGGGCTGGGCGTCTGCTGGATCAGTCGCGTGGCCACGTGGGCGTACTCCGCCGTGGTCTCCAAGCGCACGTGGCCCAGCAGGACCTGGATGGTCCGGATGTCCACGCCGTCCTCGAGCAGGTGCGTGGCAAATCCGTGACGCAGCCCATGGTGCGTCAGTCCTTGACGGACACCCGCATGCTTCGCCGCCTTCGAGAAGGCCCCGGACGCCGAATTCCGAGGCATCGGCCGATCCTCCCAGCGCCTGGATGGGGACCGGGCGGGGAACAGCCAACCGTGGGATGGACGGTAGCGCCGCCAGTGGGCGCGAAGCTCGTCCAACAGCTCCGGACCGAGCAGCGTCATCCGACGCTTGTCGCCCTTGCCCTTCCGCACGTGGAGCAGGTTCGACGCGCTGTCGATGTCCTCCACGCGCAAGGCTGTCACCTCCATGCGGCGAAGGCCCGCAGCGTAGCTCGTCATCAGCATCGTGCGGTGGAACTCGCTGTGGGCCGCATCCAGGATCCGCCGTACCTCGTCACGGCTGGGGACCAGTGGGGGCTTGCGCTTCCGACGAGGAACCCGGATCCCCGCCATCACTTCAGGGCGCCCAAGCGTCACGGTGTACAAGAACCGGATCGCTGCCGCGTACACGATCACCGTGGAAATCGCGAACTGCTTGACGCGCATCAGGTGCAGCAAGAAGCTCCGCACCTCCTCGCGCCCCATCCGGCCCGGCGGGCGACAGAAGTGGTTCACGTACACCTCGGCGTTCCGGATGTAGACATCGCGCGTGCTCTCGGCCAGCCCGGCCAGCTCCATGTCGTCGCGCATTCGATCTCGCAGTACACTTGCCATCGGGTCCTCCTGTGGCCGGGCGGGTTTTGACGATGTGCCCGGACCACAGGCCCACTTCGGTCCGCGTAGGCCGTCCCTGCAGCGTGTCTGCGATACCGCTGATCGACAGCTGCTACCCGTCTGCTTGTGCCCCCGCCCGCTGCTCGTCAGCCGCTACGTCTCACACGCCACCAGAGCTGCCGCGGAGCGGCTTTGTCCAACCGCCACGGTGTGCAGAGCGATCCATCCATGGACGCGTGCAGCCTGCCCGAGCTGCTTGGGATGCGCGTTCTGCTCACGAGCAGCATCAGCCTGGTGCGCGAGCATTTCCCACGACTGCAGCGCCAAGACCTGCTGCGGCACCTGGGCATGGCCGTCCTGGAACCAGCCGGCGACGAACAGGTGGAAGCTCTGGTGGAACTGGGGCGCTTCGACCTGCTGCGAGACGCGGCGGCAGGAGCCGTGGCCGCACCGGATCTGACCGGCCGGAAGACCGAGGTGGTCGCCGCGAGGACGGCGCTGGTGCAGGTACTGG
Organism: uncultured Enterobacterales bacterium; assembly: GCA_964454135.1. Classification (GTDB taxonomy): domain Bacteria; phylum Myxococcota_A; class UBA796; order UBA796; family JAFGLY01; genus CAYVQL01. The sequence goes on along the minus strand of CAYVQL010000013.1, from coordinate 37,244 downwards.
CGAAGTGCTGCAGCACTGCGCGCATCGGCGAGGTGGTGCAACGGCGCCTCAGTCAGGTGCGCCATCTCAAGCACTGCCGTCCTGCCCAGCAGCTCGTCCGTGCCGTCCGATTGCAGATCTGCCAGCGCTCCTGGCTCGTGGAGCATCACCCCGAACTGGCGGATCCCGCCCCAAGCCGGCTGCCGCAGTTCGCACCTCGTCCCAACATGAAGCGTTCGCGGCGCCGCTAGCCACTGCTTCCCGGCGCCCCGGCGCCCTGGCACCGGAAACCCAAGACCCTGCGCCTCAGGGTGCCTACTTACCGGCGCCCTGGCACCGGAAACCCAAGACCCTGCGCCTCAGGGTGCCTACTTGCCGGCGCCCTGGCACCGGAAACCTAAGACCCTGCGCCTCAGGGTTCCCACTTGCCGGCGCCAGGGCCCCCACCGGCCCCAGAACCCTGCTGGCCCCCGCTCCTCACCAGCCTGAGCGGCCAAGCCCGCAATCCCAGCTGCCCTCTCAGGATCTCCAGCAGCCTTTCCTGCGCTCCCTCGTCACGAGTCACCAGCTGAACCGAGCCATCGCCCTGCGAGCCCACTCCTTTGCCACCGTGGATCCAGGGCTGCAGCGCCTCGTGGCTCAGCAGGCAGTGCAGCGCGGGGGCGCGCAGCTGCGAGGGACAGGCGGGCGCGGCCAGCTGGTCGAAGAGGGCCTGGGCTTCGTTCATCAGGGCGCCCAGCGCGGCAGCGTCGCCGGCAGCCAGGGCCTGCTCGGCCGCCGCCACGATGCGGGCGTTCTCCGGACCCAGCAAGCGCTGCACGCCCCGCTGCACGGGATCCCGTGCCATGGGATAGCAGCGGTTCAGGTCGGCCAGGATGCGGTGGGTGTCTTTCTCGGCCCCCAGATCCGCGATGGCCATGAAGACGGTCGCCCCCACCTGCAGCGGCTCCACCTCCAGCGCCTCGCCGTCGAAGCGCATGCGGATGGGCTGGCGCCCGTAGGCGCAGCCCTGGTCCAGGCGGCCGCATTGAGAGGGCGTCGCGGTCTCGCCCAGGTAGGCCAGCTCCATCTCGTCACGCCGCGACAGTCCCAGGTCGTAGAGACGACTGAAGGCCCGCGCCAGCAGCACGCAGAGGGCCGCACTGGAAGACAGGCCCTTGCGGATGGGCAGATCGGTGCGATGGTTGTCGATCTTCAAGCCCCCCACGCCGTGGCGGCGCAGGGCCTGCCAGGCCACGCCCGCGGCGTAGGAGTGGAAGCCGCCACGCTGGGCCACCTGCAACAATGCGCCGGCATCCATGGGGACTCGCCACCAGGGCGTGCGGCTGCCATCGTCGAGGGTGGAGCGCAGCTGCAGCTGGTCCCGGAAGGGGGCGACCCTGGCGTGCAGGCCCTGGTCCGTGCCCACGAGCAGGGCGCAGCCGGCGGCGATGGCGGGGTTGCGAGGCCGGTAGCTGGCGGCCCAGTCGGAGTGCTCACCGAAGAGGCAGATGCGGCCGGGGACGAAGAGCTCCATGGCGCCTCAGGCGGAGGCGGGCCCGATGGCCTCGAGCAGGCCCTCTCGGTCCAGCCCTCCCAGGCCCAGGCTGCGGAGCGTGCGGCCCTCGGCCCAGAAGTCGGTGTCGTAGAGCGTGCAGGCCAGCTGCACGATGGCGCGCATATTGGGTACCGGCACGCCCACCGCGTCGGCCAGCGAGCAGTAGCTCACCACGCCGGTGGGGATGTCCTCCAGGAGCAGGCGCGTGTTCAGGCTGGTGGGACCCGCGATGCTGCGGTAGGGCGGCATGTTCTTCAGGCTGTGGCAGAGGTCCGGCTCGCGCATGTCGTAGACATCGCGATACCACGCGTAGACCGAGAAACGCTCCAGCCCGAAGGCGTCCAGGATGGCCAGGCGCTCGCGGTCCACGGCCTCGGCGATGCGGATCACCTGGGGCGTGGCGCCGTCCACATAGAACAGGAAGGGCCAGCCGCGCTCCACCTGGCCTGCGTTCAACAAGGTGATCACGGGGTGCACCACCGCGTTGACGTTGTGCAGTCCCACCTCGAGGATCGAGCTGCAGGGCTCGAGAGGGGGAAAGAGCCGCTGCAGCAAGGGTGCCACCTCGGGCGTGCGACCAGCGGGCTGCGCCGCGAACTTGACCCACTTCTTGATCGCGTAGACCTCGACGGTTCCGGGCTCGGCCAGCCGGGCGGTGTAGATCGAGTTCTGGGTCTCCGCCAGGGTCAGCTGCCCGCTGAAGCCTGCCGCGCGGGCTGCATTGAGGAAGGCCACCGCAGCCAGCGTGGTGCCGGGCTGCAGCAGCAGCAGCGTGCCATCCTCCAGGTGAGGCCCGGCGGCACGGGCCACGGCTTCATGGGCCGAACCCGGGGTGGCGTTGACCACGAAGCGAACCCCGCGCAGGGCCTGCCCGATGTCGGTGGTAGCCAGGGCGATGGGCGCCTGGCCTTCCATGGCGCCTCTCAGCTGCAGCATGCCCGTATCGGCCAGGGGCGCGATGCGCTCGGCGTCCACATCGCAGATGGCGACCTCGATGCCCTGGCGGGCCAGGTGCCCCGCCGTGGCGCAGCCGACGGGGCCGGCGCCGATGACTGTGGCTCGGGTGGGCAAGCTGTCGGACAAGGCCGTGGTGTTCATCTCGGAGCGCTCCAACTGCGGACGCGGGACGCAGCAACAGCCCGCGTCTTCAGAGCGGACGCTATCTAAGCGCGCCCGCCCGACTGTGCCAGGGGGGCGCGATCAGGTTTTTTTGGTTTTATCGCTCGCCGGTCTCGACGAAGTGCAGCAGCCCCTTGGCGTCCAGGTGCGCCAGGCCCATGGTCTCCAGGGTGCGCGCGTCCTCCCAGAAATCGGTCTGGAAGATGGCGTTGCAGATCTGGATCAGGGCGTCGCAGTTGGGCGTGGGGATGCCCAGCGCCTTGCCCAGGGAAGAGTAGGGCACCAGCCCGGTGGGCAGGTCTTCGAAGATCAGCCGGGTGTTGATCTTGGTGGGCGCCGTGATCTCCTTGTAGGCGATGTTGCTGCGCACCTTCTGCCAGAGCTCGTCGCCCTCGACGTCGTAGGCCGAGTCGAAGAAATCGCGGATGGTGATGGGATCGCCACCCAGGGCGCGAGCCAGCTGCACGCGCTCGTTGTCCACGGCTTCGACCATGCCGGAGATGGCCGGTGTGAAGCCATCCCAGTAGTAGAGGAAGGTCTCGGCGCGGTCGATGGGCCCCAGGTTGAGCAGGGTGACCGCAGGATGGACGGTGGCGTTCAGGTTGTCCATGCTGGTCTTGAGCACGTTGGGCGCCCTGATGGAGGTGGGGTAGGCCTCGAAGAGCACTTCCACCCGATCGAAGCCCTTGTTGGCGGGAAAGACCGAGATGGGAAGCGCGTTCTTGATGGCCGAGACGTTGACGCGGGCCGGACCGGTCAGGCGCGACGTGAGCAGCGAGGTCTGGATCTCGCTGTAGACCAGATCCAGCTTGTAGCCCGCCTGCTCCAGGGCGCTGAAGCAATCGATGGCCCCGAAGGTGTGCCCCGGGTGCAGGGCGATGGCCTGCCCGTCCTCGAGATAGGGCGCGGCAGCCATGATCACGGCCCGGTGGCTGGAGGCGGGCACCGTCAGGATCACCAGGTCCGCGCCTGGGACGACGTCGGCAATATTGGCTGACGCCACGGCCAGCTTGGCCAGGCCGTTGACGACGCCGTCGATCTCGATGCCACCCCGCTGTCGGATCTCATCGATGCGGGCTCGCGTGCGGTTGTAGATGCGCACCTCGTGCCCTTCGAGGGCGAGGTGCGCAGCCTGGGCCTGACCCAGGTTGCCTGCGCCCAAGATGGCGACTTTGCAGCTCATGCCGTACTCCTTGGTCTTCGTTTCGTGGTGGTGCGATGGGGACCGGGGGAGTCTATCACTCTTGACCGCATCGGGTGAGGCGGGGTACCACGTGCAGGTTCTTTGTAGCCAGATCGCGCTTGTCCAACCGCCCGCTCTATGGGAGCAGAACCCGATGAAGATCGTCCGCATCGAAGCCGTCCACGTCACCGTACCCTTGATCCAGCCCTACGTGCTCTCCAAGAAGTACGGCACGGTGACCCACTCCCAGGCCGTCGTGGTGAAGCTGTCGACGGACGAGGGCCTGTGCGGCTTTGGCGAGGCCGACCCCATGCCCCCCTTCACCTCCGATACCTGGGGCGGTGTCTTCGCGGCGATAGAACACCACCTCGGCCCCTGTCTGTTGGGCCAGGATCCCCGGCAGATCACCCGTCACAACAGGAACTTCGACCAGGTGCTCTCTGGAAACCTGCTGGCCAAGGCGGCTCTGGACGTGGCGCTCTGGGACTTGTGGGGCAAGATCCTCGGCGTTCCCGTGCACGCACTGCTGGGAGGAGCGCTTCGCGATCGCATCCCCCTGCTCTGGCCCCTGGGCAGCGGCACGCCGCAAGAGGACGTGGAGCGGATCAAGGGCAAGATGGAGGAGGGCTTCCGTACCTTCATGATCAAGATGGGCGCGCTCCCCATCGACACCGAAATAGCCAGGGCGCACGCCATCGAAGAGGCCTTCGGTGGCAACATCAACATCAACATGGACGCCAACCAGGGCTGGGACCTGCCCCAGACCTTGCGCTTCATGGACGCCACCCGCGGCTGTCACCTTGATTTCGTGGAGCAGCCGGTGCCCCGCGAGCGCGTGGCGGCGCTGAGCACCATCCGGGCGCACGCCACCCACCCGCTCTCTGCGGACGAAGGTCTGCAGACCATCCAGGACGCCACCGAGCTCTGTCGCGATGAGCTGGTGGATGTCTTCTCGCTAAAGATCGCCAAGAACGGGGGGCTGCAGCGTTCGCGGGCCATCGGGTCGCTGGCCTGGGCGTTTGGCATCAAGTGCATGATGAACAGCATGATCGAGCTGGGCATCTCCCAGGCCGCCGCGCTGCACCTGGGCGCCAGCCTGCCCAACCTGCTGGACTGCGGCCAGTGCTATATGTCCACGCTGCGTCTGCAGGGGGACGTCAGCAACTTCTCGGATCTGGTGCATGACGCGGTCGCCACCGTGCCCGACGGCCCCGGCCTGGGCATCGAGCTGGACGAGGATGCGCTGGGGCACTACGGTCAGGAGCGGATGGTGCTGGAGTAGCGGGGATCAAACACCCGCTGTCAGCAAGGGCTTCAAGAACCTCCCAGTATGCGATCCGGCCACCTGCGCCACCTGCTCGGGCGTGCCGCAGGCCACCATGCGGCCACCCTCGGATCCGCCCCCTGGCCCCAGGTCGATGACGTGGTCAGCGCACTTGATCACGTCCAGGTTGTGCTCCACTACCAGCACGGTGTTGCCGGCATCCGCCAGGCGCTGCAGCACGGCCAGCAGCTTGCGGATGTCGTCGAAGTGCAGGCCCGTGGTGGGCTCGTCCAGCAGGTAGAGAGTGTCGCCGGTGGCGGCGCGGGCCAGCTCGCGGCTGAGCTTGATGCGCTGCGCCTCTCCTCCGGAGAGGGTGTTGGAGGGCTGGCCAAGCTGCAGGTAGCCAAGGCCCACGTCCTCCAGGGTCCGCAGGATGCGACGGATGGTCTTGTGGTGGGCGAAGAGCGATAGCGCTTCTGAGGCGCTCATGCTGAGCACCTGGTGGATGTCGCAGCCCTTGAAGCGCACGCTCAGGGTTGCGTCGTTGAAGCGGCGGCCCTTGCAGAGCTCGCAGGGCACGAAGACGTCGGGTAGAAAGTGCAGCTCGATGCGGCGGAAGCCATCGCCCTTGCAGGCCTCGCAGCGGCCGCCCTTGTTGTTGAAGCTGAAGCGCCCGGCGCCGTACCCGCGCAGGCGGGCCTCCTTGGTGGAGGCGAAGACGCGCCGGATGGGATCCAGCAGCTTGGTGTACGTTGCCGGGTTGGAGCGCGGCGTGCGACCGATGGGAGCCTGGTCGATGTGGATCAGCTTGCCCAGGTGCTCGATGCCCTCGATACCGCTGCAGGCCCCCAGCTTGCGCCTGGCGCCGTGCAGCGCATTGCGCAGGGCAGGGGAGAGGATGCCGTTGACCAGCGAAGACTTGCCGGCGCCGGACACGCCGGTGATGGCCACCAGGCAGCCCAGGGGGATCTCCACCCGCAGGTCGTTCAGGTTGTTCTCCCGGGCGCCCAGCACCACCAGGCGCTGCGCAGCGGGGGGCCTGCGGCGAGCGGGCAGGGGGATGGATCGGGCCCCGCTCAGGTAGGCGCCCGTGACGGACTCGGCGACGGCACCCAGCTTGTCGGGGGGGGCGCTGGCCACCAGCCGGCCGCCCCGGCTGCCTGCCCCGGGGCCGAAGTCGAAGACCCAGTCCGCAGCCTCGATGGTCTCACGGTCGTGCTCCACCACTACCACGGTGTTGCCCAGGTCCCGCAGCCGGCGCAGCGTGACCACGAGCCGCTGGTTGTCGCGCTGGTGCAGGCCGATGGTGGGCTCGTCCAGCACGTAGGTGACGCCGGTGAGCTCGCCGCCCAGCTGGCTGGCCAGCCTGATGCGCTGAGCCTCGCCGCCGCTGAGGGTGGCGGCGCTGCGCTCCAGGCAGAGGTAGCCCAGCCCCACATCCGCCAAGAAGCCCAGCCGGTCCGCGATCTCCCGGCAGATCTCCCTGGCCGCGACGGCGCGGGCGCCCTCGAGCTCCAGTCCTTCGATGGCCCGCTTGGCCTCGACGATGGAGGCGCGGCTGAGCTGGGCGATGCCGTGGGAGCCCACGCGCACCGCCAGGGACTCGGGCCGCAGACGCGCCCCCTGGCAGCTGTCGCAGAATCTGGCTGACATGAAGCTCATGTAGTGCTTGCGGGCAGCCTCGGACTTGGTCTGCTTCATGCGACGCAGCATCGTGGGGAGCACCCCCTCCCAGGCCATGTCGAAGCGCCCCTCGCCGCGGCGGCCCGACCACTGCACGCCGAAGCGCTCGTCGCCTGTGCCGTGCAGCAGCAGCTGGCGCGCCTGGGGGGAGAGCTGGCGCCAGGGCGTGTCCAGGTCGAAGCCGTAGGTCTGGGCCAGGGCGCTCACCATGCGGTGGTTCCAGCTGTCGCCCTTGGCCAGCTGCTTGGCCCAGGGCAGGATGGCGCCCTGGTGCAGGCTCAGGCCCTCGTCGGGAACCACCAGCGCCAGGTCCATGGCGTGGACCGTGCCCAGGCCCTTGCAGCTGGGGCACATGCCCTGGGGGCTGTTGAAGCTGAAGGCCTGGGGCGTCAGCTCGGGGAAGCTGCAGCCGCAGTCGTGGCAGGCCAGCTGCTCGCTGAAGATGCGCTCCGCTGCGCCCTCCAGCTTGCAGATCAAGATCCCCTGTCCCAGCTGCAAGGCGGTCTCCACCGAGTCGGTGATGCGCTCCAGCAGCCCTGGGCGAGCCTTGAGGCGGTCCGCCACCACGTCCAGGTCGTGGCGCCGTCCCGGCTCCAGCTGGTCCAGCTCCTCCAGGCGCAGCTGCTCGCCGTTCAGCCTGACGCGGGTATGGCCTGCCTGCCGCAGCTGCTTCAACAGGGAGCGCTGGGCGCCCTTCTTGCCCCGCAGCACGGGGGCCAGCAGCTGGTAGCGAGTCCCCGGCTCGAAGGCCGAGAGCTGGGCGGCTATCTCCGCGGCGGACTGGCGACCCACCTGGCGCCCGCAGCGATGGCAGCGTTGCAAGCCGGCCCGCGCGTAGAGCACCCGCAGGTAGTCTGAGATCTCGGTCAGCGTGCCCACGGTGGAGCGCGGGTTGCGACCCAGGGCCTGCTGCGCCACGGCGATGGTGGGTGTCAGCCCGCGGATGGCGTCGTAGGCGGGCTTGTCCATCTGGCCCAGGAACTGGCGGGCGTAGGAGGACAGGGACTCCACGTAGCGCCGCTGCCCCTCGGCGAAGAGCGTGTCGAAGGCCAGCGAGGACTTGCCCGAGCCGGAGACGCCCGTGAAGACGGAGAGCTTGCGCTTGGGGATGTCCAGATCCACGGCCTGCAGGTTGTGCTGACGGGCGCCGCGGATGCTGATGCAGGGAGGTCTCATCCAGCGATCCTAACCGGAGCTGGAGCCGGTCCCGTTGGATGCTCCTGCCCGACCTGCAGGATATTCAGCCTGAACGAGGCATAACAAGTGCTTGAGATGCGCTGAGGGCGGCATGCAAGGCAGAAGACTGCTGGTTTTTCTTCACTTGCTCCTTCTGTTCCTGGTCCTCTCGTCCTGCCGCGGCCCCGCGGAGCGCGTCCCCGGCGGGCAGCCCGACATCCTTCTGCTGGTCGTGCCGGGGTGGCGGGCGGATCGGCAGCAGGAGCCGAGCGCAGAGCGCGCATTGATGCAGGCCGTCGCCAAGGAACCCGCGCTGGAGGCGCGCGCGGCCTACGCCCAGTCCACTTCGACCTTCGTCAGTGTGGGTTCCATGCTCACGGGCCGCTATCCCTCTGCGGTGCCCCTCTGTGGCCCGCGCAAGGACACGGCGCGGAGCGGCGCCCAGCCTCTCTGGTGCGCCACCATCCCCGAGCAACGTCGCAGCTTGCCCGAGGTCTTGGCTCTCTACGGGTACCGCACCGCCGTGCTGAGCGCGCGCGGCGGAGTCTATGAAGACATCTTTGGTGGGTTCCAGCAGGACCTGTTGGGCCTTCCCGGGAGAAGGGCCACCATCACGCCGCTCGATGCCCTGCCCGTCAGAGCGGCGAAGTGGTGGAATCAAGACCATAGCCAGCCGCGACTGCTGCTGGTGCTCTTCGACGACTTGCTGCAGGAGGCCATCGCGCACTTCCTCGTCGATCCGGATTCGCCGTCGAGAAATGACTCGAACTGGTACAAAGGAATGGACGCCGAGCGTGTCGCAGCGCTCAAGCAGGAGTACGCGCGCCAGGCCGCGCAATTTGGCAGGACCATCGCGACGCTGATGGCGGAAATGGAGCCCGCACCCGACGGCAGGGCGCGCTGGAGCGTGCTGACATCAAGCCAAGGCGCCAGCCTAGGTGAGCTCGGCGGCCTGGGAACGGGCCCCGTACCCTTCTCCACGCTCGAGAGACCAGGCTATGACACGGTGTTGGAGCGGACGATCCACGTACCCATGGCGTTCTATGGGCCTGGTTCCCCCCAGCCCGCTATCGGGCAGGTCGTGGAGCTGGTGGACCTGTTTCCCACGCTGGCGGCGATGGCTGCGGCCCGCCCGCCCGCCTCCCTTCCTGGAGAGGATCTCCTCGCCCTCGAGCGGGAGGACTCCGCTGCCACCGCCTATGCGGAGTTCGGCGACATGCTGGCCTTGCGACGAGGTCCCTATCTCCTGGGCTTTCGTTGTTGGGAACGGGGCATCACCAGCCTGGATCCCTTCCTTACGGAGCAGCTGGCTGAGCGCGTGGCCTCACCGGACGCCGTCGGAGGCGCGCAGCGCGACTTTCGCACCAGCAATACGGTGACGCTGCACGACGTGTCGAGAGATCCCATGCAGGACTCGGATCTGATGGCAGGAGAGCAGGAGCTCGGGCGACAGCTGCTGCAGCTGCTGTACAGTCTACGCACCGGAGCGGGTGCGCCGCCCTCCGATATCCTTGGTCCCGAGCAGTTGAAGGCCCTGCGCGACGGGCCGAGGTTCACGTACTGGTAGGAGCCGACCATGTTCGAACACCTTTTGAATCCCGAACAGAAGAGCCTGCGCGCTGAGGTGCGCGAGCTGGTCAAGTCCGTCCCGCGGCAGCTGATCCTCGACATGGATGCCGACAAGGTGGAGTTTCCCACCGAGTTCCTGCGCGAGGCCGGGCGGCGAGGGCTGCTGGGCGTGCGCTACCCGCAGCGCTGGGGCGGACGCGACATGGACTGGCCCACGGCCTGCATGGTGATGGAGGAGGTGGGTGCGCTGGGCTACATCTTCTCCTGCGTCTTCGGCGTGGGGGCCGAGTTGGTCTGCGATGCCATCGTGCAGCACGGCAACGACGAGCAGTGCCGGCGCTACGTGCGGCCCCTGCTGCGGGGAGAGATCTTCGCGGCCGAGTGCCTGACCGAGCCCACGGGTGGCTCGGATTTCTTCGACACGCGCACCCTGGCCGAAGACCGGGGCGACCACTTCCTGCTCAATGGGCAGAAGCGCTTCATCGTGGGGGGGACCGCGGCGGACTACTTCCTGGTCTACGCCCGTACAGATCCCGCCGTGCCGCCCCACAAAGGCATCACCTGCTTCATCGTCGACCGCGGACCCGGGGTCGAGACGGCCTACGTCTACGGGTTGATGGGCTGCCGCGGCGGTGGCGCCAGCCGCCTCGTCTTCCGCGACGTGAAGGTACCGCGAGAGAACGTGCTGGGGCGCGTCAACGGCGGCACGGCCGTGTTCACCACCATGATGGTGCCCGAGCGCCTGGGCACGGCCGCCATGACCATCGGCGCGGCCCGCCCCGCCCTGGAGGTGGCCACGCGCTACGCGGCCAAGCGCAAGGCCTTCGGCCGCCCCATCAACCGCTTCCAGGGCGTCAGCTTCCAGCTGGCCGAGGCCGCCATGCTGCTGGACGCCTCGCGGGCCATGGTCTACGCCACGGCCACCGCGGCCGCAGCCGGAGAACCCGAGGGGCGCCTGCGGCGCATGGTCTCGCAGACCAAGAAGTTCGTCGCAGAGTCCTGCCAGCGCGCCGCACACCACGCCATGCAGGTGATGGGGGGCATCGGCTACACCGATGTCTACCCTGTGGAACGCATCGTGCGCGACCTGCGCCTGGCGTCCATCTGGACCGGCACCAACGAGGTGATGTCCATGATCATCGCCAGCGAGTGGAGCAAGGAGCTGGGCGCCCGATCTGCGGGCATCACGCGCGATCCCGAGCCCGACGCCGCCGAGGCGCAGGCGGAAGAGGAGAAGGTGTACGAGTAGCGCTCACCAGGCGTTGGGGTGCTGATACCAGCGTGCCGAGCTGGGGCCCTCGGGGATCTCGGGGGGCTCGGCGCGCTGCCCGCCCAGGTGGCTCATGGCCTGCTCCAGCCCATCCAGGGTGAGCTCGTACATGGGGAAGAGATCGGCGATGCGCTCCACCGTGGGGTGGGACCAGAAGCGCAGACGCATGGGATTGAGCCAGACGCCGCGGGCGAAGTGGTCCCGCAGCCGCTCCAGCTGCCGGATGCCCGGCGTGTCGTTGTGGTGACCGTAGCGGATGGCGCCCCAGCGCGAGAGCAGCTCCGAGGGCGCCATGCAGGCATCGCCCACCAGGATCAGCCGGTACTGGCCGTCCAGGGTGCGCAGCAGATCGTCCACGGCCCAGACCTCCCAGCGGCGGATGTCGCGGTAGACCATCTCGTAGACGCAGTTGTGGAAGTAGCAGGCCTTCAGGTCCTTGAAGTGGGAGGCGCGGCTGGCCGCCGAGAAGAGGCGGCCCACGCGGTTGGCGTAGGGGGTCATGGAGCCGCCGGCGTCCATCAGCAGCAGCACCTTCAGGTCGCTGATGCGCTCGGGGCGCTCCACCACGGTGATCTCACCGCCCTCGCGCGCTGTGGCGTCGATGGTGGCGTCGATGTCCACCTCCAGGGTGGCTCCCTCCCTGGCGAAGCGCCGCAGTTTCTTGAGGGCCACGCCTATTTGCCGCGTGTCCAGCACCTGGTCGGAGCGGTAGTTGGCGAAGGCCCGCCGCCCGGCGATCTGGGCGGCCATGCCCCCACCCCCTGGACCGCCCACCCGCAGGCCGCCGGGGTGGAAACCGCCGTGCCCAAAGGGCGAGGTGCCCCCTGTGCCGATCCAGCGGCTGCCCCCGTCATGGCGCTCTTTCTGCTCCGCCAGGCGCTGCTCGAACTCCCGGCGCAGGTCCTCCAGGGACATGGCCTCCACCGCTGCCAATTCTTCGGCGCTCAGCTCGCGCGGCAGGATGGGATTGCGCAGCCACTCGTAGACCTCGTCCCGCAGCTGGGCGGGCGCCTCGATGCCCTCGAAGACCTCCAGCCAGGTCTGGTCGTAGGCGTCGTAGAGCGTCTCGCTCTTGACGCAGATGGCACGCGCCAGGTGGTAGAAACGCACCAGGTCCGAATAAGCCAGCCCACGCGCCAGGGCCTCCATCAAGGTCAGCCACTCGGTGGGCGTGACCGGGATGCCTCGGGCCCGCAGCGCGTAGAAGAAGCGCAGGAACAAGCTAGAACCCCTGGCGCCTGCTGGCAGACAGCCGTGACACACGTTGCAGGTCGTCTTCATGCTTCACGAGCGTTCCCAGGAAGGGAAGCTCCTTGCGCAGCACCTTTTCGCTGATACCAGCGGCCAGCAGCGCCCCGATCCAGTCCACCAGCTCCGAGGTGCTGGGCGGCTTGCGCAGGCCGGCTATCTCGCGCAGCTTGTAGAAGCGCGCGATGCACTGCCGAGACAGCTTCTTGTCCAGGTAGGGGTGGTGCACCTTGACGATGCGCTCCATCAGATCGTGGTCGGGGAACTCGATGAAGTGGAAGATGCAGCGCCGCAGGAAGGCGTCGGGCAGCTCTTTTTCGTTGTTGGAGGTGATCACGACCACGGGGCGCTGCTTCGCGGTATGAGTCTCTCCCGTCTCGGGGATGTCGAAGCGCATCTCGTCCAGCTCGCGCAGCAGGTCGTTGGGAAACTCCAGGTCCGCCTTGTCCACCTCGTCGATCAGCAGCACCTGGCGTTGCTCGGCCATCAGGGCCCGACCCAGGGGCCCGATGGTGATGTACTGCCTGATGTCGCGTACGTCCCGGTCTTCGAAGCGCGAGTCGTGCAGGCGTGCCACGGCGTCGTAGACGTAGAGGCCATCCACGGCCTTGGTGGTGGACTTGACGTGCCAGGCCAGCAGGGGCATGCCCAGGCCGCGGGCCGCGGCGTGGGCCAGCAGGGTCTTGCCGGTGCCTGGCTCGCCCTTGACGAGCAGGGGGCGGCCCAGGGCCACGGCCACGTTCACCGCGTCGCAGAGGGCAGGGGAGGCGATGTAGTCCGACGTGCCGTGGAAGAGGTGGAACTGGGAGGTCAAGATGGAGCTCCTGGTGGCGGGCGCCGGCCCTCTATCACGGCGCCGGCTGGCAGCGCGGGCAGACATGGGTGCCCCGCTGCGCGACGCGCAGCTTGACGAGGCCGGCGCCGCAGCGTGGGCAGGGCTGCCCGGCGCGGCCGTAGACGCGTAGGTAGGCCTGCATCTTGCCCTGGGGGTAGATCCAGTCGATGGAGGTCCCGTTGTGGCGGATAGCCTCTTGCAGCGTGGCGCGTATCGCCTGCCAGAGGGCCTCGACCTGGGCCGCTGAAAGGTCGCAGGCGCGCCGCAAGGGGTGCAGTCGGGCGCGGAAGAGGGACTCGTCCACGTAGATGTTGCCCAAGCCTGCCAGCCGCGACTGGTCCAGCAGCAGAGGCTTGATGGCACGCCGGCCGACCAGGCGCTCGGCCAGCTGGCGGGGGCCGAAGCCTTGGTCCAGCGGCTCCGGACCCAGGTGGGCCAGGGCGGCCGGCAGGTCGTCCGTCCAGCTGATGCGTCCGAACTTCCGTGCGTCGCAGAAGAGCAGGGTGGCGGCCGGATCACCCTGCAAGCGCCACAGGGCCCGCACATGGGACGGCTCCACGCCATCCGCCCCCAGCCACTCCAGCCTGCCGCTCATGCGCAGGTGAAGCAGCAGGTGGGCGCCCCCCGACAGGTGGAAGACGATCAGCTTGCCGCGGCGGCTCAAGTCCTCGATGCGTTGGCCGTGGATGGCCGCCTGCACGCTGTCCGCAGTGGGTCGCACCTGCCGTGGCCAGCGCGTGCGGAACTGGCGGATGCGACGACCCACCAGGCCAGGTCGCACCTGCCGGATGATGGTCTCCACTTCGGGCAGCTCGGGCATGAAACCTCCGGGAACGGCGAACGAACCTGACCGGTGACACTAGCCCGCGGGCGACACCAGGGCGTAGAGGTTCTCGATGAACTCTCCGCGACCCAGCAGGTGGCTGCCGTTGAAGTCCAGGTGCCAGACCTCCTCGCCATCCGGATCGACCTCGATGATCTCCCCGGCGCTGCCCAGCACGTGCAGCGTGTTGCCGTTGTCCAGGCGCCAGGCGTCGCCGTTGGTGCTGGCGTAGATGCCCGAGTCGTGGCTCCAGACCTGCTCCAGGGTCTCGCCGTCGTGGTTCACGTTGTACTCGCGCACCCAGGTGGAGGGCGGCCCGTCGTAGTTCTCGGTGGAGACCAGCAGCGTTCCCTCCGCCGTGTAGCTGACGCCGTGCTGCCAGGCGAACTCGGAATCGGCGGGGTCGAATTCGTACCCGCCGCGCACGCCTCCGGCCCACCACAGGCTCTCGCCGGTGGAGTGGTCCACCTCCACGATGGAGTCATTGGTGTAGAAGCTGTAGAGGAAGCTGTCCGATTCGACGGCGTAGTAGAGCCCGTTGGACTCGCAGTAGCTGGAGTTGGGCCAGTCTCCGTCGCAGGTCCATAGGATGGTCTCGTCGTCCTCGTCGGGCCCTTTCTCCACCAGCGCCTCGCCGCCGCCGTGGTGCTGGCTGCCCCAGACCAGGCTGTCGTCGGGCAGCTGCACGAAGGCGTGGTGCAGGCCCGGCGTGGCCACTTCGTCGATCTCGTCGTCGAGGTAGGTCTTGTGGACCGAGGAGCCCGCTCCTTCGTCGTAGTCCGACCAGTAGGTGGCTTCGTCCCACAGGATGTGATCGCCGGACACCGCGACCTGCGCGAAGAGGGTCCAGTGGCGGTTGGGAGCGCTGTTGGCCCAGACAGGGCGCCCCTGTCGGTCGACGATGAAGGTCCAGTAGGTGCCGCCGGTCCAGCCTCCGGTGTCCTGGTTGATGCTGGCCAACAGGTACTTGCCCTGCTCGAACCAGGAGATCGGCTCGGAGACCAGCAGGACGGCCTCAGGCAGGCCGCTGGGCGCATCTCCGGTGGTGATCGTCTCGCCCTCGTAGGTGCTGCCCCCCTCCACCACCAAGCGCCAGCTGGCGGTGCTGTCGTAGGGGATGCCCGCGAGCAGGTGCTCCTGCGCACCGGCCTCGCCTGCCCAGGAAGGGCTGCTCTGCCAATCGCCCGAGTCGAAGCTGTACTCCGCGTGAACGGTGGCCGCCTCGCTCTGCTCCCACGACACGTAGACCAGGCTCTCGACCTCGCCGTGCAGGCGCCAGTCCAGGTCGCTCAACGCCGCATCCTGCGAGCCAGGGTCCGTGTCGTCGGTGTCGCTACCGCCCGCGCTGTCCGCGGTGTCTCCGGGGACTTCCCCATTGGGAGTCAGGTATCCGTCGGGCATGCAACCGGCCTGCAGGCAGAGTGCGAAGAGCAAGCGAGTCATGACAGCTCCCGGAGTCGAGACGGGGTCCATGTCGGGCGGGGATGGATTGTAGTGCAGCGCGGCGACATCGTCTGCGGCTGCCTACTCGCGGATGCGATTCCTTACCAATTCAAGACGAAGTGCGCCCGTGCCAGGCACTGCGGCGGCGCAGCCTTCCTGCGGCGACCAGCCCGAGAGCGGACTATACTCGTCCCTGACAGCTTCCTTCCCCCCTCGTTTTCCCTCGCGGGAGGTCCGCCGTGGGTTCCTCATTCAGCCGTCGTCCTCCACCGAAGCCGGGCCGTGGGCAAGAGGACCGCCCCCAGAGCGGGGCCGAGCCCTCCGCATCGGCCTCGACGAACACGCTGCGAAAAGGCGAAGAGGCCACTCCGGACGGATTGAGCGACGCCGTGGAGAGCTACGGCAACATCGCCGCCATGGACATGATGCAGCGCAGCCAGGACGGCCAGCAGGCGCCGGGCGCCGCCTCTTTCGGCAAGCTGGACCTCGGCGCGGAGCAGAACCCGGAAGATGCCTTTCAAGCCGCCACCCAGGGCCAGGCCAGCCCCTTGCCCTACCGCGGCGAGCTCGAGAAGTCCTTCGGAGAGGATTTCACCACGGTCGAGGCCTTTCTGGGCAAGGCCGACGCGCTGCACGGTATCGGCGCCGAGGCCGCCACCTTGGGTGAGAAGGTGGCCTTTGGCGAAGACTATCCGTCCAAAGAGGTGGTCTCGCACGAGCTGACGCACGTGGTCCAGGATCGCAAGTCGGGCGCTCAGCGGCTGGCGGCCAAGTCGGCGCTGGGTCGCTCCGGCGGAGCCGCCGAGGTCGAGGCGGATACGCTCGGCGCGCGGGCGGCTGCGGGCCAATCGGTGGCTGGCCAGGTGCGCGCCGCGCCTGGTGGCGAGCTGCAGCGGCTGGAGTTCAAGGGCAGCGGCGAGAAGCTGTCCGACGCCAGCGCGGCGCAGGCCGACCTGGACGCCACGCCCCAGCAGAAGGCAGCCGATCTCTACCAGGCCATCCGCGACGGCAATATGCGCGAGGTCTATCAGTGCCTGGGTGGCAACCCGGAACCCGTCAGGCAGGCCTTCCGACAGCTGCAGGGCCTAAGCGTGCAGCAGATGATGCGCATCTGGCTGCCCTCCGAAAAACTCACCTACGGCCTTGCCTTCGCGCGCTTTGGCCGGGCCGACCTCAAGTGCCGCGTGCAGGCGGTCACCATCGACATCCTGGGCACCGACGAGGAGCGGCTCTTCTCCATCCTGGAAAAGGCCAGCATCGAGGAACGCTACGCCCTGGCCAACGACCAGCAGGTGCTGGGCTGGCTCACCGGTGAGCTCTCCGGGGGGGACCTGCAGCGGGCCCTGGCGCCCCTGCGCCCCTTGATGGGCACAGGCGGCATCAGCGAGCAGGCGAAGAAGGCCCTCTTCGAGAAGATCGAGGCCGAAGAGGCGTCCGCCTCCATGGCGGTCCAGGGGCTGCTGGTCAAGCTGCGGGCCCGCAAGGGCTTCTGGAACGACGACGAGGCCGGCATGATCAAGGACGTGAAGGCCTTCGCCTCGGCGCGCGGTCCCATGCCGCTGGACGACGTGAACCTGGCTCCTGCCCTGGCTTTTCTGAACGACGAGCTCTCCGACCGGGAGTACGAGCAGGCGTGCAACATCATCCGCACCGGCAACAAGCCAAGCCTTATGGACAAGATCGGCGAGGCGGGCCAGGAAAAGACCCTCTTCATCAGCAACGTGGACGAGAAGGGCATCTACGAGGCCATCGCCAAGGCCAGCCCCGAGGAGCGCCAGGCCATCCTGGCCAGCCCCGAAGACATGGCTCAGCTGAGCGCGCTGTTGGACGAGGGCGAGCTGGCCCGCGCCACCGAGCTGCTGAGCGCCCAGCAAACGGGCCAGGCGGCCGCCGGCATGAACGAGCTGCTGGATGAGCTGGACAGCTGGCTCTGGGTCAGCGACAGCAAGATCTTCGCCTGCCTGGAGAAGATGGAGACGAGCGACCTGGTGCGCCTGCGCCAGGACGACGAGCTGCGCCAGCGCGTGGAAGACGGCCTCTCGGAAGCCAATATCGTCCGCTTCCACGAGGTCATCGGCTACAGCGGCTCACAGGCCGCTGGGGCGCACCGGAGCGAGGCCGAAGCCGCGCAGGAGCTGGCCCAGGACGACGCTCGCCTGGTGGCGCGCATCGAAGAGGCCACGGGCCACTGGGACGACGATGAGGACAAGGTCTACCGGGCCGTGCTGGATTGGCAGAAGGCCGGCGGCCAGCTGGACCTGGACGCGGATCGCGCCTTGTTGGACCGCGCCTTCGACGCCATGGCCGACCTGGGGCACGATCGGCGTTTCGAGGTCTACGAGGCCCTGATAGGCCTGCGCAGCCTGACCCAGCTGGACCGCGCCGAGAGCGCAGCCATCGGCCTGGGCACCGACGACACGGGGCTCGAAGCCGCGCTCAAGGCGGTCACCCCCGAGGAGCTGGTGCTGGAGTGGTCCAACCTGGACCAGTACCGGGCGCTGGCCGAGGCCGCCAGCAGCGAGGCCGAGGTGCAGGCCCTGGCGGATTTCGTGCCCGACATCTCGGACGAGGTCAAGGAGATGATCGCCGGGGAGCGGGACGACTGGCTGGAGCTGCTCGAGGATCTGCGCGACAAGCTGGTCAAGGCCCTGGAGGACTCGCGCATCGCGGCCATGGCCGAGCAGCGGTATCACTTCGTGGTGCGCCAGCGGCAGCTGGCACGGCTCAAGTACGCCCAGGCGTCGGCCTTCTCGGAGCACGACCGCGGGGCGGGCTTCTGGAACGCCATCAGCATGGGGGTGATGGACTCCCACTCGGCCACGGGCGAGCTGACCGACATGGCATTCGGCGCGGCCCAGGGCGACGCCGCGGCCGTGATGGTCACGGAAGAGGGCAGCGAAGAGGAGCAGGAGGCCCTCAAAGCCGCTGGCATCTCCCACCAGGAGTACATCCAGTCCCACAACGACTACACCCAGGCCAAGAAGGCGGCAGCCTCCATCGGTGGCGCCATCGTGGCCACCATCGTCTCCACCCTGGTCACCATCGCCACGGCCGGCACCGCGGGTCCGGCCTGCGTGACCCTGGTGGCCAGCCTGGCCGGCGCCGCCTTCAAGGAGGTCACCGAGCTGGCCATCCAGGGCAACGACTACAGCGTGGAGCAAGGTGCCGAGGACTTGTCGGTGGCCCTGATCAACGGCGTGCTGACCCTGGGCCTGGGCCAGGTGGCCGAGAAGCTGACAGGCGCCATGGGCAACCTGGGTCCGGTCAAGGCCATCTACGACCGCATCGCCACCAAGTTCCCGGGGCTGGCCGACTACGTGGCCAGCGAGTCCAAAGAACTGCTCAAGTCGGCCGTCACCCAGTTCCCCAGGAACTACGCCACCGATCTCGTAAAGACCGAGGGCCTGCTGCGGCAGGGGCTGAGCGCTGCCTCTGTGGATCTGGAGAAGGCCCTCAAGACCCACGCCAAGGGCATCTTCATCCGGGCGGTGCACAAGGCGGCGTCGGCCAAGCTGGGCGACGGTGGCGCCAAGGCCGAGCAGCTCGCGAACGAAGGGCAGTGGCAGGGGCTCGCCACGCAGAACCTCAAGCAGGGCATTGTGGACATGGCCATCAAGACCGCGGCCGACCGGGTCTACCGCGGCGAACCTCTCGGGCCCGCCGACCTGATCGCCTTGCTGGGTGGCGTGGTCAAGCAAGCCAACGGCGCCAGGCTGGGCACCAAGGCCGCCAAGCAGGACTCGGAGAAGACCCTCAAGTTCTTCAACGAGGCCAGCCTCACCCAGCTGCGCAAGGTGGAGGGACTGGGCCGCACCATGTCCAAGAAGCTCGTGGAGCAACGTGAGGCGCAGGGCGGCTTCAGCAACCTGCGGCAGGTGGCCGAGGTGCCGCGCTTCAAGATGGAAGTGCTCAAACCCGCCGCCGTGGAGGTGCGCGACCACTGGACCGAGGTCCAGGAGAGTTCCGCTGCGAGCGCCAAGAAGTAGACCCAGGCGTTTTCGCCACGGGATGCGGAGAAGGGTGGATGGCCGTGACGAGGAAGCTGCTGGGCATCGGCTGCGTCGCGCTCCTCATGCCCTGGGATGCGGAGGGAGCCATGGGAGAGCAGAGACGAGCAAGCGAGGGCGCAGCGGCGGACCAGCGGCCGCAGCCCGCAGCACCGGCGGGCGAGGATCCGCAGCAGGTGGCGGACTGGAGCCGCGTGGAGAAGGTGACCGCGGCGGTGGCCTTTCACTACACCACCCACTGCCTGATGAAGGGGCTGCCCCTGCTGGTGGTCGATGAACTCCTGGGGCGCACCTGGGAGCTCTCGCTGCAGCTGCAGCGAGACGATCGGATCTACGCCACGTCGGCCCAGCGGGCGCACATCCTGGTCGAGACGGCGGCGTCGAGCGGCGAGCTCGTCGTGCTGGACTACGAGATAGCCTGGCAGCCGGATCCCGACGGCTTGGAGCAGGCCGGGATCTACCAGGTCGCCGGAGTGGACGTCTGGCAGGTGGGCGATCGGCCCCGCTACCGCTACCAGCGGCGCGGGAGCCTCTGGCAGCGCAGCGCGCTGCCATGAAGGAGCGAGCATGACCGCAGATGAGCTATCTCGGCGCGTGGCCCGGCAGGTCGCGCTGACCAGCGCGCAGGCCCAGCTGGCCCTGCTGCGTCCCCTGACGGCGCTTCCCGAGGGCCCGCTGCCCGACGTGCTGGGTGCGTTGGCGGAGGGCGAGGCATCCGGCCTCGGCCTGTTGATCTCACCGCGCGGCAAGGCCCTGGGGGTGGCCGCCAGCGGTGCGGGCATGCCTCTTGGCCGCGCCATGGTTCAGCAGGTCCGGACCCTGCTGAACCAGGAGCTGGCCGCCTTGTTGGGCACCATGGCCCACTACAACGATTTCCAGGGCCTGGAGCTGGAGATCCTGCTGGGTCAGCCATCCTGGTTGTCGGCGGGCATCCGCATCCAGGATGGGCACGCCGTGCGCGTGCTGCTGGAGGAAGAACAGGTTCCGCGGGAGGAGATCGACAGGCTGCTACGGGACGTGGACCGGGGCCAGGGGCGCATCGCCTCCCTGCACCTGACCGCGGTCGTTGGTCAGGGGCCAGGCCTGTCGCTCACCGTGGGCCTGGGCCCGGAGGCCGCCGCGCTGCCCAAGCAGGGCCTGTCCGGTCTGCAGGGCGAGGTCCTGCTGCGACGGGCCGTGGGGCGCCCCGAGACCGCGTGGATCCGACGGCCCGGCCTGCAGGACGATGCCCTGCTGCGTTGGCAGCTGGAGCAGGGCATCGCCGGCGACGCGGCGGGTCGCATGGGGGCCGTGCACGGTATCCTGGGGGTGGACGGACCAACCAGCATGGTCTGGCCCCTGGGCCATACCGAGCGCGCGGTGTACCGCTTCGACAGCCAGATGGAGGGCTGAACGATGGGCCGCGGGCTTCGAGCCTGCGATCTGATTACGGGCAGCACGATTCCCGGAGGCCGAAAAGGCGATGTCCATCTTCACCACGCTGGCGCTGCTCTGCGCGCCATCCCAGGCTGAGCAGGCCGTACCCGTTCTCCTGTCGGCCTTTTCGCCCGAGCAGGTCGAGGCCACAGCCCTGGCCTTGCGCATGCCCGACATCCTGAAGGCGGAGCTGGGGGTGGACGAGCGCTTCGCCCTCATCGGGCTGGAGCAGGTGCGTAACGTGGGCGAGCTGTCGGCCACCATGTACATGGACAGCTGCCCGCCGGGGCAGTTAGTAGGTTGCAGCTACGTGGTAGGCGAGGCGGCGCAGGCGGCCTACGCCATCACAGGCACCGTGAGCGTGGCGGACGAAGTCGAAGCCGCGGAAGAGGGTGAAGAGGAGCCGGAGACCGAGCTGCACGTCAAGCTCATCTTCCTCAACATCGAGGAGTACCGCGAGGTGCTGGAGGTACCCCTGGTCCACAGCGCCGACACCGAGGACAGCTTCGCCGACTCGGTGGCCATGATGCTGGGCGATCTCACCGAGGGCTACGTGGGCAGGGCCGTGGATATTCGGGAAGCCGAGCCCGCCGATCCCAACGGCGCCGTGGACAAAGAGGCGGCGGCTCGCGATCTGGAGGCCCTCTACGATGAGCTGGGCGAGGTGGAGACCGACACGGGTCAGGACGAGGACGCAGGCCCCAGCCGTGTTCAGCGCGTGCACTACACCCTGGACGAGATGGTGGAGAAAGAAGCCGGCAACGAGCCCTGGGCGGAGCTGGGGATGAGCCCCAAGGAGTACGTCCGTTGGTGGAACTCCGGCTGGGACGTGGGCAGCTGGCGGCAGATGCAGCTGGGCCGAAAGGGCCAGGTGCTGCTGCGGGCCTTCGGCGGCTGGGGCTACGGTCCCACGCACGCCTTCTACCGCGGGCGCTGGGCCCAGGACAACCTGTTGAACCTCGTAGAGGTCTACGGCAGCCACGAGGTGCTCTATGGCGGCGGCAGCAGCCTGGGCCTGGCCGTGGGCTACGGCATCACGCCCGCGCTCGAGGTGGAGGCCGGCCTGTCCCGCGAGGGCGGCGTGTTCTGGACCGGCGTCTTCCAGGAGATAGACCGCAGCGATCCCTACCGGCGCGTCGAAGAGCAGTTCGTCAACTCCGTGCTGCAGGTAGCGCTGGGCGCGCGCTACGTGCCCCTGCCCACCTTGCCTGTGCGGCCCCTGGCCGGCCTGGGTCTGGTGTATTGGCGGGGCACGGTGCTGGAAGACCACACCGAGAAGCCGCGCCAGGAGCTGCCCTCCTTCTCGCGGCCCCACATGGTCGGCGCCCGCGCACTGCTGGGATTCGAAGCGAAGGTCTGGAGGAAGCTGGGGCTCTTCGTGCAGGCTCCACTGACCCTGCGCCTGGCGGGCGGGGCATCCGAGGTCTACGACGAAGACGGCTACGCCCTGGAGAACAAGACCTATCCAGGCGAGCCGGGGCGCTTCGGCGCCGGCGTGCAGGCCGGCGTGCAGCTGGGCTTCGGCGGGGCGCGCGTGGAGCAGCGCGACGAGGTGCTGGAACTGGAGGAGTTCGAGGAGCTCGAAGAAGAAGAGGGCTGAAACCCTACTTTTGCCAGGGAAAGCGGCGCCCACTGCGTTGCTTGGACTGCCTGGGCTGCTTCGGCTGCTCGGGCTGAGACACGGGCTTGACCGTGGTCTGCTGGCCGCGATTCTGACCGTAGCTCTGTTGCCCCGGGCGCTGCTGCCCGTAGCCCTGCTGCCCCTGCGCTGGCTCGGCGCCCTCGGCAGGCGGGGGCTCCTCGGGCCGGATGGACTTGGGGTTGCGCAGGTAGCGCAGGGCGTCCTCGTAGCTGATCTTGCGCTCCGCGTAGAGGGTCTGCAGCGCCTGGTCCATGGTGGTGCAGCCGTCGCGCCGGCTGGCCTCCATCAGGCCGTAGGCCTGGTGCATCTTGTTCTCGCGAATCAGCGTGCGGATGGCGGTGTTGGCCACCAGCACCTCGAAGGCCGCGATGCGGCCCCGGGCACCGGCCTGGGCAAGCAGGCGCTGGGACACCACGCCCAACAGGCAGGCCGAGAGCTGGCTGCGGACCTGGGGTTGCTGGTGGGGCGGGAACACGTCCACCACGCGGTCGATGGCCTGCACCGCATCGTTGGTGTGCAGGGTGGACATGACCAGGTGACCGGTCTCTGCGGCGGTCAGGGCGGCGGAGATGGTCTCGGCGTCGCGCATCTCGCCCACCATGATCACATCCGGATCCTGGCGCAGGATGAACTTCAGAGCGGCGGAGAAGCTGCTGGTGTCGGCGAAGACCTCGCGCTGATCCACCGTGGCCTTGCGGCTCTGGTGTACGTACTCGATGGGATCTTCGATGGTGATGACGCGACAGGTGCGGGAGCTGTTGATGCGATCCAGCAGGCAGGCCAGGGTGGTGCTCTTGCCCGATCCCGTGGGCCCTACCACCAGCAGCAGCCCGGTGGGGCGCTCCCCCAGCAGCAGCACGGGCTCGGGGATGCCCAGGGTCTGGGCGTCGGGGATGCGCTGGGGGATGGCCCGCAGGGCCGCCGCCATGCGGCCGCGCTGGAAGTAGGCGTTGACCCGGAAGCGCCGCCCGTCGTCTACGGCCAGGGCGAAGTCCACCTCGCGCTCCAGCTCGTAGGTCTCGCGTTGGCGGGCGTTCATCACCGAGCGCAGCAGCATGCGCATGTCGCCGTCGGAGAGCACGCGCTCCCCCAGCTTGCGCAGCTCGCCTGCGAGCCGCACGATGGGCGGCCGGCTGGCGGCCAGGTGCAGGTCAGAGGCCCCCAGCTCCATGGCCCGAGCCAGCAGGACCTTCAGGTCCAGCCCCTTGGTGCGCGCGCCCCGGCCATCGCCCCGGAAGCCGTGCACGCCCGTGGACATGCCCTTGGTCCAGAGCGTGAACTCCTCGGGGTTGGTGGCGCTGGCCAGGCCGGTCTCGTAGGAGATCTTCTTGTGCCGGTAGAGGTTCAGCAGCGACTCGTTGAAGGTCAGCATGCCGGGCGCGGCGCTGGTGCGCACCAGGTCGGTCAGCTCCTGGATACGCTGCTCGCGCAGCAGCCGCTTGGCGGCCGGCGTGTTGGTCAGCATCTCGACGGCGGGGATGCGTCCCGTGCCGTCCATCATGGGCACCAGGCGCTGGGACAGGACCACCCGCAGCGCCAGGGAGAGGTCCAACGCGGCCTGGTCGCGCAGGTGCTCCGGGAAGTAGGAGAGGATGCGCTGCAGCGTCTGGCTGGTGTCCATGGTGTGCAGCGAGGTGAGCACCATATGGCCGGTCAGGGCTGCGGAGAGCGCCACCTGCATGGTGTCGCGGTCGCGCATCTCTCCGATCAGGATGACGTCCGGGCTCTGGCGCACCACCTGGCGCAGGGCGTTGCGGAACGAAGCGGTGTCCGAGCCCACCTCACGCTGGGTGATACGGCCCACCAGGTCGTTGTGCAGGAACTCGATGGGATCCTCGACCGTGACCACGTGTACCGGCAGGTTCTGGTTGATGTGGTGCACCATGGCGGCCAGGGTGGTGGACTTGCCGGAGCCGGTAGCGCCGGTGACCATCACCATGCCCCGCAGCGGCGTCAGCAGGTCGGGGATCTGCTCGGGTAGACCCAGCTCGGCGAAGGAGAGCGCGCCGCTGGGCAGGGCGCGCAGCACGGCCGAGAGCAGGCCCTGCTGACGGGAGAGGTTGATGCGGAAGCGGTGCTGCCCATCGAGGTTGTAGCCGATGTCGATCTCGCCCTCGGCGTCGAAGCGGCGGCGGGCCTCGGCGCCCAACACACGCTCCTTGAGGTCCGCCAGCTGGGCCTCGCTGGAGGGCGCGTAGTCCAGGGGCACGATCTGACCGTGGACCCGCAGAGTGGGCGCCTTGCCCACGCAGAGGAAGAGGTCCGAGGCCTTGTAGGTCTCCATGGAGCGCAGCAGGGTGTCGATGGAGGCGGTCTGCAGGGGATGATCGGACATGGTCGGCCTGGCGAGCGAGGGGAAGGAAACTGTAGCCCGGGAGGGTCAGGCGGGGGAGGGGCTGGGCGCTACGGGGCGAGCAGGGACACGATGCTCTCGCCTCGACGCGCGTTGTCCCTCCCACAGCCGGAAGCGCGAAAGCCTCGGCTCCCTCAGACCTCCGGATGAACCAGCGGTAGCTCGGGTTCCTGGCGTGGGCGTCTTCCACGGCGAAGAGCAGCACCGCCTACCCGGCCAGCAGCGAGCAGCGGGGGTGGGCGAGCAGGTGGTGGAGGTGGGGCAAGAGAAGGGAGGTACGTACCCGACTCAGCGAAACAGCGAGGAGAGTCTGCTCGCCCTGCGCAGGCCATCCTGGACGCATTGCTCCACTCGCTTGCGTGGCAGGTCCGTACTGATCTCCGCCATGTGGATGACCTGCTCCAAGTCCTGGCGCGGGTTGTGGGCCTCTCCGAGCGCGGAGACGAACTGCACCGGCGGGGCGGCGGTCTTTCCCTGCTCGAAGCCGCCGTGGTGCAGCTGGAGGGACGTGCTCAGGTCAGAGGGGAAGTTCCACTGGGTGGCGAGCTTGCCGGCAACCTGGCTGTGGTCCCAGCCGAAGGCCTGCCTCTCGAGCGCGATCAGGTCGCCCCCCTCGCGATGCCAGCGATCGAGCAAGGCGCCGTAGGTGTCGCCGTGGGCGTGGACCAGAAAGGGAATGGCCATGTCCTGCAGCAACCCGGCCGTGAAGGCGAAGGGCTGCGACGGGGGATGCATGAGCTCCGCCAGGGCCTGGGCGATGGCGCCGCGCCTGGCCGCAGCGCGCCAGAAACGGCCCGGAACGAAGCCGGTTGCACGCTTTCGCGGCAGCACATCGTGCACCGATGCGGCGAGTGTCAGGTTTTCGATGTGCTTGACGCCCAGCAGGCTCACGGCGTGCTGAATGCTCGAGATCCTGCATTGCAGGCCGTAGCCCACGCAGTTCACCGTACTCAGGATCTTGACGCTCAGGCCCGGATCCGCCTGCAGCAGCTCCGCGATCCTGACCAACGGCGTCCGGTCGCAGCGCAGCGCCTGCAGGATGCGCGCCTGGAGCGCGGGAAACGATGGCAGCTGCATGCTGCCGAGGACGTTCTCGAGGTCCTCGGCTACTCCGTGGGGACTGTCGGCGACGGTGCGAGGCATTGGAGTCACTATGTCAACACGGTACAGCTGCTGCTCCGGATAGTCTCCATTTTTCTACCACACTTCTTCAGAATCCGGTGACATCCCCAGTCGGCGGCGCTCCTTCTCCTCCCGCCAGTCAGAGAGGAGCGCCCATGCGGATCCGCCTGATGGAGACACCCCTGGCCCTGCCGCGCTACCGTCAGGTGCGCCTGCCCACCGTGGCCGCCGAGCTCGCGCCCTACGCCCAGGTCGAGATCAACGACGAGAACGTGCAGCCCCTGGATCTCTCGCCCGTGGACCTGGTGGGCTTCACGGCCCAGCCCTACAACGTGGGCCGCGCCATCCACCTGTCGCAGAAGCTGCGCGCCCGCGGCGTCCCCACTATCCTGGGCGGACCGCACGCCACCACCATGGGCGTCCGCATGCTGGAGCACTTCGACGCCGTGGTGGTGGGCGAGGTGGAGGGGCTGGGGCAGCGCATCTGCCGTGACCTGGAACGCGGCAGCCTGGCCGGCGTGTACCAGAACGAGCGGCCCCCCGACCTGGCGCGCTTGCGCCTGCCCAGGCGAGATCTGCAGCCCGCCAGGCCCTACTACAGCCTCAATTTTCCCATTGAGCTCACCCGCGGCTGCCCCCATCGCTGCAGCTTCTGCTACGGCCCCTACGGCTTCCCCAGCTTCCGCACCCGTCCGCTGGACCAGATCGCAGCCGACCTGGACCAGTGGGACCAGGGCTACGTCGAGGCCGTGGACATGCACTTCGCCGCGGACAGGCAGCACATCCTGGAGGTCTGTCGGCTGCTGGAGGAGCGACGCGTCTGGGGTTGGATGGGCGAGGCCACCCTGCGCTCCATGGACGACCCCGAGCTGCTGGACCGCATGGCGCGCAGCCACTGCAAGGCGGTCTTCGTGGGGCTGGAGTCCATCGAGGAGGACGCCCTGCGGGGCGTGCGTAAGGGCTTCAACCGGGTGCGGGAGTACCGCCGCATCATCCGCATGATCCAGGATCACGGGATCTTCGTGCACACGGGTCTCATCTTCGGACTGGACGGCGCCACCCGCCAGGGCTTCGAGGCCACGGCGCGCTTCTGCGAAGAGCTGGGCATCTTCCTGGCCTCGCCCAACTTCTTCACGCTCTTTCCGGGCACCCGGGAGCACCAGCAGGCCCAGGAGCAGGGCCGTGTGATCGCCCAAGAGCTGCGCGACTACGACGGCGTGCGCCTGACCATCGAGCCCCGCGGCCTGAGCCGACAAGAGACCTACGAGGGGGCGCGGCGCTTCGTGGAGCGCTTCTACTCTTACGGCTCCATCTTCCGTCGCTCCATCCAGCCGGGCTGCTACGACCTGTCCCAGCTCTGGGGCTTCTGGGGCGTCAACCTGGCCTATCGCTCCTGGTTCAAGAAGTGGGCCCGCCAGTTGGGCCAGCGTCGGCAGCCGTGGGGGAGGGAAGTGACTGCGGAACAGGGCTTCCCCTGGGTAGGCGACGTGCCCTGGTACTACCCCATCTCCGAAGCGTTCGCGCGGCTGGCCACCCGCGGGCACCACGCCTGGGACCGGCTCCCCAAGACGACCAGCGCCCCGCTGCTGGTGGCGCTGTTGGCTGTGCTGGCGCTGGTCTCACCGCTGGCCCTGGCGGGCATCCGCCTGCTGGCGTCTCGCCACTGGCCCGTGCCCTGGCCCCCTGTGGCGCCGGGCCTGGGGCTGGTGGCAGCGGCCGGTTCGGGCGGGGCCCTCGCCGTGGAGCGCCTGGCGCGCCTGCACCTGCGAGGTTTTTCCCAGGCAGCCGGGCTGGCCGCCAGCCTGCTGCCTATGTGCTGCGCGCTCCTGGCGCTGCCAGAGCACGCCCGGGGCTGGCGCTTCTTCTGCGCCCTGTGCCTGCTGACCCTGGCGCTGAAGTCCTGGGATCTGCTGCGTTGTCCGGGAAAGGAGCGAGACAGCAGCTTGCGCCTGCTCTCCTTCCTGCTGCTCTGGCCGACCCTGGACTACAGGGAGGCCTTCAAGCGCGAGCCCAGCCGCGCGCTGCTGGTGCGCCACTACGCCATGATGGGCCTGGGCCTGATGCGGCTGGCCGTTGCGGGGCTGCTCTTTCCGGCGCTCTTCTACATGGGCCTGCAGGGGCAAGACGGGGGCTGGCTGCTGCTGGGCGTCCTGGGCCGCCTCTTGCTGGCCTACCTGCTGCTGCGGGGATTTCTGGAATACCTGACGGCCTACTGGCGCATGGTGGGCTGCATCGTCCCGGCACCTTTCGGGCGTCAGCCCTTCGGCCCCTCCCCGAGCGCCATCTGGCGCAGCTGGCATCGATCCTTGCACAGCTGGCTGAAGCGCCACGTCTACCTGCCCCTGGGCGGGCGCCAGCGACCGGGCATGGCGGTGCTGGGCTGCTTCCTGGTGAGCGGATCCCTGGCCGCGTTGAGCCTGGCCCCAGTGGCGGGGCGCATGCCTTGGGAGGTGGCGCTCTTCTTCCTGGCTCAGGGCGGCCTGGTGGCCCTCGAGAAGCGGCTGCAGCGGCAGGGGGCCCCCGCCGGCCTGCGCCGGCTGGTCCCCGTGGCGCTGCTGGCGCTGCTGCTGGGCCTGGCGCCCTGGCTCTTCGCCGTCACCGATCGCATCCTGGTCTAGGAGGCACACATGCAACGCCTCGTCTCTCTCGCCTTGCTCCTACTGCTGGCCGGCAGCCAGGCCGCCTGCACCCGGCTCTACGCCCACCTGATCTCGGCAAAGGTGGTCGGCGATCAGCTGGCCATCGAGAGCTACCGCGGCCGCTATGTGGAGGCCTACGACGAGACCCTGGACGCCCCTCGGGGTCAGGCGCCCCAGGTGCGCGTGGTCAAGCAGGTGCAGTTTCGTCATCCCTGGCAGGTCAGGGTGGAGGTGCTGGAGCCGGCGGAGCGGGCCGGCGAGCTGGTCATCTACGACGGCGCAGCGCTCTGCCTCTGGTCACCACGCGAGCGCATGGGCCTACGCATCGTGGGCGCCCCTGCACCCAGCGCCGGGCAGATCCGGCGCATGGTGGCCGATGACACCCAGTGGGCCTGGGATCGCTACGCCTTCAGCTACGGCGGCCGCGAGCAGGTGGCGCAGCGCCAGGCAGGGCGCTGGAAGGCCGTGCCGCGCCACTTCCAGCCCCTGCTGCTGCCGTATGAGGCCTGGACCGACCTGGAGCACTCGCTGCCCCTGAAGGTGGAGATCAAGGACGCGCCCGACCACGCCTGGTATCGGATGGCCTTTTCCGAGGTGGAGTTCGACGTGCAGCTCGACGACGATGCCTTCCGCTGCGACTTCGGCGAGGACGCCATCGTCACGGAGTGGGACCTGCAGGCGCCAGGGATCGGCGAGGCACAGCTTCGTCAGCAGCTGGACTTCGAGCTGCTGCTGCCCGAGCAGCTGCCCGCGGGCATGGAGATCCAGCGCATCCTGGGGGCGGATCAGGGTCCGCCCATGGCCGTGGTGCTGATAGGCGACGGCGGCCGCTGGCTCTCCCTGACCGAGACCGGCAGCTTCGGTCGCGTGGTCCAGCCGGGTGAGGGCATCCCGGTGCGCGTCGGCCAGGAGCGGGGCCACCTGCAGCTGCTGGGGAACGCGGCCTCTTTGAGCTGGTACGCCGGCAACACGGCGTTGACCCTGATCGGAAACCTGCCCTACCCGGAGCTGGTGGCGGTGGCGGCCTCCGTCGTGCCGCCGACAGAGACCGAGATCGGCGATATCTTCGCGCTGGAAGGCTACCAAGGCCGCACTGTGCAGGTCTGTCCGGACTGCGCCACCCAGCGCCTGGTGCGCGAAGTGACCTGGAAGAGGCCTGGGAGCCTGCGCGTGGAGGTGATCGAGCCTGCGGAGCGCGCTGGCGAGCTGCTGGTCTACGACGGCAGCACCCTGTCCATGTGGTGGCCCCGGCAGCGCATGGGCCTGCGTCTGCAGGGGGTGGAGCCCCCCACGACGGAGGAGCTGCGCGCCTTGGCGCGAGAAGACGGCAGCTGGGCCCTGCGACACTTCGAGCACCGCTACGGCGGCAGCGTCGAGCTGGCCGGCCGCGAGGCGAGCCGCTGGCAGTCCCAGCCCCGCAACCAACAGCCCTATCTGCAGCCCTACGAGACCTGGCTCGATCGGCGCTACGCGCTGCCCCTGAGATGGGAGGTGCGGGATGCCCAGGGCGAGCTCTGGTACGCTACGCAGTACGAGGAGCTGGACCTGGATGGCCCGGCGCAGCAGGATGGCTTCGCCTTCGCCTTTCCTGAAGACGCCTGGGTGCTGGACTGGGACCTGCAGGCGCCAGGGCTCACGCCCGAGGAGCTGGCGGACCAGGTGAACTTCGACGTGCTGCTGCCCCGTCAGCTGCCGGCGGGCTTGCGAGTCCAGCGCATCATCCGCCACGAGCAGCTGCCCATCGTCAACGTCATGATGAGCCGCGGAGCGCGCTGGTTGAGCCTGAGCGAGGCGCGCCACTTCGGCGGATCCCTACCCGCCAGGGGGGGCATTCCCGTGAGCTTGGGGGAGAGCGAGGGCTACCTGGAGCTGTCGGGCAGCTTCTGCACATTGTCCTGGGCCCTGGGCAACACCTCGCTCACCCTGGTGGGCAACCTGCCCTACGCCCAGCTGATCGCCGTGGCCGAGTCCGTGGTCGCCCCCGAGGGGCGGGGGCCAGCTCGCGACCTGCTGAGCATGGAGAGCTACCGGGGCCGCCTGACAGAGCGGCACGCCGGCAGCGCCCAGCCCGTGGTCAAGGACGTCATCTACCAGCGTGGGAGCAAGACCAGGGTGGAGGTGCGACAGCCCAGCCGGCGTCGGGGCGAGCTCTTCTTGTACGACGGAGAGACCCTGACCATGTACTGGCCGCGCCACCTGCTTGGCGTGCGCATCCACGGCGCTCCGGCACCCAGTCAGGACCAGCTGCGGGCCACCGTGGAGGGGGGAGCGCTCTGGGCGCTGCGTAACTTCGAGCTGGACTACCGCGGCTTGGAGCAGCGCCTGGGGCGCGAGAGCGAGCGCTGGCACGCCCGACCGCTGCGCCAGGACGAAGGGCTGCACAGCTACGAGACCTGGCTGGATCGCGCCTGGTCCATGCCGCTGGCTGTGGAGCTGAAGGAGGAGGACGGCGAAACCTGGTACGCCATGGCCTTGGACGCCTTGGAGATCGAGCCGCAACTTCCGCCACAGGCCTTCGACTTCCGCTTCCCCTCCAACGCCGTGGTCTTCGAGTGGGACCTGCGGGACGAGGGACAGCCCCTGGACCAGCTGAGTCGCCAGATGAACTTCCCGCTGCTGGTGCCCAGCGCGCTCCCCGAGGGCCTCGAGATCTCCAAGGCGGTCAAGGGCCGGCATATGCTGCCCATGGCCTTGATCTCGATGGTGGACGGCGAGCGCTGGCTGTCACTCTCGCAAGCGCGGCGGCTGCCCGGCGCCCTGGACCGCAGCGTCGGTCCGCCGGTGGACGTGGGCGGCAACGACGGCGTGCTGGTGCTGGCCGGCGCCTTCTCCTCGGTCAGCTGGAACCAGGGCGACACCGCCCTGACCCTGGTGGGCAACCTGCCCTACCCCGAACTGCTGGCCGTCGCGGCCTCGGTGGAGGAGCTCTGAAGCCTGGGGGCTTCGTCAATCCGCCAGCCAGGCCTCCAGCGCATCCTGGGCCGCGGCGTTCCAGCTGTGGTCCTGCTCGTTGCCGCTGTCGCCGGGCGCGCCGGGGGGATCGCCATCCCACATGGGGTGGTCCAGGAAGATGGGCAGCGGCACCATATAGGTGTAGCCGAAGCTGGCCACCACCCGCACCGAGCCCTCGGGATTGCTGCTGGTGGAGCTCCAGGCGGCCTGCACCTCGGCGTAGTCCTCGTAGGCCAGCCCGCCGCTGTTGACCGAGACCGCGTCGCTGTCGGCGCAGTCCAGCAGGATCTCCCAGGTGGAGGAGCCGTACAGGGTGAAGGTTCCTGTCAGCGCGATGTCGTCGTAGATGGACAGGGATGAGGTGTCCTGGCCCGCTTCGGCCGAGATGTAGACCTTGAGCTCGTCCGCATCGCCGCTGGCGGGATCCGAGACGTAGAAGGATACGGCGCCGCTGCTGTAGGTGTAGGGCTCGCTGGTGATGATGGCACGATCCACGTCTACCAGCTGCCCGTAGTAAGAGGACGAGGTGCCGCTGGTGGCGGCCTCGTCGGCCAGCGTGGTGACATCGGCGGGCAGAGGGGCGTTCTCGGGCGACACCCAGGACCCGGAGTAGCTCTTGAGCTGCTCGATCACCGTGGCGCCCACGTAGGAGACGGCGGCCAGCGCCTCGATGTCGGAGAGGGGGCGGGTCGCGACGATGTTGGCGGCGGCGCGGGAATCCAGCCCGGCCTCGTCGTCCAGCTGGGTCTGGGAGGCGCCGTTGGCCACTTCCAGGATGGCGCCTGCCTCCTCGTCCGTCAGGGGCACACCCTCCACGACGGTCTGGGGATCGCCGCAGCTGCCGTCCTGCCCCACGAAGTCCAGCAGGGTCTGGGCGGCCGAGGCGCCCATGTAGGAGTAGGCGGCGATCTCGTCACAGCTGACGCCGTCACCGCGGTCGTCGTCGTCCTCGCAGCCCGTGCAGCTGCTGCCGGACTGGCAGGCGGAGGCGTCGTTGATGGCGTCCTCGCAGACCCGGCTGTCGAAGACGGCGCCGCAGGTATCGCAGGTCATGTTCTCGAAGAACCAGATGGCGCATTCCTGCTCATCGGCCGTGAAGAAGACGCCCTCGATGCTGCAGCCCTCGGCCGCGCAGAGGCCGGAGGTGTCGCAGGTCTCGCCGCTGCCGCAGCTGCCGCAGCTGCCGCCGCAGCCGTCGTCGCCGCAGGTCTTGTCCTCGCAGGCCGGCGTGCAGGACTCGTCGGAGCAGGGGTTCTCCTGCACGTGGGCCAGCAGCTTCCCGGCGGCGGCTTCGCCGAAGTAGGAGTAGGCGGCCACCTCGTCGCAGTCCACGCCGTTGTCGCGCCCGTCGCCGTCGTCGCAGCCCGTGCAGCTGCTGCCCACCTGGCAGCTGGTGGCGTCGTTGATGGCGTCCTCGCAGACCCGCGAGTCCAGCACCGTGCGGCACTCGTCGCAGCTCCAGGCGGCGAAGAGCTGCAGCGCGCAGCTCATCTCGGCGTGGCTGAAGGCCAGACCCTCGATGGTGCAGCCGGTGCCCTCCAGATCCTCGGAGCCGGTCTGCATGGCGTACCACTCCTGGGCGTAGTCGTAGAGCGAGCCGCCCGGCTCGTTCCAGTGGGCCGTGCCGCCCACGGCCGCCACGAAGGCCTCGTAGCTCTCGAAGGGGCGGCCATCGACGATGGCCGAGATGCTGTCCGAGGAGAGGTAGTCGATGAAGTCCAGCTCCTCGGAGCTGACCTCTTCGCTGTCGAGGAAGGCCATCAGCCTGTCTTCGGGTGAGAGGGTGGAGTCGCCCATGCGGCCCGAGGACTGCCAGGAGGAGATGAAGTCGCGCAGATCGCTGATGGCGTCGATGCCCACGTCGCTCTGCTCCAGGATCTCGTCGATGGAGGCGTACTCGCGCACGTAGAGCACCGTGCTGGCGGACTGCTCGATGCCCGAGGCCTGCAGCGCCGTGAGCCCAGCGGAGGGTGAGACCGCGCCGCTGTAGATGGAGACTTCGGTCAGCTGCCCGCGCGTGGCCCAGTTGGCGATCTCGATGACCGCGCATTCCTCTTCGGCGTCCAGCGAGATGCTGCTGCCGCCCGAGGACCAGCTGCCACCCTCGCAGGTGGTCTCGGAGGCCACCGGGCAGACCACCTGCAGATCGGACCAGGCGTTCTCGGTGAAGTAGGAGATGCCGGCCAGGCCCTCGCAGTCCTGCAGGTTGTCGATGGAGTCGCTGTCGTCGCAGCCCGAGCACTTGCTGCCGCTCTGGCAGTTCTCGGCGTCGTTCTGCAGGTCCTCGATCACGCTGGAGCTGATGGACCGGCCGTTGGCGTCCGGGTCGAGCCCGAAGTCGCAGCCGGCGTCGGCCAGATAGGACAGGGCGCAGTCGAGATCGAAGGTGTAGACCGCCTGCAGCTCGGAGGACTCGTGGCGCGAGGAGTCGCAGACACCGCTCTCCAGCGAGGAAGCGCCGGCTTCCTTGGCGCGAGCGCTGGCGTCGGGAGCCTCGGGCTCTGGCTGGTCGTCCTTGGTGCAGGCGCTGCCGAGCAGCAGGACGAGAGGAAGGTGCAGGAGGGAATACATGGCCTCTCCACGGCGGAGCGTTGGGCAGGTAGGTCCACCTGGTTGGCGGATCCTACCAGAAGAGGCTCCGAACGCCTATTGGAAAAACCGCTTTCCCTGCTCCTGCCCGCTAGGGCTGCGCTTCGGCACGCTGCTCGTCGATGGGCTGCTTCGCGACGTCCAGGCGCTCGGCGATGTTGGTGAGGTGGTCGCCGATCTTCTCGAGATTTCCGATCATGTCCAGGAAGGTCAGCCCGGAGTTTACCGTGCAGGTCTCCTGCTCGAGCCGCTGGATGTGATGCAGGGTGTAGTCCTCCTGGCCCTCGTTGATCTGGTCCTCGAGTTGCATGGCCAGCTTGACGGCCTCGGGATCGCGGGTGTCCAGGGCCCGCCGTACGGCCTTGAACTGCCGGTCCACCAGATCGAAGTAGTTGTGCAACTCGCGACGCGCCTCCAGGCTCAGCACCAACTTGGAATGCAGGCTCAGCTCGGCCACTTCGACGATGTTCTCGGCGTGGTCGCCGATGCGCTCGGCGTCGTTGATGCAGTGCACCAGGCGCGGGATGGCGGCGCTCTCGCGCTCGGCCAGGTCCCGCTGCGAGATCTGCACCACGTAGGCCGTGATCTCCTTCTGGAGCAGGTCGATCTCGTTCTCGCGCTCCTCGATCTTGTCGGCGCCGCCCAGGTCGCGGTCGATGAAGGCCATGAAGGCGGCGGTGATGTTCTCGTGGCACAGCCCCACCATGTAGGAGAGCTCCTTGATGCACTGCTCCACGGCGATGGGCGGGGTGTCCAGCAGCAAGGGGTCCAGGTGCCGCCGCTCGCCCTGCTCCGTGTCCTCGTCGCCCATGGCGGCCGCCCGGCGCGAGGTCTTGATCAGCAGGCCCCACAGCGCCGTGGAGAAGATGATCACGTTGACGGCGATATAGGCGGTGTGGGTCAGGGCGATCTGCACCATGATGGCGCTGTTGTTGCCGGTCTCGGGATCGAACTGGTCCGGAACGATGAGCTGGGCGCCCGCCTGCAGCCAGCCCAGCAGCAGCAAGGGCATGAACAGGGTGGCCCCTACCGCCTTGAAGATGGTGTTGGCCATGGCCACACCACGGGCCGCCTTTGTGCCCCCGATGGCGGCCAGCTGGGCGGTGATGGTGGTGCCGATGTCGGCACCGAACATCAGCGGCAGGGCCGCCTCCAGGCCGAAGATACCCTGGAAGGCCATCAGCTGGATGATGGCGATGGTGACGCTGCTGCTCTGGACGATGGCGGTGACCAGCGTGCCCGCCAGGATGCCAAGGAAGGGGTTGCTTCCGTAGGTCTGGAAGAACTCCATGATCATGGAGCTCTCCTTGATGGACTTCAGGCCCTCGGACATGGTGCCCAGGCCCAGAAAGAGCAGGCCGAAGCCCAGCAGGGCCTGGCCGATCATCTGGCGCTGCCTGCTCTTGGCCACGAAGTTGACCAGGAAGCCGACGAAGATGATGGGCAGGGCGTAGGTCGAGATCTTGAACTTGCCGATGCCCAGGGCCGAGACGATCCAGGCCGTGATGGTGGTGCCGATGTCGGCGCCCAGCACCACGGCCACGGCCTGGCCGAAGGCCAGCAGGCCAGCGTTGACCAGGCCCACCACCATCACCGAGGTGGCGCTGCTGCTCTGGATCAGGCAGGTGATGCCCAGGCCCACGATGATGGCGGCCACGCGGTTCTTGGTCAGGGTGTGCAGCACCTTCTTGATGCTGTCGCTGCCGGTCTTCTTCAGGCCGTCGGACATCAGCTTCATACCGTACAGGAAGAGACCGAGTCCCCCGAAGAAGCCGAAAAGCGTAGCTTGAACGTCCATGCTCGAACCTCAAATCACGAGATGCGAATGCGACTGCCTGCGGCGAACGCCATGGAGACGCGGCAGGGATGGCGGTCGCTGCGCACCAGAACTCCGCCAAGTACCGATGCGGGCTCTATAGGACCTCCAGGCTGCAAGGTCAACGTGGACGCGGCATACGGCGTCCTTGTTTCGTAGATGCGCCGAAAACAGGCGAAGGAAGGAGGGAAACACGACGCACATCTTGCCGTTCGCCCCCCTGCGTCACTCCCCGTACAGCCGCCGTCCGTGCTCGATGATGGCCTTGTAGCGATCGTCACCGCGTACGATGCCCAGCCCCCGCAACAACTGCGATATCCGGCGTTGCCCGGCTTGGCCGCGCCTGTCGCCACGGGCGCGGCCGCCGCGCACCTCGCGCTGCCAGAGCTGTCGGATGACGGCCGCGGCGTCGGTGGGCAAGGAGGCCAGCACGGCGTCCACGTCCGCGGGATCGGGGCTGGCTTTGGCGCCCCGGTCCAGGCCGTAGCGCTGGCGGAAGATTCCGGTCCAGCTGTCATGGCGGCCGCTGGCCTCGACCGCCGCCAGCGCACCCTGCAGCGTGATCCGTTGCAGCCTGTGGCGCCGTTCCGGGGGCACGAAGCGGCAAAGGAAGGGCCACAGGCCGCGCGTGTCGCCGGCCTCGTCGCGCTGGAAGGCCGGGTTGTCGCCGTGGACCAGCAGTACAAAGCAGCCACCGCTGGCCAGCGCGAAGGCGGCCTCGCGGAAGAACTGGTAGTAGCTGCCCAGCAGGCAGACGGGGCTGGATGCCAGCTCGCCGACCATGAATCCAAGCTCGTCCAGGCGTTCCCAGTAGCGGCGGCCCATGCGCTGCAGTGGGCAGCGCGCTGGATCAAGTGCCGGATTCCAGCCCTCGCAGTCTCCACCCGCCAACAGCGAGCAGCCGCCGAATGCCGGCTCCACCAGCTTGGCCTCGACGAAGATCGGCGCTGCGCCAGGGCCGTCGATGCGCAGATCGAAGCTGGTGGGTTGGCCCTGGGTCTCTGCGAAGATGGCGCGGTCTTCCACCTCCAGCTTTGCTGTGGCGCCCGGGCCCGGCCAGGGGATGCGGGCGGCGGCAAAGGCGGGGCCCAGGGCATCGATGTCGTCCGCAGCCAGCAGGGGCAGCACCAGGTTGAAGAGCATGGCCTGGCTGCTCAGGCCGTGGTGCACGTACTTGTGCAGGGGAAAGCCCTGGCCTTGGGCTTGCCTGCGCTCGCGTTCCGCCCACACCAGCTCGGCCAACTGGGGCTGGATCAGGTTGCGCGGCCAGTCCTTCCAGTCCCGCAGGATGTAGGGGGCGCGCTGGCGCACGGGCAGCCCTTGGGAGGTGAAGTGGGCGGCTGCGTGGCGCTCCATGCGGCGCCGGTAGTCTTGGAAGCGGATCATGGCGCGAGTCTACAACAAGACGACGAGCTCGAACTCACGCCCCCCGCAGATACAGCTTGACACCGTCCTGTTCGCGATCCTGGCGCCAGAGCCTCTGCTCCCAGCTGCGGCCTGGGCGCTGGTCGAAGATCAACAGCCAGCCCTCTCGCAGGCCCAGGCCGTCCAGGGCGAGCACGTACTAACCCGCACCTCA
>CAYVQL010000012.1:0-64034 GCA_964454135.1 uncultured Enterobacterales bacterium | reverse complement strand
CGTAGAACCAGTTGCGGAACTGGCCCGGGAAGCACTCCAGCACCAGGTCGGCCGGAAACCAGCGCTCCCAGTAGGCCCGATCGCGGTTGAAGCCGATGGTGGAGTAGGGCACGATGCCGGCGTCCAGCCAGGGATTGCCCACGTCGGGGATGCGCTGGGCCGTGCCGCCACAGCGCTCGCAGCGGATCTTGACCGCATCCACGAAGGGGCGGTGCGGGCTGTGGCCGTCGAACTCTTCCCAACCGGCCACGGCTTTTTCCTGCAGCTCCTCGCGGCTGCCCACCACCGTGAAGCTCTCGCAGTCGGGACACTCCCAGATGGGCAGCGCCAGGCCCCAGTAGCGCTTCTTGGAGATCATCCAGTCGCCCATGTTCTCGAGCCAGTTCATCTCCAGCTGCTCGCCGTAGTCAGGGATCCAGCGGACCTGGGGCACGGTCTTCATGATCTCATCGCGCCAGTCCATGCGGATGAACCACTCGTCCACCAGGCGGTAGAGGATGGGCGTGCCGCAGCGCCAGCAGTGGGCGTAGCGGTGGGGGTAGTTCTCGGCGCTGATGAGAACGCCGCGCGCCTTCAGGTCGGCCACGATGTCGTCGGCCACGTCGTGGGCCGAGCGACCGGCCAGCCAGCCGTACCTGGGCAGGAAGCAACCCGCCTCGTCCAATGGGGACAGCGCCACCAGGCCCAGCTCCTTGCCCAGCAGGTAGTCCTCTTTTCCGCAGCCCGGAGCGATGTGCACGATGCCAGTGCCCTCGGAGCCGGTGACCTCGTCCCAGGCGATCACCCGGTGGCAGCTGACGCCGGCGCGGTCCAGCAGGCTGTCGTCGGTCAAGGGGTAGCCGCCGGGCACCTGCTGGGCCTCGAGGGCGTCGAAGGGGCCGTCGTACTCCAGGCCCACCAGCTCGGCGCCCTTCAGCTCGCCCACCACCTCGCAGGGGCCGTGGCGCTTCAGCGCGCGGGGCAGGGTCTCGAGCTGGATGACGCGCCGCTTCTTGCCGGCGCCCTCGTCCACCTCGATGCGGCGCTTGTTCTCCCAGTTCTCGGCGCCCAGGTAATACGTCCATTCCCCCTGACGAACCTGCAGGTAGGCCATCTCGGGATGCACCGCGGCGCCCACATTCGACGTCAGGGTCCAGGGCGTGGTGGTCCAGACCAGCAGGGCTTCTTTCTCGCGCCCGCGGATGGGGAAGCGCACGAAGACCGAGCGGTGCTCGACCCACTTGTAGCCCTCGTGCATCTCCATCTGGGACAGGCCCACGCCGCAGCGCGGGCACCAGGGCATGGAGTCGGAGCCACGGTGGATCTTGCCGCGCTCGTGGCACTTCTTGAGGAAGCTCCAGATGGTGTAGTTGTTGTCCTCGGACA
Source organism: uncultured Enterobacterales bacterium (assembly GCA_964454135.1). Classification (GTDB taxonomy): domain Bacteria; phylum Myxococcota_A; class UBA796; order UBA796; family JAFGLY01; genus CAYVQL01. The sequence goes on along the minus strand of CAYVQL010000012.1, from coordinate 62,669 downwards.
TGGTGAAGTAGGAGTCGCTCCAGTCCATCCAGTAGCCCAGGCGGATGGACTGCTCGGCCTGTACGGCCGCGTAGCGCTCCACGCGCGCCTTGCAGTCGCCGATGAAGCGCGCCATGCCGTAGTCCTCGATGTCTTTCTTGGACTTGAAGCCGCGCTCCTTCTCCACCTCGACCTCGACCCACAGGCCCTGGCAGTCGAAGCCGTTCTGGTAGCGCAGCTTCTGCCCCAGCATGGCGTGGTAGCGCTGGTACATGTCCTTCAGGGAGCGGCCCCAGGCGTGGTGAACGCCCATGGGGTTGTTGGCCGTGATGGGCCCGTCCAGGAAGCTCCAGCGAGGGCCGTCGACGTTCTTGGCGCGCAGCTGCTCGAAGGCGCCGATGCGCTCCCAGAAGGCCAGCTGCTTCTGTTCGATGGCAGGGAAATCGGGGATCTTCTCTACGGGACGATACATGGGGCGTACCTCGATCAATCGGCGCTGCTGCGCGAGGGGCCCCAAGTAACAAGGCGGGGGGGGAAGGTGCTGCTGGACCTGCACAGAACCTAGGCGATCGGCTCCCCAGTGGACTCGAAGCGATAGCTCTTGCGCACCACGTTCTGCAGCAGACCGTGGGGGCCGCGGGCCACCTCTTTGGTGCCCTGCGGAGGCGCGGGGGCGTTGTCGGCTTCGGGGGCGGGCGCGACCTCTTCCAGACCCACCTCCGGTATCAGCTCGTCCATGCGACGCACCAGGCCGTGGTAAGTCTCCGCCAGCTCGGCGGCCGCCTCTCGCGCGCGGTCTCCCACCTCGAAGCGCTCTGCGAAGCGCTCCAGTCTCTCTACCGTGATCTCCAGGGTCTCAAGAGAGTTGCGCAGCTGCACCAGCTGGCTCAACATGGCCCTGTGACCATCCCGCAGCGCCTTCTCGAGCTGCTCCAGCTCGGTGGACCGCTGCTGGTAGACGCCGTGCGTCTGAGCCAGACGCAACAGCTGGGCGGGCAGCAGGGCCTCGGCGTCGTGGGCCTGCTCGGCGATCCGGTCGAGGAGGGCCTTCTGTACCGGACGCACCAGGGAGCCCACCGGCTCGGCCACGAACTCCAGCACATCCGACAGCTCATTCATCTCACCGCCGACGAAGCGCGAGACGCGCCGCAGCTGCGGGTCGACGGGGGCCGTATTGGTCTCTTCCACGCGACAAGCGAAGGAGACATCCTGCGGGTTGCCGTAGGGCTCGCGACGATAGGCCCGTCGCAGGCCCTCGAGCTCGTCGCGCGTCTTGCTGATCTCGGCCCGCAGCGCAGGCTTGTCCTTCATGGCCTGCTGGTGCGCACGCTCACTGCGCTCCACCAGATCGGCCAGCCGCAGCCGGCTCAGCTCCCAGAGGGCCTCGCGGATGATGCCCGCCATGCGGTCGAAGGACTCGTTCTCACCGCTGCTCATCAGCTTGCGCCAGCGGACCTCGTCCCACTTCTCGAGCCGGGGTTGATACCACTGCTGCAGGTGGTCCAGGGCGACCTTCAGGGCGCCCAGCTCGGCCGGCAGCCCGAGGCCGCGCTCGGTCAGCGCGGGTTCGGCCAGGTAGCACTCCAGCTCGCGGTCCACGGCAGCCACCAACCCCGAGTGCAGCGCCGCAGAGATCCACTCCAGGTGGTCCCCCAGGCTCTTGCGGAGGAAGGCCTCGGTGAAGCTGTCGAGGCCTGGACCCGCGGGCACCCGCGCGGCAGGCAGCTCCGCCACGGAAGGCAGCCCCAGCTTGTGGGGCCGAGGTGCGTCGACCGCCAGCCCTTCGTCGCTCAGCTGCGGCTTGGAGGTCAGCCAGCGGAACTTGCGGCGCAGCTTGCGCTCGCGGCCCTTCCGCCGCAGAGAATCTTCCTCGTCTTCGATCTCCATCTCGAAGTGCGTGGAATCCGCCAGGGGCCGGAAGCGCGGCGTGTGGTACTGCGCGCCGCCGTTTCCCGTGGCCTTCTCGCCACCCCAGGGGGCGTCCCGCGGGATCTCTTCGAGGAGCGCCACTCCCATGCCAGCTGCGGGCTCTTCGATGCTCTGGGGTTGGTGAACCCAGCGCACCACGCCCCGGCGATAGACCCGGCGGCCATCCTCGATCAGCGCCAGGCGCAGCTCCGCACCCAGCTCCAGCAAGGGCTCGTCGGTGCGGATGAACACCCCGCCCCCGGACCAGTTGGTGACGACGCCGCGGAAGACGATCTCCGCTTCGCCGACGCGCGCCACGTAGCTGGAACGCTCCGAGATCCTGGTGCGGACGCCGCTGCGGCGCTCATCGACGCTCGCGGCGATGGCCTCGGGATCGGTCGTCTCCTCGGAGCCGGGCGGCTCCCCCCCCCCCTCGGACCCGGGCCGCGGCGTGGCTGTCCGCGGAGGATCATCGGGGGGATGGGGCCGGTCGCTCATCGCTCTCTCCAACAGCGGCATTGTATCCTCTTCCACCGCGGCCCGGTCCCCCAGAAACAGAACGTGGCATTGCCCGCCATACTCAGACGCCCGTCAGCCGCGGCCCCAGATTTGGCCGACAAACCTAAGGGGGCAGCCCACGATGGCTCTGGAGCGTTCGGGGCGCAGGGGCGTTAGGGGTGACCGCCCCCGAGCGCGAGGACCGTCCGCCCATGAACCCCGCCGGACCAGGACCGAAGGCGTGCTGGGCTGTCGTCCTGCTGTCCGCCGGCGCCCTGGGTGCCGCAGCCTGCGCACCGCAGGACGATGGGCTCCTGGACACCGTGGTCCTCATCACGCTGGACGCGACGAACGCCAATATGCTCGAGGGCAACTTCGACCAATGGCGGACGGCCCCTGAGCTGTGGGCCTTCTTCGACGAGGGAGCGCTCTTTCCCAACGCCATCGCTCCCCGCAGCCAGACCGCCGTGGCCCTGACCTCCCTCTCCACGGGCACCTACCCACGCGACCACAACATCCGCTCCAACGACGACGAGTTCAAGCCGGCGCACACCACCTTGCCCGAGCGCTTCCAGGACGCCGGCTACCGCACGCTGGGCTACTCGGCCAACATCTGCTGGGTGTTCGACTACGGCTTCGACGAGCGCTACTGCACCTGGGGGGTCGAGACGCCCGACCTGGGCGAGGACCTGGCTTTTCGCGACGAGATCCTGCTGCGCCAGGCCACGGTCCGGCTGGGCGGGCTCGCTCCCGAGGAGCGCATCCTCCTGTGGATCCATCTCAACCAGCCCCACAAGCCCTTTCAGCTGGTCGATGAGTGGTATCAGGAGTTCCACCCCGAACCCTACGAAGGGGGATTCGATCCCGGCAACGTCAGCGCGACCTACGACGTGGCGCTGGGCGAGGCGCCCTTCACCGAGGAGGATCTGCTGCACACCCAGGCCGTCTACGCCAGCCAGCTGCGGGCGGCCGACGAGCGCATCGCCGTGCTGCTGGACAGCCTGCGCGCCATTGGGCGCTACGACGACGCGCTGATCTTCTTCGGCATCGACCACGGCGAGGAGCTGGCCGAGCACAACAACTACCTCTACCACGGCTGCTCCTGGTTCAACTCGGTGCTGCGCGTGCCCTTCGCCTTTCGGGCGCCGAACCTGCCCGCGGGTCAGGTCTTCGAGGGCTGGACCAGCACCGTAGACGTGGCGCCCACCATCGTCGAGCTGGCGGGCTTCAAGTGGGCCGGCACCATGCCCGGGCGCTCGCTGGCCAAGACCATGCTCTCGGGCGAAGAAGAGTCCGTGCCCGTCTACTTCGAGCGCGGCACCGAGGACGCCGGCGTCATCTTGGGGGACGACAAGTACATGCTCAGCCCCGACGGGGGCAACGACTTCTGCGAGCCCTACTCCGGCGCTGGCACGGCCTACCCCGGCGATCCCGAGGAGCTCTACGACCTGGCGAACGATCCCGGGGAGCTGGTCAATCTGGCCAAGGAAGAAGAGGATCTGCGGCAGCAGCTGCGCGACGAAGTCTGCGACTGGGTCCTGGCACGCGACTGGGTCGCCCACGACCAGACGGCCAACAACGAGCTGATCACCTCCTGCCAGGCGGACCGCTGATAGAGGCCTGGTCCGGCTCGAGCACCAGGGAGCTGCGCAGCCCGCCACGCTCGTCGTAGGTGGCCAGCTCCACGCTGTGCCGCTCTTGCTCCCAGCGCAGGTGCACCATGGCGTAGCCCTCGGGGCCATTGCCGTCCCAGATGCCCTCGCTCCAGTCCCCACAGAGCCCACCGGTGCAGGTCTCGGCGTGGATATTGCTTGTGGGAACGGACAGCTCGGGGATGCCGGAGTGGCTGCCATCGTCGATGGCGCCGCCGGAGTGGATGTCGCCGGTGAGTACGACGACCCCGGTGATATGATTGTCGCGCATGAAGGCCAGCAGCTCTTCGCGCTCCGCCGGGTAGACGTTCCAGCTGTCGGTGCGCTTGCTGTCGGGGTTCCAGCACGACGGCGAGACGATGAACTTCCAGGCGGCCTCGCTCTCGAGCAGCCGGGTCTTGAGCCAGGTCTTCTGATCGTTCTCGATGGTGGCGGCCGCCAGCATGGATCTCTCTTCAGGATCCATCGGGCCGGTGTCGCGCTGGGAGCGCACGTCCAGCATGAAGACCTCGGCCTGGGCCCAGCGGAAGGCGTACCAGATGCCCGCCTCGGGGTTGGGGAGATCGGGCGGCAGCGGGAAGTACTCGAAGAAGGCCTGCTTGGCCATATCCTTGCCGGGCATGGCCATGCCGGCGTTGTTGACGCCGTAGTCGTGGTCGTCCCAGGTGTGGAAGAAGGGATGGCAGCAGAGGAGGTGGGCGTCCAGGATCTGGCCAGCCTGGTAGTTCTTGAGCTGGTCGCGGTGCATCTGGCGCCAGTTCTCGATCTCCACCTTCTCCATGGCACCGGGATCGCGGTGATCCAGGTCCCCGATCTGCACCACGAAGGCCGGATCGTGGGCGGCCAGAGAATCGTAGGCCGGGGCGAGCCGTTCGTTGTTGGTGGAGGCGTCCGCCAGCAGGCCGAAAGAGAAGCTGGCCGGCGCGGCCGGATCGGGGGCGGTGCGAAACAGCGCCGCCCGGTCCAGCGACTGTTCATGCTCACCGGCCAATACGCGGTAGTGATAGCGTGTGTCGGGTTGCAGGCCCTCCACACGGATGCGGACGGTGTAGTCGTTGTGCTCCAGCGCCGTGCTGGGCTGGGTGGTGATCGGATCGTCGTCGAAGCTGGCGGTCGCGCTCAGCTGGAACCGGACGGAGGTGGCCGTCTTCATGCGCACCATGATGGTGGCCGCTTCGTGGGTGACCGCACCCACGATGGGCCCGGTGGTGACAGGGGCGGGGGGCAGATCCAGCACCTGGCCCTCGCTGGGAATGGCCGTGTCATCGGCCTGCGACGCGGAGTCGGCCCGCTCGGGGACCTCGTCCGAGTCCGGATCCCGGGGGCTGCAGGCCAGCAGGGGCAGCAGGGGCAGCAGTGGGGTGCACGAGGTCAAGCTCAAGCCTCGAGCCCCAAGCTCTTCAGCGTCTCCGGCCGTGGCTCCCCGGTTTTCCGGTCCCAGCCCCGCTCCTCGTAGTAGTCCTCCAGCAGCTGGGCGAACTCATCGCGGTCCAGCACGGCGCCCTTCTTGCGCCCGATGGTGAAGGGCTCGTCGAAGAAGCGATCCGGAAGCGCGTCGTCGGCCCGCGCGAAGCCCTCGCGCAGGTTGAAGCGCCGCTCCAGGTTGAAGACCCGCTCGCCCAGCTGCAGCAGGCGCTCGCCGTCCCAGTCGCTTCCGGTGATGGCGCGCAGCAGGGCGGCCATGTCGTCCACGTCGAGGCCTGGGAATGCGGGCATGCCGTTGTTGCTGGCGAACAGGCACAGGCCCAGGCAGTCGGCGGCGGCCACGAAGTCCTGGTGGCGCTTGTCGTCGCCGTTGAGGTGGCAGGCCCCGCGGTTGGCGGTGGCGTAGCACAGGGCCCGCGGCGGGTTGGCCTGCACGTTGTGGGCTGCCAGCTCCAGGCCCTTGACGTGGATGGCGTAGGACGCCGTGTGGGGACCGATGGCCTGGGAAAGGGCCTTGACGCCCTGCGAGGCCAGGTCCCCCACACCCTCGCGCCGGGCGATCTTGCCGATCATCTCCAGCACGCCGTCGACCTCGCCCCAGCGCAGGTCCACGCCGTCCAGGAAGGAGGCGTCGATGTGGCCCTTCTCGCGCGCCTCCATCAAGAAGCCGATGGCGCCCCCCGTGGAGATGATGTCCAGGCCCTGGTCGTCGCCGTCGAAGATGGCCTTCATCAGGCCGTTGAAGTCGGAGATCATCAGGTTGGCGCCGAACATGACGCCGGTCTCGTACTCGGGACCGTCGTGCACCAGGGTGGCGTGGGGCCCCTCGAGCACGGCGCCCGATTTCTTGCAGGACAGGCGGCAGCAGTAGCAGGCCAGGTCGCGCACCCAGGCCTGCTCACGGGCCGCGGCGGCGCCGATTCGAGCTGCTTCGCGGAAGGTGCCCTCGCGGAAGTTGCGCACCGACATCACGCCGCGGGCGCTGAAGAGCTCGATGACCGAGGCGGTGCCCGCGCCTCGCATCACGCGGGTCAACAGGCGCCCGCCCAGGCTCTTGAAGCGCTGGCGGGCCTTGTCCATGGCCGCGATCATGGCCCTGTGGTCGGCCACGCTGGGCATGCCCGTGCCCCGCAGGGCGATGGCCTTCAGGTTCTTGGAGCCCATCACCGCGCCCACGCCGCGCCCGGCCGCGCGGGCTGCGGTGTGTACGATGCAGGCGCGGCTGGCTCGGCGCTCGCCGGCCGGGCCCACGTAGGCCGTGCGGAAGCGGCCGGCGCCCAGCCGCTCCTCGAGCTCGCGGTCGAAGGCGTCGGTGCCCATGCCCCAGAGCTCACCGGCCTCGCAGATCTCCACCTGGTCGTCCTCGATGCGCAGGTAGACCGGGACGGCGGCCTGGCCGCGGATCAGCAGGCCGTCGTAGCCGGCCAGGCGGATCTCCGGGCCCAGAAAGCCACCGATATTGGAGTAGCTGACCGTGGAGGCGCCCGCGTGGGGCGACTGCAGCGGCGAGGTGCAGGGCGACTTGGTGACCACGCAGGTGCGCGAGGCCGAGGGGATGGGGAAGCCCGAGAAGGGGCCGGGCATGAAGAGCAGCGGGTTGTCCGGCCCCAGGGCGTCCACGCCCGGCTCGGGCAGCAGGTCCCAGAGCAGCTTGGCGCCCAGACCGCGACCGCCCAGGAACTGCTCGTAGTCGGCAGCCGGCACCTCGCGCCGCGAGACCTGGCCGCTGGAGAGATCCACGTCCAGCAGGACGCCGCAGTGACCGGTGGCGCTCATGGCTGGCCTCCCGTCACCCCGTACCAGCGTTGGAAGAGCACCTGCGCCACCTGTTCCGGCGGTTGGCCGTGGAACTCGGCCTCGATGGGGCCGCGCTGGAAGCTGAGGGCCTGGTAGGGGCAGGCGCGCACGCACTGGGGCTCTCCCCCGCAGAGGGTGCACATGCGCTGGGGACGCCGGGAGCGGGGATCGAACACGATGGCGCCCATACGCTGCTCGGCGCAGGTGGCGGCGCAGCGACCGCAGCCGTAGCAGCGTTCGCTGTCGTTGGTGACGGCGCCGGTGTCGGGGTGGCGGTAGAGCGCCCGGCGGCCCGTGGCCTCGTCGGGCGCCACCGGACAGCTGGCGATGCAGGGGGAGTCGGGACAGAGGGCGCAGGTGGCTGGGACGTCCACGTCCGGGTTGAAGGAGCGCACCCGCATATTGGCCGTGTGGGGATTGGCCAGGCCCGGCAGGCGCTTTCCATCCAGCTGCACGGCATGCTGCTCCCCCGCGCAGGCCGCCTCGCAGGTGCGGCAGCCCGTGCACAGGCTCATATCAGCCACCACGGCGGCGTAGCGCCGCGGCAGGCCATCGTCGCCGGGGACGTATCGGAAGGCGCAGCCCAGGCTGTCGTGCAGCAGCAGCAAGGCGCCGGCGCTCAGCCCGTGCTGCAGGAAGCGGCGCCGCGTGGCGCCGAGGCCTGCCAGAGAAGATCGAGACGACATGCTGGGCCCTCGCGCAGGGAAGACGAACAGGATCATACGCCAGTCGCAGCGCGAACGACAGTCCACCCCGCCAGCGCCTCAGACGCTCGGCGGGGAGACGAAATCGAAGGCGAAGCCCCGCTGCCGGGGCCTCGTGGGGGCTAGCGCCTGCCCTTGCCCTTGCCCTTGCCCTTGCCCGTACGGCTCTTCGAGCCGGACTTCTTGCCAGAGGACTTCTTGCCGGATTTCCTGCCCGGGCGGCGATTGCGCACGTTCTCGCGCCGGGACTTGCCGCGGTCCTCCTTGAAGTCCTCGGAGTTGTCGGAGATGTTCTCCATGTAGACGAAGGCGTAGGTGGTGCCGTCGTCCTCGACCTGGCCCGTCAGGAAGCCCACGTCGGTGCCATCCTTCTGGTAGATCTTGACCGTGTGGATCTCGGCATCGGAGCCCTCAGCGCCCTCCACCAGGGTCTCGGTGCAGGTCCAGCCCATGCCCTCGATGCTCTCGTTCCATTCCTCGGTGACGTCCGAGACGTCGCCGTCCTCCCAGGCCGCCAGCAGCACCGTGCCGTCCTGCTCGACCTCGCCATCCCCGATCTGCAGGCACATGTCGTTGTAGGGGGTCGTCAGCGAGGACGCCTTGCTGTCCGCCTCGCAGGTGAACTCGCCTCCACCCATGCCCGCGCAGCCGAGCCCCAATGCCAGCAGAATCGCCGTACCAGCAGCCAAGTACTTCATGTCGTCACTCCCTCGATTGAAAGCGCCTCGCCGGCGCGTGGAACGGAAAGACCGGCGGAGCCATTGCCGAATGGCGCGACACGCCATCCAGAACCCCTACCCCGTTCCTGCCGGGTCCAGCCAGTCATATGGGCCGGAAGGCTCAGTTTTTCGTTGACAGTAATTACTGTTACTTTTACAGTGTGCCCATGACCCACCCCCTGCAAGCGCTGAGAGACCGGGAGTTCGCGCTCCAAGCGCTGGTCGACGAGGCCGGCGCGCTGCTCGCCGACGCCACCGGCATCGAGGACGAGCGCGTGGCGCAGCTCCCGGACGTCCGCACCCTGCGCTACTACCAGACCCTGGGCCTGATGGACCGCCCTGTGCGCTACGACGGGCGCCGCGCCATCTACGGCTACCGCAGCTTGCTGCAGGCGGTCTGCGTCAAGCTGCTGCAGGGCCAGGGTCATTCGCTGGCCCAGTGTCAGCAGGCCCTGGCAGGCGCCCCCACCGCACAGCTGGAAGTCGCAGTGGGCGAAGCGCTCGCCCACGAGGCCGCGCCGCCGCCCGCACGGCCCGCGCCGGTGGAACCCGCTCGCTGGCTGGCCGCCGAGCTGGCTCCTGGCGTGGTTCTCAGCGTTGACCCCCAGCGCATCCCCGATCCCGAAGCCCTGATCCGCCGCCTCGCAGCCCTGCTGCAGCCCACCAACCCGGAGGACGACCATGAGCGCAACCGCACGGACGATTGATCCCCAGCCCGCCATCCTGCAGGACAGTCCCCGCGATCCCAGGGGCCTGGGAGGGCTGCTGGCCCGCGCCCAGGGCCAGGAACAGGCCCTGCCCCTGGCTGAAGTCAAGGTGCGCGCCTCGCTGGCAGGCGACTGCGCCCGCACCGTGGTGGAGCAGCGCTTCGAGAACAAGCTCCGGACGGCCATGGAGGCGGTGCACATCTTTCCTCTGCCCGAGCGCGGCGCGGTGACGGAGCTGCAGCTGCGCTGCGGCGAGCTGACGGTGCAGGCCGACTGCCGCGAGCGGAAGGAAGCGCAGCAGCGCTTCGAAGAAGCCCGCCAGGCCGGACAGCGGGCCGCCCTGCTGGAGGCCGAGCGCGACGACGTGCACACGCTGCGCGTCACCAACCTGCCGCCTGGAGAAGAGGTGACCGTGCGCATCGTGGTGGTGGAGCGCCTCGAGGCGACGGACGGCCAGCTGCGCTGGCGCTTCCCCACCACCATCGCCCCGCGCTACCTGCCGGGGGAGCCGATGGGCCACAAGGGGCCAGGCGTGCTGCCGGACTCGGACCGTGTCCCGGACGCATCGCGCCTGCAGCCGCCCCTGCGCCTGGAGGGCGGGACCACGCTGGATCTGGAGGTGAGCGTGGCGGGCCCCTGTCGCAGCCTGGCCTCGTCGCTGCACGCGGTACGCATGGACCTGGACGAAGGTGGCGTACGCGTGGCCCCATCCGGGCGCGCCAGCCTGGACCGGGATTTCGCGCTCTCCTTCACCACCGCCGAAGCTGATCGCGCGGGCGCCCGCGCCTTCAGCGACGGCAGCCACACCCTGGTCATCGTGGAGCCGCCGTCCGTGGAGCTGCCCGAGTCGCTGCCGCGTGACGCGGTCTTCGTGGTGGACATCTCCGGCTCCATGCACGGCGGCAAGATGGAGGCCGCCAAGCTGGCCCTGCGCTCGGCCCTGCACGGCCTGATGCCCAAAGACCGCTTCCAGCTGGTAGCCTTCGACAACCGCATCGAGCGCTTCGCCCCCGACTTCACCGGCTACGACGAGCGAGCCCTGGCGCGCGCCGATCGCTGGGTGGACGCCCTGCGGGCCCGCGGCGGCACCGAGATGCTGCCCGCCATCCGCGCGGCCCTGGACGGCGAGACTCCGGAGCGACGCACGCGCAGCGTGCTCTTCATCACGGATGGCCAGGCCTGGAACGAGGCCGAGCTGGTGGCCGCGGTGGCCAACCGCCGCCAGACCGCCCGCTTCCACACCCTGGGCATCGACACGGCGGTCAACGCCTCGCTGCTGCGCAAGCTGGCGGACGTAGGGGGCGGCACCTGCGAGCTGACCACCCCGCGCGACGACATCGAGGCCGTGGTGGCCCGCCTGGAGGCCCGCTTCGGCAGCCCCCTGGTGGAGGAGATCGTCATCGAGGGGCACAGCGCGGCGCGGCTGCGGCCGGCCACGCTCTTCGCCGGGCGCCCCGCCTCCCTGCTGCTGGAGGGCGCGCCCGAGCAGCTGAAGATCAAGGGGCGCGGCCCCAGCGGTCCCATCGCGTGGCAGGTGGAGCCGCAGCGCGTGGAACAGCCCCTGGGCGCCCTCTGGGCCCGCGAGCGCATCGCGGCCCTGGAGGAGCGCTTGACCCTGAAGCCCTTCGAAGAGGAGGCCCTGCGCCCCGAGATCCTGCGCATCGCGCTCGAGCACGGCATCGCCTCGCGCTTCACGGCCTTCGTGGCCGTGGAGACGAGCCGCAGCCACGAGGGAGAGCGCGTGGAGCTGGTCCAGCCGGCGGAGCTGCCCGCCGACTGGGACGAGCGCTTCCGCCAGCCGGCCGCTCCAGCCCCCAGGGCAGCCACCACGCTGGCCTGCGCCGCCGCTCCGGCCAGCGGCCAGCAGATCCGCCGCAGGGTCAGGCGCCAGCGCCTGGGCCGCAGCCCGCGCAAGGCGCTGGGCGCGGTGATGGATGCCATGATGGATGCCCCCAGGGCGTGCGCCGAGGAGGCCTCTCCCGCACCGCCGCCGCCCGCCGAAGCCGCCGCCTGCCCCGCCGACGAGGACGCCTGGGGTGGAGGAGCCTCCGCGGATCCCGCCGGCCGGCTGGCCCGCAGCCAGGGCGCCGATGGCAGCTTCGGCGGCGATCTGCGCCGCACGGCCGCCGCCCTGCTGGCCCTGCTGCTGCTGGGCCACACGCGCCGCAAGGGCCTGCGCCGCCGCGCCGTGCTCAAGGCGGCCCGCTGGCTGCAGGGCCGCCGGGCCCAGCCCGCGGCGGCCCTGGTCCTGGCAGCCCTGGAGGCGGCCGAGCGAGGTGAAGCGCTCACCCCCAGCGCGGAGCTGCGAGCCCTGGCGGATGGCAGCGCCGAGGGTCGGGTGTTGCTGGGGTTGTTGTAGGCTCGCCCGGCTACCTCTCGCTCCGGTGCCGGGATAGGGGCACTCCCACCCGGTGGAAAAGGAGGAACCGATGGCCTTTCCAGCTGCAGCCGCCCGTCCCCTCGCCCAGGCCGTTCCCAGCGAACGCATCGAGTATCTCAAGCGCGTGGCGCTTCTGACGGCCGCCGGCCTCTTCCTGTCCATGGCCACGGGCATGATCTCGGCCGGCGCCGTCTACCTGCTGCCCTTCCTGCAAGGCCGGATCATCTCCCTGGTGGTGATCCTGGGCTCCTACGGCATCGCCAACTACGTCGCTGGCAAGCGACCGCAGCCGTAGCAGCGTTCGCTGTCGTTGGTGACGGCGCCGGTGTCGGGGTGGCGGTAGAGCGCCCGGCGGCCCGTGGCCTCGTCGGGCGCCACCGGACAGCTGGCGATGCAGGGGGAGTCGGGACAGAGGGCGCAGGTGGCTGGGACGTCCACGTCCGGGTTGAAGGAGCGCACCCGCATATTGGCCGTGTGGGGATTGGCCAGGCCCGGCAGGCGCTTTCCATCCAGCTGCACGGCATGCTGCTCCCCCGCGCAGGCCGCCTCGCAGGTGCGGCAGCCCGTGCACAGGCTCATATCAGCCACCACGGCGGCGTAGCGCCGCGGCAGGCCATCGTCGCCGGGGACGTATCGGAAGGCGCAGCCCAGGCTGTCGTGCAGCAGCAGCAAGGCGCCGGCGCTCAGCCCGTGCTGCAGGAAGCGGCGCCGCGTGGCGCCGAGGCCTGCCAGAGAAGATCGAGACGACATGCTGGGCCCTCGCGCAGGGAAGACGAACAGGATCATACGCCAGTCGCAGCGCGAACGACAGTCCACCCCGCCAGCGCCTCAGACGCTCGGCGGGGAGACGAAATCGAAGGCGAAGCCCCGCTGCCGGGGCCTCGTGGGGGCTAGCGCCTGCCCTTGCCCTTGCCCTTGCCCTTGCCCGTACGGCTCTTCGAGCCGGACTTCTTGCCAGAGGACTTCTTGCCGGATTTCCTGCCCGGGCGGCGATTGCGCACGTTCTCGCGCCGGGACTTGCCGCGGTCCTCCTTGAAGTCCTCGGAGTTGTCGGAGATGTTCTCCATGTAGACGAAGGCGTAGGTGGTGCCGTCGTCCTCGACCTGGCCCGTCAGGAAGCCCACGTCGGTGCCATCCTTCTGGTAGATCTTGACCGTGTGGATCTCGGCATCGGAGCCCTCAGCGCCCTCCACCAGGGTCTCGGTGCAGGTCCAGCCCATGCCCTCGATGCTCTCGTTCCATTCCTCGGTGACGTCCGAGACGTCGCCGTCCTCCCAGGCCGCCAGCAGCACCGTGCCGTCCTGCTCGACCTCGCCATCCCCGATCTGCAGGCACATGTCGTTGTAGGGGGTCGTCAGCGAGGACGCCTTGCTGTCCGCCTCGCAGGTGAACTCGCCTCCACCCATGCCCGCGCAGCCGAGCCCCAATGCCAGCAGAATCGCCGTACCAGCAGCCAAGTACTTCATGTCGTCACTCCCTCGATTGAAAGCGCCTCGCCGGCGCGTGGAACGGAAAGACCGGCGGAGCCATTGCCGAATGGCGCGACACGCCATCCAGAACCCCTACCCCGTTCCTGCCGGGTCCAGCCAGTCATATGGGCCGGAAGGCTCAGTTTTTCGTTGACAGTAATTACTGTTACTTTTACAGTGTGCCCATGACCCACCCCCTGCAAGCGCTGAGAGACCGGGAGTTCGCGCTCCAAGCGCTGGTCGACGAGGCCGGCGCGCTGCTCGCCGACGCCACCGGCATCGAGGACGAGCGCGTGGCGCAGCTCCCGGACGTCCGCACCCTGCGCTACTACCAGACCCTGGGCCTGATGGACCGCCCTGTGCGCTACGACGGGCGCCGCGCCATCTACGGCTACCGCAGCTTGCTGCAGGCGGTCTGCGTCAAGCTGCTGCAGGGCCAGGGTCATTCGCTGGCCCAGTGTCAGCAGGCCCTGGCAGGCGCCCCCACCGCACAGCTGGAAGTCGCAGTGGGCGAAGCGCTCGCCCACGAGGCCGCGCCGCCGCCCGCACGGCCCGCGCCGGTGGAACCCGCTCGCTGGCTGGCCGCCGAGCTGGCTCCTGGCGTGGTTCTCAGCGTTGACCCCCAGCGCATCCCCGATCCCGAAGCCCTGATCCGCCGCCTCGCAGCCCTGCTGCAGCCCACCAACCCGGAGGACGACCATGAGCGCAACCGCACGGACGATTGATCCCCAGCCCGCCATCCTGCAGGACAGTCCCCGCGATCCCAGGGGCCTGGGAGGGCTGCTGGCCCGCGCCCAGGGCCAGGAACAGGCCCTGCCCCTGGCTGAAGTCAAGGTGCGCGCCTCGCTGGCAGGCGACTGCGCCCGCACCGTGGTGGAGCAGCGCTTCGAGAACAAGCTCCGGACGGCCATGGAGGCGGTGCACATCTTTCCTCTGCCCGAGCGCGGCGCGGTGACGGAGCTGCAGCTGCGCTGCGGCGAGCTGACGGTGCAGGCCGACTGCCGCGAGCGGAAGGAAGCGCAGCAGCGCTTCGAAGAAGCCCGCCAGGCCGGACAGCGGGCCGCCCTGCTGGAGGCCGAGCGCGACGACGTGCACACGCTGCGCGTCACCAACCTGCCGCCTGGAGAAGAGGTGACCGTGCGCATCGTGGTGGTGGAGCGCCTCGAGGCGACGGACGGCCAGCTGCGCTGGCGCTTCCCCACCACCATCGCCCCGCGCTACCTGCCGGGGGAGCCGATGGGCCACAAGGGGCCAGGCGTGCTGCCGGACTCGGACCGTGTCCCGGACGCATCGCGCCTGCAGCCGCCCCTGCGCCTGGAGGGCGGGACCACGCTGGATCTGGAGGTGAGCGTGGCGGGCCCCTGTCGCAGCCTGGCCTCGTCGCTGCACGCGGTACGCATGGACCTGGACGAAGGTGGCGTACGCGTGGCCCCATCCGGGCGCGCCAGCCTGGACCGGGATTTCGCGCTCTCCTTCACCACCGCCGAAGCTGATCGCGCGGGCGCCCGCGCCTTCAGCGACGGCAGCCACACCCTGGTCATCGTGGAGCCGCCGTCCGTGGAGCTGCCCGAGTCGCTGCCGCGTGACGCGGTCTTCGTGGTGGACATCTCCGGCTCCATGCACGGCGGCAAGATGGAGGCCGCCAAGCTGGCCCTGCGCTCGGCCCTGCACGGCCTGATGCCCAAAGACCGCTTCCAGCTGGTAGCCTTCGACAACCGCATCGAGCGCTTCGCCCCCGACTTCACCGGCTACGACGAGCGAGCCCTGGCGCGCGCCGATCGCTGGGTGGACGCCCTGCGGGCCCGCGGCGGCACCGAGATGCTGCCCGCCATCCGCGCGGCCCTGGACGGCGAGACTCCGGAGCGACGCACGCGCAGCGTGCTCTTCATCACGGATGGCCAGGCCTGGAACGAGGCCGAGCTGGTGGCCGCGGTGGCCAACCGCCGCCAGACCGCCCGCTTCCACACCCTGGGCATCGACACGGCGGTCAACGCCTCGCTGCTGCGCAAGCTGGCGGACGTAGGGGGCGGCACCTGCGAGCTGACCACCCCGCGCGACGACATCGAGGCCGTGGTGGCCCGCCTGGAGGCCCGCTTCGGCAGCCCCCTGGTGGAGGAGATCGTCATCGAGGGGCACAGCGCGGCGCGGCTGCGGCCGGCCACGCTCTTCGCCGGGCGCCCCGCCTCCCTGCTGCTGGAGGGCGCGCCCGAGCAGCTGAAGATCAAGGGGCGCGGCCCCAGCGGTCCCATCGCGTGGCAGGTGGAGCCGCAGCGCGTGGAACAGCCCCTGGGCGCCCTCTGGGCCCGCGAGCGCATCGCGGCCCTGGAGGAGCGCTTGACCCTGAAGCCCTTCGAAGAGGAGGCCCTGCGCCCCGAGATCCTGCGCATCGCGCTCGAGCACGGCATCGCCTCGCGCTTCACGGCCTTCGTGGCCGTGGAGACGAGCCGCAGCCACGAGGGAGAGCGCGTGGAGCTGGTCCAGCCGGCGGAGCTGCCCGCCGACTGGGACGAGCGCTTCCGCCAGCCGGCCGCTCCAGCCCCCAGGGCAGCCACCACGCTGGCCTGCGCCGCCGCTCCGGCCAGCGGCCAGCAGATCCGCCGCAGGGTCAGGCGCCAGCGCCTGGGCCGCAGCCCGCGCAAGGCGCTGGGCGCGGTGATGGATGCCATGATGGATGCCCCCAGGGCGTGCGCCGAGGAGGCCTCTCCCGCACCGCCGCCGCCCGCCGAAGCCGCCGCCTGCCCCGCCGACGAGGACGCCTGGGGTGGAGGAGCCTCCGCGGATCCCGCCGGCCGGCTGGCCCGCAGCCAGGGCGCCGATGGCAGCTTCGGCGGCGATCTGCGCCGCACGGCCGCCGCCCTGCTGGCCCTGCTGCTGCTGGGCCACACGCGCCGCAAGGGCCTGCGCCGCCGCGCCGTGCTCAAGGCGGCCCGCTGGCTGCAGGGCCGCCGGGCCCAGCCCGCGGCGGCCCTGGTCCTGGCAGCCCTGGAGGCGGCCGAGCGAGGTGAAGCGCTCACCCCCAGCGCGGAGCTGCGAGCCCTGGCGGATGGCAGCGCCGAGGGTCGGGTGTTGCTGGGGTTGTTGTAGGCTCGCCCGGCTACCTCTCGCTCCGGTGCCGGGATAGGGGCACTCCCACCCGGTGGAAAAGGAGGAACCGATGGCCTTTCCAGCTGCAGCCGCCCGTCCCCTCGCCCAGGCCGTTCCCAGCGAACGCATCGAGTATCTCAAGCGCGTGGCGCTTCTGACGGCCGCCGGCCTCTTCCTGTCCATGGCCACGGGCATGATCTCGGCCGGCGCCGTCTACCTGCTGCCCTTCCTGCAAGGCCGGATCATCTCCCTGGTGGTGATCCTGGGCTCCTACGGCATCGCCAACTACGTCGCTGGCAAGGTGGTCTTCAGCGGCGGGGCCGCCCGCTGGCTGGGCTTCGCCATGGGGGCGGTCTTCCAGGGCATCGCCATGGGCTACCTGCTGCTGGCCGCCATGCTGATGGGCGCATCGCTCTTCGGCAATCCCTTCCTGCTGGTGATGGAGGCCCTGGCCCTGACCGGCCTGACGGCCTTCGGCATGGTGATCTACCTGTGGGCCAACCCGCGAGAGCTCTCCTTCGTGAAGGCCGGGCTCTCCATGCTCTTCCTGCCCATGCTCATCCTGATGGGCATCAGCTTCGTCTACCCCATCGGCGGCCCCATCGGCATCGCCGTCTCGGGCCTCTTCGTGATCGTCTCGGCGGCCGGCCTGCTCTACCAGGTCAACCAGGTGCTGCACCGCCTGCGCACGGACATGCACGTCGAGGGCGCCTATATGATCACCATGGGCGTGCTGATCCTGTTCTGGAACATCCTGACCCTGCTGATGCGCCTGCAGCGCCGCTGATGGCTGCCCCTTCCCTGCTGTTCCTGCTGCTGGGCTTGATGGCGGGCTGCCAGGGCGACGTGCGGTACGAGCCGGAGCAGCAAGAGACCAAGCCAGGCACCGCGCCGCAGAGCCCCGACCCCGAAGAGGAGGCCGACGTGCTCAACTTCTCCTGGGTGCAGGCCGAGCAGCTGGCGGGCATGGCGCAGCCGGGGCTGGCGCGCAGCCTGGACGAGGATCTGGCCTTCCTGCAAGGGCAGGGCCTGCGCCTGTTGGTCTCGCTGACCGAAGAGCCCACCTCGGAGAAGGAGCTGAAGGCCCATGGCATGGAGCTGCTGCACCTGCCGGTGGCCGACTTCACGCCCCCCGGACTGGGGCAGATGAACCAGTTCGCCAGGCGCAACGAG
This sequence comes from uncultured Enterobacterales bacterium, assembly GCA_964454135.1. Classification (GTDB taxonomy): domain Bacteria; phylum Myxococcota_A; class UBA796; order UBA796; family JAFGLY01; genus CAYVQL01. The sequence goes on along the minus strand of CAYVQL010000012.1, from coordinate 45,174 downwards.
GCCTCGTTGGCCCAGGGCCGACCCGTGGGGGTGCACTGCACGGCAGGGATGGGGCGCACAGGCACCATGCTGGCGTCCTGGTTCGTCTGGCAGGGCATGGAGGGAGTGGAGGCCATCCAGGAGATCCGGCGACTGCGGCCCGGATCCATCGAGACGCCGGAGCAGGAGGCGGCGGTGCTGGCCTTTTCGCGCAGCTTGCGGGGCGGGGAGCGCTGAGTCCTACTGGGCCTGGCCCGGTCCCCCGGGGCCACGGGCCACGTAGGCCTCCAGGACCAGCTCAATGCCCGACAGGTCTCCCTGACTGGCGTCCAGGTCGTGCTGCGCGCCCAGCAGGTCCTCGCCGGCCACGATCCTGCCATCGCCGTCCTTGTCGCAGAGCGCCACCAGCGTCAGGCTGGAGACCTTGGGCGCCACGCCCGAGAACTCCCCCGGGCCATCGATCTTCAGCGCGGTCAGCGGCCCTTCGGGCTCGCCCTGGGGCTTGGCGTTCGGGTCGCGAGCGCCGATCATGTCCAGGCGCACCTCACGCGTGCAGTCCTTCCCCGTGATGGTTCCCGAGATGGCGATGTGCTCACCAGCCGCCACCTCTTGCTGGCTGCGCTGCGCCTCGACCTGGGCCAGGTCCCGGGGGCCGCCCTGGCCAGCCTGGGGCTGACCTTGGCCCGGGGTCTGCACGCAAGCGGACGCGAGCGTGGCGAGGGCGAGGGCGAGGATGGGGGCGAATCCACGAAGCGAGGTCATCCTTGGCCTCCATAGCGAGCAGGGATGAGCGTCGGGTCTGTCGCCGGGCAGTGTAGCGCAAATGGCGCCGCCATGGCTGGTCCCTGCGGGCCATGATATCGAAATCCCGCTCGATTGACGCCGAGGAGGCGCTTTCCATGCTGCCGCTCGGGCATCAGCTGCTGTTGGATTTCTGGGATCTGCCCGCGCAGAGACTGGACGATCCGGTCGAACTGCGGCAGGCGCTGGTGGCAGCGGCCACCAGGGGGGGCGCCCAGGTGGTGGAGGCGCGCTTCCACCGCTTCGAACCGCATGGGGTCAGCGGCTTCCTGGTGCTGGCCGAGAGCCACCTGGCCCTGCACACCTGGCCCGAGCGCGGCTACGCAGCCCTCGACATCTTCACCTGCGGTGAGCCCGAGGTGGGCCGGCGCATCGCCCAGGAGCTGGAGCGCGCGCTGCAGCCGGGCCGTGTCGCCCAGCGCTCGCTGGAACGAGGGGCGACGCCGGCCGAAGCCTCGCCCGCTACCACCCCGAAATGAAGTAGGCCGTTCCCGCGTCGTCGCCCGGGCCGGCGTCGTTCTGTTCCGCGCCCACCAGGATGTCGTCGTAGCCGTTGCCGTCCACGTCGCCCACGCCGGCCAACGAGCAGCCGGCCCTGTCCCCAGCGGCCTCGGCCAGCATGCGTCCGTCGGCCGCCGACAGCTGCAGCTCTCCGCTCAAGGGGCCGAGCACCAGGTAGGCGGCGCCGGCCTCGGTGCCCGCCGAGTCCTCTCCATAGGCGCCCACCAACAGATCGGCGTAGCCGTCGGCGTCCACGTCCCCCGCCGAGGAGACGCTGCTGCCGGCGTTGTGCCCAGCGCCATCGCCCAGCAGCTTGGCCTGGGCCTCGGCCAGGGAGAAATCGCCGCTCACCGGTCCCCGCACCAGGTAGGCCGCGCCAGCGCTGTCGGCGCTCGAGCTCTGCCAGACTGCGCCGATCAGCAGGTCGTCGTAGCCGTCACCGTCCACATCGCCGGCGCCGGCCACGGACCAGCCGGCACGATCCCCTTCGGCTTCCGCCAGGAACCTGGACTGGGATGCGGAGAGAGAGCTCTCGCCGCTGACCGGCCCCAGCACCAGGTAGGCCGCACCCGAGGCGTCGCCCGCGGTCTCGACCTTGGAGGCGCCCACCAGCAGGTCGGCGTAGCCGTCGGCGTTCACATCCCCCGCCCCGGCCAGCGCTGCGCCCGCGATGCCGTCGCTCTCTTCTCCTGTCAGCTTGGCCTGCGCGGCGGCCAGGTCCTGCGCGCCGCTGACCGGCCCCAGCACCAGGTAGGCCGCGCCTGCGCGGCTGCCGCCCGTCGCTTCCCGGCTGGCTCCGAACAGCAGGTCGTCGTAGCCATCGGCGTTCACATCTCCGGCACCGGCCACGGCGCAGCCCAGCTCGTCTCCCTCCGCCTGCCCGGCAAAGACGATGCTGTCGGCCAGGGCCAGCTCGCCGCTGACCGGACCCAACACCAGGTAGGCGGCGCCGGCATCCTCGCCCGGCCCGTCCGCGCCCGGCGCGCCGATCAGGAGATCACCGTAGCCGTCGCCGTCCACGTCTCCCCCGGCCGCCACGGCCCGACCCGCCTCATCGCCCTCGGCCCCGCCCGAGAACTTGGCGTTGGCCGAAGACAAGGCGCCACCGGCGCGAGGCGATCCCTGCACCAGGTAGGCCGCACCCGCTTCCGCGCCGTTGCCGTCTTCGCCATAGGCGCCGATCAGCAGGTCATCCAGGCCGTCCCCGTCCACATCGCCGGCGCCCGACACGGCGCTGGCGGCGAAATCGCTCTCGGCCTCGCCCCAGAGCTTGGCGTCGGCTTCGGTCAGCATGTCCAGGTCGATGCTGTCGTCGCAGTCGTTGTCCAGGCCGTCGTACCAGACCTCTTCGTGATCCGGATGCACGCGCTCGTTGTCGTCGTCGCAGTCTTCGCCGGTCACGGTCAGGCCCCTGGCGTTGCAGGCCTGCACGGGCTCATCCGGGTCGCCGTGCCCGTCGCCGTCGTCGTCGGCGTAGTAGGAGCCAGCCGTGCTCAAGTCCAGGGAGTCATCGTCGTCGTCCGTCAAGCCGTCGCAGTCGTTGTCGACCGCATCGCAGACCTCCGAGGCGTCGGGGTTGATGGCGGCTTCGCTGTCGTCGCAATCGCGGGCGTTGGCCACGTAGCCCTTGGGCTGCTGGCAGGCCGTGCGCGTGCGGTTGGCATTGCCGTAGCCATCCCCGTCTCCGTCCGAGTACCAATCCAGGGCGCCTTCGGCCGGACCCTCGTCGACCTGGCCGTTGCAGTCGTCGTCGATGCCGTTGCAGGCCTCCTCGGCGTCCGGGTTCACCGCGGGGTCCGAGTCGTCGCAGTCGCGGCCCTCTTCGACGTAGCCGCTGGGTGGCTCGCAAGCCCATTCCCCCTTCGAGCTGATGCCGTAGCCGTCGCCATCGGTATCGAGGTGCCACAGGAAGGCGTCATCGGCGTCGGCCCCGTCCGTCTCGCCGTCGCAGTCGTTGTCGATGCCATCGCAGATCTCGACGGCGCCGGCGTTGATCTCGGGCTGGCTGTCGTCGCAGTCCTGGGTGTTGGCCGTGTAGCCGCTGGGCTGCTCGCAGCTCTCCAGCGCGACGTCGCCATCGCCGAAGCCATCGCCGTCCCCGTCCAGGAACCAGCTGGGGGCGTTGCGCGCCTCTTCATCCGTCTCGCCGTCGCAGTCGTTGTCCAGCCCGTCGCAGTACTCGTCCGCCCCTGGGTAGACGCCGGCGTTTTCGTCGTCGCAGTCGTCCAGGGACAGGACCCCATCGCCGTCCGCGTCCTCGCCGTCGCGACAGGCTGCCAGCAGGATGGCGAAGAAGGCGGTGAGTTTCAGCCTTGGCGACAAGCGAGCACCTCCGGGGGCCGGAATATAGCCTGGCTGGTCGCCGTCGGAGGTTGATTCTGAGGTGACGCCGGCTGCGAGTGAGCGGATAGGATTCGAAGCATGGAGACATGGCACACCATGGCGGCCTTCGTGGAACGTGCGTCCACAGTGGACGTGCACTTCCGCTGGGGAGCCGCCGCCTGGGGCTTCGAGGAGCCGGATCGGGCCTGGATCGACAGCCCCCAGTGGCCGGAAGTCAGCCTGCGCTTCCGCAGCCGCCAGGGCTACGATCCGGCGGGGCACGCCAGGGCGGACCACGTGGTCGAAGACGACGACAAGCGGGCGCTGATGGTGATCGAGGGCTGGCCGAGCCGCTTCGTCATCCGCGCCGATGGCGCATACGCCGGCCGCCTGCGACCCCGCTGGCTCAGCTTCAGGCCTCCCAAGCGCTGGCTGCTGGACGCCAAGGGGCGGCGCTTCGGCCTGGAATGGGGGCAGTCGCCGGGCTGGATTCCCCTGGCCAGGGCGGACGGAAAGCGCCCGCTGGCGGTCTTCGGGCGCCTGGACACCGTGCCCCACACGGTGCTGCGCCTGGAGTACGCGCCGCTGACCCGCGACGTGGGGGAGCGCCTGGTGGTGCTGGGCGCGGTGCTGGGCAGAAGCGTGACCTGCAGGACGATGTTCTGAAAAAGGAGGCGATGACGATGCGGCTGTTCATCACGTGCCTGGCTCTGGGCTGCGGCTGCGGAGGCCCCACGCCGGGCGAGATCTGCACGGAGCTTCAGGAGCAGGGAGAGGGGATCTGCACGGAGCGCGACGAGCGATGCGTCGTCGTGATCTGCGGCAGCCAATGCGGCACGCTGCTGCCCGACACCAGGCCCATCTGCGAAAACTACGCGGACCTGCCAACTGCGCTGACCACGAGCGACGCGCTGTTCGAGGGGGACGGGGACTGCCTCGACGACTGCGAGAACCAATGGGGGAGCATCCACACCTGCCAAGCCGCTTCGGGAGAAGAAGTGCAGGCGTACGACTACCTGCTGGTCATCCCCTGAGGCCACGCGTAGGCCCCCCAGCGCCGGCCGCGCAACCACAGCAGGCACCCCAGCAGCAGGACTCCGGCCGCCCCCCGCCTTCCCGCTTGCGCGCAGCCGCAGCCCTCGATCTCCTCTTCCTGCTGCAGCTCCAACCGCCACACGCGCGCCCCGTCCAGCTTGGCCTCGCCCGAGAGCACGGCGAGGCGCAGCTCGTGCCAATCGTCCTCCAGGTCCCGGTAGGCCAGCACCTCCTGCGCGTCCCCGGCCTCGCCCACCAGGGAGACCAGCCGCTCCTGGCCCCCGTCCAGCTGTGCCAGCAACTGGCCGCCGCCGCGGCTGGTGTAGGCCAGCAGCTCCACCCCGATCCCGCGGAAGCCGAAGGCCAGCTCGGCGCCCGCGCCGTCGGCCTTCAGCCAGCCCTGGCTGCCCTCGTGCTTGCGCTCCCAGCGGCCGTCGTCGCGCCAGGCGGGGTCGTCCTGGTCGTACCACTCCACGGCGTGCACCGAAAACCAGCTGTCGCCCCGGTCCTGGCTGGCCCAGGCGCCGCCGTAGCCGGCCACGACCAGGGTGCCGTCGTCGGAGAAATCGGGGGAGAGCGCGATGGCGCGGGGGGCGTCCTGGCTGGGCGCCGGCAGCTCCGTCCAGCTTTCGCCACCGTCCTCGCTGCGCTGCCAGCCCTCGCCGGCCACCAGGGCGTAGATGGCGGCGTCCTCGGGCCAGCCGGGCGATAGCGCCACATCGAAGACGGCCTGTTCCCCGAAGGCCAGCAAGCGGGGCGAGCTCTCCCCTTCCAGGATGTGCAGCCCATTGGCGGCAGCCGCCAGCGCCAGCTCGCCCCCGGACGCCACGGCCAAGCCGAAGACTCCGGCATCCACCTCGCCCCGTGCCGACCAGGTCCGCCCCCGATCCGTGCTGCGGAAGACCACGCCCGGCGCATAGCACGAGCCCCAGGCCGTGCCGTCCTGGCTCCAGGTGGGCGACAGCGCCAGGGCGGTCCCCGTGGCCTCGCAGTCCTGGTCCGTGCTGCCCAAGCGCCAGCTGGCCCCTGCGTCTTCGGAGACCGCGAAGCTGGCCAGCCCGCCCTGGGCGCCCGAGACCAGCACGGTCGGGTCCTGCAGAAAATCGGGCGCCAGCCGCAGGCGCTCGGCCTGCTCCAGCCCAGCGCGCTCCAGGTCATCCCAGGTCAGCCCGCCGTCCGTCGTGGCGAACAATCCGCCACTGGAGGTCAAGAAGGCGCTGCCAGCGGCGTCCCAGTCCCGCGGGGCGGCGGCGCGGCGTACGTAGAGCTTGAGCAGGCTCTGGCTGAAGGTCTCGACGCGAGAGAGATCCAGGGCATTGACCGTGATGCCGCTGCCGTAGGTGCCCAGCACGGCCAACAGCGAGCCGTCCGCAGCGTAGGAGAGATCCACCGAGCGGATGTTCCAGGGGCCCTCGGTCTGCAGGGCGCGCCAGCTGCGGCCCAGGTCCGCCGAGCGCTGCAGCCCCTCCCAAGAGGCCATCCAGATGGCGCCGTCGCCGTCCTCGAGCAGCTCGAAGTAGTGCAAGTTGTCCGAGGGCTGGTCCGGCTCGGTCTCTTCCACGCCCCGGCTGTGCAGCGCCCAGCTGGCACCGTCGTCCTCCGAGCGCCACACCGCCTCATCCTTGGCCGCGGCCAGCACCAGGCCGCCCCCCAGGTCGGCCACCAGGGCCACTTCCCGGACCCCGAGCGTGCTGGCCTGCCAGCTGTCGCCGCCGTCCTCGCTCAGCCACAGGCCCTGGTCGAAGCTGGCGCCCCAGATGCGCTGGCCGGGCCCCACGGCTACGCCAGCGGGGCTGCCCGGGAGCTGGGCGCCTATTTGCCAGCTATGGCCGAAGCCCTCGCTGGTCAGCACCCAGCCCTCTTCGTCCAGGACCGCGGCCCGGCCGTCCTGGCTCCAGTCGGGGGAGAGGTCCACGTCCAGCAGATCCGGCGCGCCCTCTTCCAGCAACGGCTCCCAGCGCAGGCCGCCGTCTTCCGTCAGCCAGAGCTGCGATCCCGCGGCCAGGGCCAGGCCGTCCTCCAGCACCTCGGGAGAGACCTCGATGTCCAGCACGCTGGCATCGTGCGGGATGTCGCCCTGGCGCTGGAAGCTGTCGCCGGCGTCCTCGCTGACCCAGAGGCCGCGGCCGTCGGTGCCCAGCACCAGCAGCTGCTCGTCCAGCAGCCGGCCGCAGCTGCGCACGCCGTCTTCGCCGTCCATCACGTAGCGCACGGCGAAGTCGCGCTGGTTCTCGCTGCGCAGCAGGTAGAGCGCCTCCTCGCGCACCAGGGTGGTGATCACCCAGCGCGGCTCGGTCCCGGGCGAGACCGCCACCCAGGCCGCCACGTCGTGGGGGTAGTGGGCCTGGGCGGCCGACAGCAGCAGGGCGAGGGGGAGCAGGGGCACGATGAGCCGCGGTGCGGGGGGCAGGGCTCGCTAACGCGACGGGGCCCGGGGTGGGGGAGCGGCTGAACGCCGGGCCCTGCCCCCAAGCTGGTACACTCCCCCTTTCCCCCTGTATTCTGGTCCCATGCCCCAGCTCCGCATCCACGCCAGCGATCGCAGCGAGGCCCTGCTGGAGGTCCTGGCGGGGGTCCTGGTGCATCCGCTGGCCAGCCCCCTGGACCAGGAGCTGATCTGCGTGCAGGACCACGCCATGGGGCGCTGGCTCGCCTTGCGCCTGGCGGATCGCTTTGGCATCTGGGCCCACGCCCGCTACCTGAGTCCCGACCGCCTCGTGGCCGAGCTGCTGGCGGCCCTGTTGCCCGAGCAGGCGCAGCAGGCCTGGGAGCCAGCAGCCCTGGGCTGGGCCATCTACCGCCTGTTGCCCGATCTGCTGGACGAACCCGGCTTCGAGCCGGTGCGCGGCTACCTGGCCAGTGACGACGGCGCCGAGCACCTGGCCCGCAAGCGCCACCAACTCTCGGCGCGCCTGGCAGGGATCTTCTCCCGCTACCTGGGCTGGCGGCCCGGCATGCTGGCGGCCTGGGAAGAGGGCCGCGGCACCCCTGACCCGCCCCAGCACTGGCAACCCCGGCTCTGGCGGGCGCTCTGCGAGCAGCTGGGTCCCATGCACCCCGCGGCGCTGCTGCGCCAGGCCCTGCAGGCGCTGCAGAAGGGCGCCGAGGCGCCCGGTCGGCTGCCGCAGCGCCTCAGCGTCTTCGCCCCGGCCACCCTGACGCCGGGACAGGCCCGCCTGCTGCAGGCGCTCTCGGACCACTGCCCGATCCACATCTTCCTGGCGGAGCCCGCCCCTCCCCGCGGGCTGGGACCGCCCGAGCCGCGCAGCCGGCGCCGCAAGAGCGCCAAGCCCCTGCCCGAGAGCCAGGTGCTGCTGCCATTCGCCCAACGCCAGCCGCCCAGCGGCAAGCCCAGCCCCCTGGCTCGCTCCCTGGCCCGCAGCCAGCGCCAGCTGCGGGCGCGCCTGGAGAAGTGCTGCCCCGGCGCCGCATGGCGCTCGCTGCACAGCAGGTCGCCGGTCAAGAGCCAGCTGGCCCTGCTGCAGCAGGCCCTGGTGCGCAGCCCCGCCACCCCGGGGGAACCGGACGACTCCCTGGCCCTGCACAGCTGCCACGGCCCGCTGCGCGAGGTGGAGGCGCTGCGCGACCAGCTGCTGGCCATCTTCGATCAGCCCGCGGCCCCCAGCCCGCAGCAAGTGCTGGTGATGGCGCCGGACATCGAGCGCTACGCCCCCCTGGTGGAGGCGGTCTTCGGCGGGGACGAGGGCGCCGGGGACGGCCGAGCCCAGCGCATCCCCTTCAGCCTCTGCGACCACGCCCGGCGCAGCCGCTCCGCGCTGCTGGAAGCCTTCAGCCGCGCCCTGGACCTGGCGGGCTCGCGCCTGCCCGCCACGGCGCTGCTGGATCTGCTGGCCTGCCCCCCGGTCCACGCCCGCTACGGCATAGGTTCCGACGAGCTGGACAATCTGCGCACCTGGGTGGCCGACACGGGCATCCGCTGGGGTCGCGACGCCTCCCATCGCGGTAACTGCGGCCAGCCCGCTCGCGAGGAGAACACGTGGCGCTTCGGCCTGGACCGGCTGATCCTGGGCTACGCCCTGCCCGACGACGACCAGGCGCTCTTCGCCGGCATCGCGCCCCACGACCCCATCGAGGGCCGGGACGCCAACCTGCTGGGCCGCTTCGCGCAGTTCTGCGAGGCGCTGCTGGAGCCGCTCTGCGCGCTGGAAGAGGCCCGCCCCGCCAGCCGCTGGGGACCGGCGCTGGGCCAGCTGGCCGAGGCCCTGGGAGGCGAAGAGCTGCCCGCGCAGCGGCGCTTCCTGGCGGAAATGCTGGGGGAGCTGACTGTGGGCAGCGCCGCGGCTGGCCTGGAAGAGGACCTCCCCTTCGCCGTGCTGCGCGATCACCTGCAGGCACGCCTCGGCGAGGCGCGCCGCCAGCGGGGCTTCCTGCAGCGCGGCGTCAGCTTCGCATCGCTGGAGCCAGGCCGCTGCATCCCGTTCGAGGTGGTCTGCTTGCTGGGCATGGACGACGGGGCCTTTCCGCGCGAGGCCACGGCGCCGGCCTTCGACCTGATGGCCGCCCAACCGCTGCCCGGGGAACCCAGCCCGCGGGACCGCGATCGCAGCGCCTTCTGCGAAGCCCTGCTGGCGGCCCGCGAGCGCCTGCACATCAGCTACGTGGGGCAGAGCCTGCGCGGCCCGGCCCGCTATCCGCCCTCGGTGGTGGTGGAGGAGCTGTTAGACGGCCTGGGCCCCAGCCTGGACCAGGAGCAGCGCGCCCAACTGCGCCGACGCCTGGAGCTGCGCCACCCCCTGCAGCCCTTCAGCCCACGTCTCTTCCAGCCCGAGAAGGACTCCGCAGAACCCCGGCTCTTCAGCTACGCCGCCCGCTGGTGCCGGGCGGCGGGCGCCGTGGGGAGGGAGCCGGGCGGGGCCACGCCCTTCCTGCCCAGGCCCCTCGCACCACCCCCAGCGGACGAGAGCCGCACCCAGCCGAGCCTGGACATCGCCGAGCTGGCGCGCTTCTTGACCCACCCGGCCAGAACCCTGCTGCAGCGGCGCCTGGGCCTGTTCGCGGATGACGAACAGGACATCCTCGAGGACCGGGAGCCCTTTTCCCTGGATGCGCTGCAGTCCTACCTGCTCAAGAGGCGCATGGCCGAAGATGCCCTGCAAGGGGAAGACCTGGCCAGCGCCTGGCCGCGTTACCGGGCGCTGGGCGCCCTGCCCCTGGGGACGCCGGGCGAGATGGCCTACGAGCGCAACGCGGCCGACGCCAGCGCCCTGGCCGCGCAGGTGCAGGCCTTCACCAACAGCGCCGAGCCAGGCTCGCTGCCCCTGCGCCTGGAGGTGGACGGCTGGCAACTCGGCGGCAGCCTGACGGGCCTGTGGCCCGCGGGTCTGCTGCGCTTCCGGCCCGCCAGCATCAAAGCCCAGGACCTGCTCTCGGCCTGGGTGGTCCACCTGGCGCTCTGCGCCTCGCCCCCCCGCGGGCCGGCCAGGAGCACCACCCTGCTGGGCCTGGGGGCGGGCGGCCCCCAGCGCCAGCGCTTCGGGCCGGTCCCAGACGCCGCGGCGCGCCTGGGGGACCTGCTGGAGCTCTACCAGCAGGGCCAGCTGCGTCCGCTGCGCCTCTTCCCACGCAGCGCCCTGGCCTGGGCCCGGAGCTGGCAAGAGCGCCCGGGCGACCTGGCCCGCGCCTACGCAGCCGCCGAGCGCACCTGGTCGTACTGGAACCCCCACGCCCGCCAGCAGATCGGCGAACACCAGGATCCCTACATCCAGCGCGCCTTTGGCCACGAAGCCGCCCCCTGGAGGACCGGAGAGCGCGGCTGGCTCTTGGCGGATCTGGCGCAGCGCGTCTTCCTGCCCCTGCTCGAGGCCTGCCTTGACTAGCCTGGACCCGGTCAGCGCCCCGCTGCACGGGCTGCAGCTGGTGGAGGCCAGCGCCGGCACGGGCAAGACCCACAACATCGGGCACTACTGGCTGCGCCTGCTGCTGGACGGCCTGCGCGTGGACCAGGTCCTGGTGGTCACCTTCACCAGGGCCGCCACCAAGGAGCTGCGCGACCGCCTGCGCAGCCGGCTGCACCTGGCCTGCGGCGGCCTGCGCAGAAAGCGGCTGCCGCCGGAGCGAGACCTGGCACGCCTGCTGCAACCCAGCCTGGAACAGCCGCAGCACCTGGCGCTGCTGGAGCGGGCCCTGCGCGACTTCGACCTGGCGCCGATCCACACCATCCACAGCTTTTGCCAGCGAGCCCTGCAGCGCTGGGCCTTCGAGAGCCAGGCGCTGTTCGACACCAGCTTCGAGTCCGACCAGGATCCCCTCTACCTGGAGCTGGCCCGGGATTTCTGGACCGAGCGGCTCATAGACGCCCACCGCCTGCCCATCACCGCCCTGCAGGAGGCGGGGATCAGCCCGGAGAGCCTGGCCGAGCTGGCCCGGGTCGCCGATCGCTGGCCCGACCTGAAGCTGCTGCCCGGGCCGGCGAAGACGGACCTGGACCACGCCCTGCGGCGCTACGCCAACGCCTTCGCGCCGGCCCGCGAGCAGTGGAAGCGCTACGCGCACGTGGTCGCCAAGGTGCTGCGGGACAAGCGCGTCATCAACCAGCGGCAGCTGGGGCCCAGGCGCCTGGAGCCCCTGTTGGAGGACCTGGGCGCCTTCTTCTGGCCCGAGCAGCCCAGCTGGGCCTCGCTGCCGGCGCACTTCCGCCTGCTCACCCCGGCCGGCCTCGCCTCCTGCACCAAGAAGGGCTGGACGCCCCCCCGCCATCGCTTCTTCGCGCGCTGCGACGCCCTGCTGCTTTCCGGGCAGGCCCTGGAGCGCCAGCTGGAGGCATGGCAGACCCAGTTCCAGCGGGCCTTCTTCGAGACCGCCCGCCGCGAGCTGCCGGCCCGGCGCCGGCGCAGGGGCGTGCTCTCCTACAACGACCTGGTGCGCCAACTGGCCAGCGCCCTGGCCTCGCCCGGGGGCGAGACCCTGGCCCAGGCCCTGCGCCACCAGCACCCTGCGGCCCTCATAGACGAGTTCCAGGACACGGATCGCGCCCAGTACGAGGTCTTCCGGCGCGTCTACAGCCGCCCCGAGGACCGTCTTTTCTTGATCGGCGACCCCAAGCAGGCCATCTACGCTTTTCGCGGCGCCGACATCCAGGCCTACCTGCACGCCGTGGAGAGCGCCGGCGCCCGGCGCGGCCAGCTGGATGTGAACTGGCGCTCCGACGGGGGCCTGGTGCGAGCCATCAACACCCTGTTCGCGCGAGTCGGCCAGCCCTTCGGCTACGAGGGGATCGGCTTCGAGCCCGTGGCCGCGCAGCACGAAGAGCGGTGCGGGACCTGGCCCGTGGACGGCCAGGAGCCCTTCCAGATCCGCTTCATCCCGCGCACCGGCAAGGGCAAGAGGAACGCCATCGCCAGCTCCTGGCACCGCAGAGGCCTGCCACGGGCCGTGGCCGGCGAGGTGGCGCGCCTGCTGTCGAGCCAGGCCAGCATCCCGGACGACAGGGGCGGGCAACGCGCGCTGCAGCCCCGCGACGTGGCCGTGCTCACCCGCACGCACCGCCAGCTGGAGGAGCTGGAGCAGGCGCTGGCTGCCGTGGGCGTGGTCAGCGTGCGCGCCAACGACGCCAGCGTCTTCACCACCGAGGAGGCCCATCAGCTGGCCCAGCTGCTGACCGCCATCGCGGATCCCAAGGACGAAGCGCGGGTACGGGCGGCGCTGTGCACCGACATCCTGGGCCTGGACGGCTGTCAGCTGGCAGCCCTGCTCGAGGGCCAGGAAGAGCTGGAGACCGACTGGGACAGCTGGCTGCTGCGCCTGCGGCAGTGGCGCGAGATCTGGCGCGACCAAGGCTTCATCCAGCTCTTCCAGTCCGTGCTCGATCACGAGGGCCTGCTGACGAGGCTGCTGGCCAGGCCCGGGGGGGAGCGCCGCTTGACCAACCTGCGCCACCTGGCCGAGCTGCTGCAGACCATGGCCGAGGGCGAGCAGCTGGGCATCCAGGGCCTGCTGACGCGCCTGAGCCAGCTGCGGCAGGGCCAGCTGAACGCCGGGGACGAGGCCCAGCTGCGCCTGGAGAGCGACGAGCAGGCCGTGGCGCTCAGCACGGTGCATGGCGCCAAGGGCCTGGAGTACCCGGTGGTCTTCTGCCCCTACCTGTGGGCCGAGATCACCGACGACCAGTACTTCTACGACGAGCAGGGGCGGCTGTGCCGCCACCTGGGGCAGCCCAGCCAGGCCCAGCAAGAAGCCGCGCAGCAGCGCTCCTGGCGCGAGGCCATGCGCCTGCTCTACGTGGCCCTGACCCGCGCCCGCCACCGCTGCGTAATCTGCTGGGGAGCCTTCTACGACCGGCAGCACGCCTGCCTGGGCGCCCTGCTGCACCCGCCCCCGGGCGACGAGCCTCCAGACCGCGCGCGCCTGAAGGCCCATATGCGCGGCCTGGACGACCAGGCCATGCGCGGCGACCTGGACCAGCTGGCCGCGTCCTCGGCGGGCAGCATCGGCTGGTCACTGTTGGAGGAGCGGCCCCAGGACCGCTGCCAGCGCCCGTCGCCCGCTGCCGAGACCCTGCGCGCGCGGCGCTTCACTGGGCGCCTGGATCCTCTCTGGCGCACCTCCAGCTTCTCGAGCCTGGTGAGCAAGGCCGAGGAGGGCCTGGACCCGGAGGAGCTCTTCGCGCCCGAGCACGACGACGCCCCGCCCGCAAGGGCCGCGGCCGGCGCAGCCCCGCCCGCCGTGCCAGCCGCCCACCCGCCCCAGGCCCACCAAGCTTGCTTGCTGGCGGATTTCCGCGGAGGGCGCCGCGCGGGCACCATGCTGCACGAGGTGCTGGAGCGCCTCGATTTCCCCCGCGTCGGCGGCCCCCACATGCTGCAGGTGGCCGCCGAGCGCCTGCGCTTCTTCGGCTACGACGGCGAGCGCTGGTCGCAGCCCGTGGCCCAGGCCCTGCGCAGCGTGCTGGCCACGCCCCTGGATCCCGGCCTGCCCGGCTTCCACCTGGGCCAGCTGACCCGCGCCCAGCGCGCCGACGAGCTGGAGTTCCTGCTGCCCGTGGCCCCCGGCGGCGGGGCGCTGGGCGCCCGCATCCTGGCCCGCGCCCTGGCTACGGCCCCCGACGCCGACCTGCCCCCCGCCGCCATCGCCCGCGTGGGCGAGCTGGGCTTCGCCGCGCTCAAGGGCTACCTGTGCGGCTTCATCGACCTGGTCTTCGAGCACCAGGGCAGGTTCTACCTGGCGGACTACAAGTCCAACCTGCTGGGGCCCGAGATCCGCCACTACGACCGCTCCGCCATGGCCCACGAGATGCAGCAGGCCGACTACCTGCTGCAGCTGCACCTGTACTGCGCGGCGTTGCACCTGCACCTGCAGCGCCGCCTGCCGGGCTACGACTACGACAGCGGCTTTGGCGGGGCCTACTACCTCTTCCTGCGCGGCATGCGGCCCGACTGCGGGCCCGAGTACGGCGTGTTCCGCACGCGGCCGCCCCGGCAGCGCATCGAGGCCATCTGCGCCGCGCTGAGCGACCCCCGCGCGGGAGGCGCCCCATGAGCCTGCAGGCCCTGCTGCTTCCTCTGCCCCCCATTGCCCAGGTCTTCGCCCGCTGGGCAGGGCGCCAGCACCAGCGCCTGACGGGCCAGCAGCCCGATCCCTTGGTGCTGGCCGGGGCCGCCGCCGCCGCGGCGCAGCTGGAAGAGGGCCACATCTGCGCCGACCTGGCCAGCCTGGCCCAGCGCCGCATCCTGGCGCCCGAAGACGCCCTGGACGAAGCCGCGCCCGAGGCTGCCGAGGGCGAGCCTCCCCGCTGGCCCGCCCTGAGGCCCTGGCTGGAGGCCCTGCAGGCCAGCCCCCTGGTAGGCGACGGCAGCGCAGCCACGCCCCTGGCGCTGCATGGCCGGCGGCTCTACCTTTGTCGCTACTGGCGCTACGAGCAAGCCCTGGCCCACGACGCGGCCCAGCGGGCCGCCGAGCGCCTGATCGTGGACGACCAGGCGGCCCAGCGCATCATCGCCCGCCTCTTCGATCCCGGACAGCCGGCCCTGCTGGCCAGCGGCGGCGTGGATTTCCAGGCCGTCGCCGCCCGCACCGCCCTGGAGCGCCGCCTGGCCGTGATCACCGGGGGCCCGGGCACGGGCAAGACCACCACCGTGGTGCGCCTGCTGGCGCTCTTGCTGGAGCAGGCTGGCCCGTCCCTGCCCTCCATCGCGCTGCTGGCCCCCACGGGCAAGGCCGCCGCTCGCCTAGCCGAGTCCATCGAGCTGGCCCGCAGCGAGCTGAGCTGCCCGGCTCAGGTCAAGGCCGCCATCCCCCACCAGGCCGCCACCCTGCACCGCGCCCTGGGCTGGCAGCCCCACAGCCCCACGCGCTTCCGCCACGACCGCGAAAACCCCCTGCCGGCGGACATCGTGGTGGTGGACGAGGCCTCCATGGTGCCCCTGGCCCTGATGGCCAAGCTGATGCAGGCCGTGCGGCCCAGCGCCCGCCTGGTGCTGCTGGGCGACCGCGACCAGCTGGCCTCGGTGGAGCCGGGCGCCGTGCTGGGCGAGCTCTGCCGCGCCGAGGCCCTGCAGCCAGCCGTGGTGCGCCTGCGCTACAGCTACCGCTTCGCCGCCCGGGCGGGCATCGGCGCCTTGGCCCACGCCATCAACCAGGGGGACGAGCAGGCCGTCATGCAGGCCCTGCACCCCGGGCGCCACGCCGAGGTAGGCCTGCTGACGGCGCCCCAAGGCCAGCACGGCCAGCCCCTGTCCGGCCGCATCGCCCAGGCCGCCCTGAGGCGCGCGCTGGAGCCGCGGGTGAGCGGCCTGCTGGCGCCCTACCTGCAGGCCGCGGATCCGGCGCAGGCCTTCGAGCGCTTCACGCGCTTCAGGGTGCTCTGCGCCCACCGCGGCGGTGCGCTGGGCGTGCGCAGCGTCAACCGCCTGGTGGAGCTGCTGCTGGCGGAGCGCGGCTTGCAGCTCGGTGAAGGCCACTACGCCCACCAGCCCCTGCTGGTGATCCGCAACGACTACGGCGTGCAGCTCTTCAACGGCGACGTGGGCCTGGTGCTGCCCGACCAGAGCCGCGGCGGCCAGCTGCGAGCCTTCTTCCAGGGCGCCGACCGCAGCATCCGCAGCGTGCCCCTGGGCCGGCTGCCGCCCTGCGAGACCGTCTTCGCCATGACCGTGCACAAGGCCCAGGGCTCGGAGTTCGACGACGTCATGCTGGTGCTGCCCTCCAGCCCCAGCCGCATCCTGACTCGCGAGCTGGTCTACACCGGGGTGACTCGCGCCAGGCAGCGGGCGGAGATCTACGGCAGCGAGGAGGTGCTGCGGGCCGCGGTGCGGGCGCGGGTGGAGCGCTCCAGCGGGTTGGGGGAGCTGTTGGGGGGATGAGGAGTGCTCACAGGTCCTCGTCGATGCTTCCTCAAGGCGAGGCGAAGTAGCTCGAACCTGCGCTGTTGAGCTGGGACTCGCGATGGATGGTCCAGTGGTGGGTCTCGTACACATCGTTGAAGCCGGAGTAGGAGCTCTCGATCACCCAACGTGAGGACGTGTGGTCATAGGAGCTGAAGGAGAGCGAGCCCTGGTACCAGGGAACGCTGCCGACGAAATAGGCCCTCATGGTGAGGTGGCTTCCGATGAGCCCCCCCCCGACCACTGGCCTGACCACCCCCGGAAGGAACCAGGAGCTCTCCAGGCGGCAGCCCGGCTCCACGTAGAAGCCGCTGCGAACGACGTCGTGAAACTCGTAGTGAAGGTAGGCCGTGTTGTGCTGCCAGTGGTATTCCCCGACGAAGCGCAAATAGGCCCCGGCGACGGACCACTGGCAGGTCGTACGCGCAGAGGTCGTACCCCAGGACGACGCGCCCTCCGGAAGCACCCGCACCGTCCCCCAGACCGAGTCCAGCGTGGCGCCGTAGTCGTAGAACGAGGTGATGTGGAAGTGACTCGATACCTGGTTCCAGTTCCAGTAGTAGGTCGACTTCACGAGATCCTGGACCATCCCGCCCCCGTGCACCCGGCTCCGCACGCCCCCGGGGTGGGCGCAGCTCGCAACGCTCCAGCAGTCATCGTCCTCGCAGTCGGTGAGACCGTCCAGGTCGTTGTCGCTTCCGTCCGAGCAGTCCTCGTAGCAGGACGCATCGGTGGCGCAGTCACCGTCCTCGCAGTCCACCAGGCCGTCCGAGTCGTTGTCGCTGCCGTCCGTGCAGTCCTCGACGCAGGACGCGTCGTTGTCAACGCTGCCGTCGCAGTCGTTGTCCAAGCCATCGCATACCTCCGTGGCATTGGGGTACACGGCTGCATCGGCGTCATCGCAGTCGAGGCCGGCGGGAAAGCCGTCGCCGTCCGCATCGACCTCGCAGTCGGCAACGAGGGCCGCCTCGCAGACATTCGGCGGCAGGTTCGGGGGCATCCTCGGACAAGCGTAGCCCAGGGTCCGCTGCACGATGAACCTGGCCTCGACGCATGAGAGCCCCTCGATGTAGAGAAGCCTGTGCACGAAGCCGACGTCCTCTGCGTCGATGGCGAGCGTGGGGGGGGCGGCGAAGACCAAGAGGAGCAAAATCAGATGGCGAGCGGGGAACATGGAGGTGGCTACTTCCGCTGGGTATGCTGGAATTGGGAATGGCAAGCACCGGAATGATACAAGACCAGCCGCTCTGGCGGCAAGCCGGGGAAAGGACCAGGCGTCCAGCCCGCCACGGGGATCATGGGGGGCCGCGGCCAGCTCGAGGGCGCGGGGTGCTTCCGGACTCTGTCGCATCCCCGTCCACGGCCGGAGCGGCCCCCTCCTCGGCAGGCGCCAGCCCGATGGGCTCGGCGCCGGGCACCAGCTCGCGCGCCGCCTGAATGGCCTGCCGGTATTTTTCCTCCTGTCCCAGATCCGGGCACACGGCTGGTACGCCGTGGAGCCAGCGGCGAACGCGAATGCCGCAGGGCGGTCACAACTCGGGCAGTGGACCGCCACTGGCGCAGTTGTGACCGGAATTGCGCGCAACTGGAGCCCCCAAGGGCCTCAAGGGCGGCCACAACTCGGGCAGTGGACAACCACTGGCGCAGTTATGACCGGCTCCACCGAAAGGTGCACCTGAAGCGCATGGTACGCGACGGCGAACGGGACGGATTCCGGACACTGCGAACCGCCACCTGACTCCATCTGTGCGCCTTGCAGGTCCGTGGACCAGCGCAGGGGCTCGTCGTCTTCGCTTGGTCGAGGGCGCTCTTGGCGCCAGGCATGCACCAGGCCGGCCAGCGCGCCAGGTCGCATCCACGTGCTAATCTCCCCCTCGTCATGTCCGGCAAGCCCTGTGAGAATCGACGTGCCCGCATCCGCGCGCGACAAGCTCGTACCCATCCTCACGACGCTCCTCTTCGGCGCCTGCGACAAGGGCCAGCGCAAGAAGCCCTCGCCCGAGGACACGGACCCTGTCGAGGATAGCGGACCGACCGACGATCCTGGCTGCGATACCGGCTATCTCGACGACGACGGTGACTGCGTGCCCGCCGCCTGCGGCACGGGCGTCTGGGGGAACCTGGAGGTCGATGAGGGCACGGTCTACGTGGATTTCGCAGCGGCCGAGGGCGGCGATGGCAGCGAGAGCGCGCCCTTCACCTCCCTTCAGGCCGGCCTGGACGCGGCGGGCGATGCGGACGGCGGCCTGGTGGCGGTGGCGGCCGGGATCTACTCGGAGACGTTGGAGCTGGATCGCTCGCAGGCGGGTGTGCACTTGGCCGGTCGCTGCCGCGAGCTGGTCACCATCGACGCGAGCGTTGGGGACGAGGACGCCGGGGCTCGAAATCGCTGCCAATGCTGGGGAAGTCCTGGTCTCGGGGGTGACGGTGAGCGGGGCGCTCGCTTCGGGAGCCCTCGTCAGCTCGGGGAATGTGACGATCAGGAATTCGGCGGTGGTCGGAAGCGGATCGGAAGGCATCGCGGCCCGGCGGACGGGATTCTACGAGACCGTGGTCGTGGTGGAGTCCTGCCAGGTCTCGGAGAATGCCGAAGGAGGCGTCCTCGCCAACGGTTCAGGCACGACGGTCACCCTCAGCGACACCACCATCCGGGACAACAAGCTCACGGAGCATGGGTACTACGGGTACGGCATCGAGGCATACGGCGGGGCTCGCATGGACGCCGAAGCCTGCCAGATCTCGGGGAACAGGACCATGGGCGTGCTGGCGATGGGTTCCGGCACGACCATCACGCTGCGTGAAACGCTCGTCGGGGACACCCTGCCCGATGAATGGGGAGGAGCCGGGTACGGCATCGGCGTCTACCAGGGCGCCAGCCTCGTGGCCGAGTCTTGCCAGGTCTCTGGGAATGCGATGGTGGGCGTGCTCTCGGTGGATGCCGGCAGCGCGGCGGAGCTGCGGGAGACGACCGTGCGGGACACCTGGTCCGGTGGCAGTGGCGGACTCGGATTGGGGCTGGCGGCCCTCGAAGGCGGCTACCTGGCCGCGCAGTCCTGCGAGGTGGCAAAGAACGCGGTCGCGGGTGTCTACGCCAGCCATGCGGACACCAGGGTCAGCTTGAGCGACACGACGGTGCAGGGCACGCTGCCCGACGAGAATGGAGAGCTCGGCTATGGCCTGTACGTCCTCGGCGGCGCGAGCCTGACCGCGCAGACCTGCGTCTTGACGGAAAACACGACCTTTGGCGTTCTCGCTATCGATGCTGGCACGGCGGTCACGCTGCGGCAGACGATTGTCCAGGACACCGAGCCCGACGAGTGGGGATTCGCGGGCATCGGCCTGGATGCCTTTGACGGCGCGAGCCTGAGCGCAGAGGGCTGCACGGTCGCGGGGAACTCGCAGGACGGCGTCTTGGCGTCCGGTTCCGATACCACGGTCACGCTCGTGGAGACGACCGTCCGGGACACCAGGCCCGATCCAGAGGGGCAGGGAGGGTTCGGAGTCGTGGTCTACGGCGGCGCGACGCTGGACGCGGAGGCCTGCACGATCTCGGACAACGCGGCCGTCGGCGTCTTCGTCGCCGATGACGGAACCGCGGTCGAGCTCAGAGAGACGACCATTCGGGACACCCTGCCCGCTGGGGACGGGTTTGGCGGATACGGCATCCAGGTCTCCGATGGCGCGAGCCTGGGGGCGGAAGGCTGCGAGGTGACCGGCAGCACGGCGGTCGGCATTCTCGTCGCCCACTCCCAGACCGTGGTGACGCTCGCCGGCTCCGCGGTCCTCTCCACCAAGTGCGGGGAGCTCCAGACCGTCGGCCTGGGTGTCACGGTCGTCGAAGGCGCCGAGGTCGAGGCCTCGGCGCTCGAAGCGGCCTCGAACGAAGGACCCGGGATCTACCTGGTCCACGAAGGCAGCCACATCGACTGCACGGGCTGCGTGCTGCGGGCCAACCAGTTCGCTGGTGCGACCGTGGCCATCGGGGCCTCGCTCGCGCTCGACAGCTCCGCCATCGAAGGCAACCTCGTCCAGGAGAACCTCGGTGGCGGCGTCGGGCTCTACGCGGAGCCCTGGGCGGGCGGCCCTCCCACGCTCACCGTCTCCGCCAGCACCATACAGGACAACCCGGTCGCCGGCGTCTGGCTCTCGGGAGAGGGCAGCTACTCCCTCTCCGGCAACACCATCCGCGGCGGAGAAGGCTGGAGTCGCGGACACCTGGACATGTGCGGCGACGCGGTCTACGCCCGGAACGGGGTGGCGGCCTGGGACGGGAAGCTGGGGCTGCGATTGGAGGGCAACCAGCTGCGGGACGGCCTGGGTGCCGGCCTGTTCCTGGACGACGCATCGGCCAGCCTCGCGGACAACAGCTACGCGGACAACGCCGTGGACCTCGTCACGCAGGGGGCGGACTGCGCCACGGCTCCCCAGGGCTTCGAGGACGAGGCCATCGCTTCTGCAGAGCTCTGCCCGAGCTACGACTACGCCACCTGCGGAGACGAGTACATGCTCTTCCTCGAGCTGGAGGAGCCAAAATCCGGCCATGGCACGGCGCTCACCCGCCCGCGGGCCCCTGGTCCCTCCAGCCCGCGCCTGTTCTGCGGCCCGGACACGCTGCCGAGTCCAGGATTTCCGCCGGTCCAGGTGCTTTCGGTGCCCCCCTTCGGCATGCGGCAGGCTCTCCGGAGCGAAGCCCCGCGGGCGCGAGAGGCCCAGGTGCAGCCTTGAGCCCCTGACGGTGCGAGGAAAGCCCCTCGGCTGGACTGCGGGGTTCCGCCATGCTGCCAGCCCAGGCGCATACCGTGGCCTCGACCCAGCGAGCAAAGGACCATGACCCTGTCCGATGACGACAGGCGCTTGCTCCTCGGACTATTGGGCCAACCTGGAACCTGGCCATCAGATTATGGTACGCAGCAGGCCCTGGAGGTGGTTCCAGTGACGATATCGAGCTCCGATGCCCCGCGGCGCCCCCGCATCTCCTGCGGCACGGCGCTCCTGATCTTGATGCTCCTGTTCCTGGCCGTGTTGCTGGCATTCGGGGGCGGCATCCTGCTGGACAGCAGGCGCCTGCGCAGCCAAACGGCCGCCGAGGCCAAGGGCGTGGCGGAGCTCTCCGACGGGAGCCTGGTGGTCTCCGGGCACTACCGGCCAGCCGGAGAGGGAATGCACGGCGAGTCGGAGCTATGGCTCGCTCGCCTGGAACCCCGGGGAGACACCGCCTGGGAGTACGTATTCGGGGATCGCTACGACATCGGGGGGGCGGTCACCGCCCACGGCGAGGGCTTCGCCGTGATCAGCAGGGCCAAGGGCATCGAGCAGGCGGGCATCGTGCTCTTCGACGCCCAGGGCAACGCCAAGGCCAGAGCCTCGGTGGCGACGAATGGCAGCAGCAGGGCCTACGCCTTGCAGGTTGGGCCGGAGGAGAGCTTCGTGCTGGCCGGCGGCGCGGGCAGGCGTCCTTTCATCGCGCAGGTGGGCGCCACGGGCACGCGCTGGCTCACCCAGCTCGAGCGCGGGCGGGCCACGGCCCTGGTCTCCAAGGGGGAAGGCTGGCTGGTGGCGAGCGAGTACAGCGTCAGGCGGGGTCGAACCTACGACCGCTACGCCGTTGTCAGCTACCTGGACGCCCAGGGCCAGGTCCAGTACGACGGGGAGCCGTGGGGTGAAGGCGAGCCCGCGGCATTGGCCTACAACGGTTCGGAGTTCCTGCTGGCGGGTCGCAAGGGGCAGCGGGCCAAGGCCACCTCTTGGACCCCGGACGGCCAGATCAAGTGGGGCGAGTACTACGGAGACAAGCGCGCGGACTTCAGCGCAGCCGAAGCCAAGGGGGATGGCTGGGTGCTGGCGGGAAGCACGGGATCGAGCTCCCGCCGCAGCGCCTGGATCGTCGAGCTGGATGGCCAGGGCGGCCTGCGCTGGGAAGCGCGATATGGCGGAGGGAAAGGCTCCGACGAGTTCAGCGACCTGGTCCTGCTCGAGGACGGCACCGTCGTCGCCGTGGGGAGGGTCTTGACCGAGGAGGGGCGACGCGCCTGCGTCGTGGCCTACCGGCCCGGGGGATCCGTGCTCTGGGAGCGCAGCTTCGGTGATCCCGGCGCTGCTCCCACGCAGCGTTGAGGCTCGGTCGGAACGCTCGTTCTGCGCGCTGCAGCGGCCGGTCTCCGAGCTGGTCAGGATGCCCGGCGACTAGCCAGCTGTGGGTAGCACCCCGTGCTTGAACAGCGCGTACCAGGCCTGCAGCCGCTCGCCCTCGTAGATGCCCAGCAGCCTCAGGATCTCCACGGTGAACTCCACGTAGTGCGCACCGCCCGCGGTGATCACGCCGTCGTCCGTCACGGCCGGCTCGTCCTGGTACAGTGCGGCCGCGGCGTAGTCGGAAACCTGCTCAAGCAGGTAGTCGACGCTGTTGCTGGTGTGGCGCAGCTGGTCGAGGATCCCGGCGCGGGCCAGGGCCAGGGTGGCGCCGCAGATGGCGGCCAAGGGAACGCCGCGCTGTCGCGCGCTGCGCAGCAGTCGGGCCGCCGCGGGCGGCGTGGGCTCCTGCCAGGCCGGGCCGCCGGGCAGCAAGACCAAGCATGCGCGCCCGAGATCCACCTGGTCGATGGTCCGCTCCGGTGCGACCCGGAAGCCGCCCAGCGAGCAGAGGGGCTGGGCGCTCAGGCCCACGGTCACCACACGGAGACTTTTCTGCTGGTGGATCTCGCTGCAGGCCAGGGCAGGCTCCCAGTCGGCGTAGCCCGGGGTGAGCAGGACATAGGCGTGACGGTCCATGATGGGGCTCCGGGGCGGGATGAACGGGGCAGCAAGAGGCGGGCGCCACGAGCGGAGTGAAGCTACAGGTCCGCGAGCGAGACGAAGGAGCCCTGATACCAACGGATGGTGCCACCTTCCATGTTGGTGACCGCCACGTCGCCCATGGCACCGGGGACGGACTCGATCCACAGGTTCCAGTCGCCGATCAGGGCGCCGTCCCAGTACAGGCGGGCCTGGGCGCCGGTTCCCATGTACTCGATGCGGATGCTGTGATCGCCCTGCTCTATGTTCGCCGCCAGGGTCTCGCCGAAGTGGTCCGTCTCGCCAATCGCCGTGCTGACGGATCCCAGGTTGGCCGACTCGAACCAGATCTGGCGGTTGGCCAGGCGTAGCGCCAGCATGTCGCTGCCGCGGTTGAACAGGTCGAGCCGGTCCTCCTCCTGCAGGTAGCGATCGAAGCCGCCGTCGGTGTCGCAGCCCAGGAAGTCGGCCTCGATGATCCAGTCGCTCTCGTAGTGCAGGTCGATATCGACGGAGCTGCCGGTGACCAACGGGGCCTCGGCATCCCAGCTGCGCACGTACACCTGCGCGTCGGCCGAGCTCGTCTGCTCGCCACAGTCGTCAGCGACCAGCACGCGGTAGGACCCCTGATCGCCGGGCTCCGCGGCGCTGATGGTCAGCTCGGCCGTGGCCGTGCCCGCGATGCGCGATCCCTCGGCCAGATCCTCGCCGTCCTTCTGCCAGCGGTAGGTGATGGGCTCGACGCCCAGCACCTCCACCGACAAGCTCAAGCTCTCACCGGAGCTGACCTCGGAGGAGCTGGGCTGTTGGCTGATGGTGGGCGCGTCCTCCACCGAGAGCGTGCCGGGATTGGACAGCACCGTGCCGCCGGAGGTGGTGATGGCGCAGCGGTACGAGCCCTCGTCTTCTGCGCTGGCATCATCGATCACCAGCATGGGCTCGGTGACGCCCCAGAGGTGCCCACCATCGGCCAGGTCCGCGCCGTCTCTCTGCCACTGGAAGGCCTCTCCGCCAAAGGCGCTGACGCTGAAGGTGGTCGCGCCGCCCGCGCAGGCCCGGGCCTCGTCCGGGCGGCAGATGGGCAGGGCTATCA
The DNA here is from genome assembly GCA_964454135.1 of uncultured Enterobacterales bacterium. Taxonomy (GTDB): domain Bacteria; phylum Myxococcota_A; class UBA796; order UBA796; family JAFGLY01; genus CAYVQL01. The sequence continues at coordinate 21,333 of CAYVQL010000012.1, read as the reverse complement.
AGCTGATGCAGTCCACCGCGCCGTCGCGCAGCAACACGCGCAGGCCGGTGATGTCGCCCTCCGGCGTCACGCTGCGCTGCGTCCAGTCGGCGCTGGTCTCGACGTCCGAGACCGTCACCCATGCGTCGTTGGCGATGGCGTCGACCCTGACGACGCCGTCGTCGTAGCGGCCCCAGAAGTCCAGCTCCACGTCGTGGTAGCCCTCGGTGGAGAAGGAAGAGCCGCCATACACGACGCAGCGGTAGCTGCTCTCGCGGGTGATATAGCCCCCGGCCCCGCCGCAACCGTCTTCCTCGCTGCGGTACTCCACGGTGCCGTCCCGCGTCTCGGCGCAGTCCTCCAGGTAGACGGCCCAGCGGCCGTCCGAGAAGGGATCGCTGTCGAACTGCTCGTCGAGCAGCACGACCTCCTCGTCCGGCAGGACGGTGATCTCGACCTCGGCCACGTCCGTCTTGCCCTCGTTGTCGGTGACCTCCAGGGAGGCCGTCCATGTCCCAGAATCGGCGTACTCGAAGCCGCCGTCTTCTCCCTCCAGATCCGCGCTCCCATCGCCGTCCAGGTCCCAGGAATGCCCCACCACGGCGCCATCGTCGTCGTGCGAGGCCGAGCCGTCGAAGCGGACGGTCAGGGGCACGTATCCACGGGTGGGGAAGGCCGAGATCTCGGCCACCGGGGCGCCTGGCACCGAGGCATTGCCGCTGTCGCCGGCGCCTGCCGCGCTGTCGTCCCGCTGACAGGATGCCAGGAGCGCGCAGCCGGCTGCGACAAGCTGCAGCGCGATCAGCGAGCTGTTCCATGGATGCGCCATTTTCCGCTCCCTAGGTGCGGGTTCACGGTCCCATGAGGTTAGCAGGGGTGAGGCCGGGATGTCAGCATGTGCGACCGGTAGGCCCTCAGCCCACCGCGCCCAGCTCCCGCCACAGGGCCCACGCCAGCCAGAAGCCGTTGCCAAGGAGGGCGAGCACGGGGATCAGCAGCCGCCTGGGCAGCGAGCTCCAGGCAGGTCCCCGCAGCTGGCCGTTCTCGGCGATCAACGACCCAAACAAGAAGGACGGCAGCTCCCCGATGTGCATGGCTCGCTTGGGGTTCTTCTTGTCGTAGAGCAGCGCCGCGCGCTCCGGCAGCGGCTGCAGCTTTGCGGGGACCTTGCACAAGTGCTCCCGCTGGTGGCCGAAGGCGTCCTCGAAGCGGTAGCGGGCCAGGACCGAAGGTGGGCCTTCGTCGCGCTTGGCCTCCTCCACCGAGCTCAGCTCGGCCTCGGCCAGGCGCCCCCTGGCGAGCAGGGGCAGCAGGCGCCCGCGCTGCTTCAGGCAGACGCCCAGGACGACCACGCCGCCCGCAGACAGGAGCAGGATCAACCAGTCCCCGCGCCTCTGGTTGGGCCGCATGCCCGCGATGCGGGAGTACCTGGGCTCATCCGCGCGATACTCCACCGGCACCTCGGTCCCGTCCTGCTCGCGCCGGTTGGTGGCGTAGGAGATGCCCTGCTGGTTGCGACCCTGCGCGTCCACGAAGCTGAAGCGGTGCTCGAAGATGGAGGTGGTCTTGCCGTCCTCGGTGCTGCGCGAGACGCGCTCCGTGGACTCCACGGTGCCCGTGGCCTGGGAGAGGGAGTCCCGCAACGCCCAGGTGGCGCGCAGATCGGTCGATTCCAGCACCAGGGCCGGCGCGGCCAGGGAGAAGGCGGCCAGCAGCCACAGGATCTGGGCCAGCGCTCCACCGGTGAACAGGGACAGGAGCAGGGGCAGCGGGACCGCGCGAGGTGGGGGGCGCAGGCGTCGGAGATCCGGGGCTGGCATGGCTTTCCTCCAGCAAGGAGCGGGTGCGTTCGCTGTTTCTCCACCATATCGTCCCGCTCCCGGGAGGGATGCGCCGCTTCGCGCGCGGCGCCAGGGGCGGCTGGATGGGGAGAAGCGGCCAGGGGCTCGCTGCGTGGCCAAGAGCGTGGCAGGCGGACCGCCGGACCGCTGCAGGCTAGGAATCCGACGTGCAGCTTCCTCGCGCCCTCGGCCTCGCCCTCGCCCTGCTGGCTCCGGCCTCCGCCGCGGCCAACGGCAACGAGTCCCACCTCTGGGTCACCCTGTGGGCCCGCGACGCGCTGCCAGAGGGCGAGCTGAAGAGCTTGCTGGAGCAGCACGACCTGCCCCTGCAGAACGGCGCCAACTTCCCCGACGGCGGCTACGCCATCGACGACGGCTACGGCGAGATCGCACACTGGGAGCCCTTCCAGAGCGCCTACCTGGACTGGATCAGGGAGAACTACGCCCCCCCGTGGTCCGACGAGGCCGGGGAGCACATCGCCTTCCTGATGGGCATGGCCTCCCACGGCCTCTGCGACCAGACCTACGACTGCGCCTACCTGGCTCGCAGCGACGTTTACGACGAAGGATCGCCGGGCTCGAGCATTGGCCGCGACGGCTCCACCGACGTGGCCCTGGTGGGGGCCGCGGGCTGCGCCGACCCGCCGGACTCGTGGGTGCCCGATGAGCTGATGGCCGAGCTGATGCTCTCTCATGCCGGTCACGAGGTGAACCCCGACACCATCAGCGATGCCAACACCCTTGTGCTGCTCTCCATGCACCTGATCTGCGGCGCCGGCGAGGACGATGACGCGCTGGCGGAGCATGTGGCGGCGTACCCCTGGGCCGGCGAGCACCAGATGGACCCCTTGCAACCCGGCAACCCGCCCAACACGGCGCCGGCAGTGGCAGCCTACTGGGAGGTGCTCTGGGCGCGCTTGCAGGGCGAAGATTCCCTGGCCGAGCCACTGCTGGCCCAGTTTCCCGCGGCGGGTGCGACCGGCTGGCCTGCCGGTGTCGACAGCATCGACGCCATGGTCTCCTTCGTGGTGGCCCGCGGCCTGGACACCAGCAGCCTGGGGCTCGACAACGTGGCAGTGCAGGACGCCGATGGGCAGGCGCCGTCGTTCGACATCCACTACTGCTACGGGTCCCACGTGATCGGGCTGAAACCCACCGAGGGCTGGACCCCGGACAGCGCGCACACCGTGACGGTGGGCCCGGGCCTGGCGACCTGGGACGGGGTCGGGCTCGAGCCGTTCAGCTTCTCCTTCGACACCACGCCAGCGCCCGTGGACACAGGATCGCCGGCCGATGCGGAAGGCTGCGGTTGCACGGGATCGAGCCGGAGCGCGCGCGGCCTGCTGCTGGCTGGGCTCGCAGCTCTGTGCCTCGTCGCGCGGCGTCGGGGATCGCGGTGTTCATAGGAGAACGGTCTCACCCTGGCGCAATCCTCGGCCGCTTCATCGTGGTCGTCCAGGTGGTGAAGCCGGGAGACACCGTCCTGCGGATCCGCCTGGGGCGAGCTGTGGGGACCTCGGGCGTCAGGGCCGTCGGGCGGACAGCCCGGAGGCCGCTGTGCTGACGAGCCGGGGACATCTTCGCGTGCTTCTCGTCGCCACACTGGCCTGGGTGGCTTTCTGGTTGGGTGGATTGCCATCCTACTACCAGCAGTACTCCGTAAGGTTCATGGTGGTCTTCGTCCTCGTGGTGTTGGTGCCCATTCCCGCCATCGCCCACCTGGTCCTGCGGCGAGTGAGACGGCAGGCACGTCTCAGGCTGGCTGGCTGGTACGCCTTCTATTTCACCGTGCCGCTGGCGTTCTTCGATTGGCTGTACTGCGGAGTCTTCCTCGGACACGGGGCGCAGTTCCTGGCTCGATTCTGGTACCTGTCCATCTACTACGCCATCCCCTGGCTCGTCCTGCCAGCGGTCGCGCTGCTGCTGAACCGCCAACGCTCCGAACAGTCGAAGGACAACGAGCCTGGCTGACCGGCGCGGGTCTCGCCAGCCGATCTCGTCCGTGCGCACGGGATAGACTGAGAGTGAACGCAAAGGGGAGATTCCGATGCGCCTTGCCTACCTGCTCTTGATCCTCGGCTGCTCCACCCGCGACGACCAGGACACGGCTCCGTCGGACGCTGGATTGCACGGCCGCCTGAGCGAGGCGGACGGGCTGCCCGTGCTGGAGCTCTGGGGTACCCGCGAGGAGATGGGCTACGCCGAGGGCGCCCTGTTCTGCGACCAGATGCCGGCCCTGCTCAAGGACTACGTGCTGGAGTACCTGGTGGCGGACTACGGTGTGCCCTACTCCCTGGTGCTGGCGCTGGTGGAGAACGCCATCGAGCTGCCCGAGGGCGACGAGCGCGAGCTGAGGGCCATGTGGGACGCGGCGCTCGAGCACTGCACGCCCGAGCAGCTCTGGGTGGAGAGCGAGTACCTGGAGCCCGACGCCGAGGGTGCGCGGGAGGTGATCTTCGAGGACCTGGTGGCTGCCAACGTGCTGGCCGACTACGGCTGCTCCTCCTTCACGGCCTGGGGGGAGGCCACCGCCTCGGGGGAACCGATCCATGGCCGCAACTTCGACTGGGCCATCGATCCGGGCGGCCGCTTCCTGGAGATGCACATCCTCAAGGTCTACAGCTCGAGCGAGGAAGGTGGCGCGCGCTTCGCCTCCCTCACCACCCCCGGGCTCGTCGGCTGCGTCACCTGCTTCACCGAGGAGGGTGTGGGCCTCACCATGCACAACATCTGGGAGGCGCTCTCTGCCACCCAGTCCACGGGCATCCACCCGCGCATGATGGCTGCCCGCAGCGCCCTGACCGCCACCTGGGGTGCCGACGACGTCGTGGCTGCGGCCGAGGCCGAGCTGGAGGCCGCCCCCCAGCAGGCGGGCAACAACCTGCACCTCAGCTTCCCCCTGAGCCACGACGACGGCACGGCCGCGGTGGTCTTCGAGTTCGACGGAGCCACGGACCACGCCGACGGCCAGGTCACCGTGCGCCAGCCGGGCTTCGATCCGGATCTCGTGACCGGGGACGCCATCACCTGCACCAACCACTACCTGCAGCGCTCCGATCCCCCCAAAGAGAACGACTCCACCCAGCGCATCGCCACGCTGCAGGCGGGCCTGGACGAAGCGGCGGCCTCGGGGGGGCTCGACGCCGAGGCTGCCCGGGCCCTGATCGAGCAGGTCTCGTGGGACGCCACGGCCCACTCGGTGGTCATGGACGGTTCCAGCATGGAGCTGAGGGTCTTCGTGGCTCCGGAGACCGGGATCCCGGCTCCCACCACCGCGCCGGCCGTGGTGGACCTCGAAGCCCTCTGGTCCGCCCTGCCATGACGAGGTCGAAGATGTCGAAGCCGATCTGCCAGCTGTCTCTTCTCCTTCTGGTCCTCGCCGCCTGCACGAGCGAAGCTGAGGACTCGGCCGTCCCAGACTCGGCCCCTCCCGCGGACATCTGCACGCAGGCCGGCCAGCCCGCCAGCTACGCCGACGTGCAGCAGGACTACCACCAGTGAGCCCCACCTGCACATCCACCTGCAGGACCAGGTCAGCTACGACTCCGAGGTGGAGTCCATGCCCCAGGACTTCTACGACGTGCTCGCGGACGGGACCTACAGCGCTCGCACCATGCCCGTGGGCGGCCAGTTCGTGGCGCGGGCGGAGTAGGTGGAGCCGAGCTTGATAAGGCCTCCAACATGCCTGAGCCCCAGCCCGGCCTTCGACGGCGCCCGCCCTTCACCGTGGCCCTGGTCACCGTGCTGGCGGGCCTGCTGGTCGTCGCCAGCGCAGCCATCGGCGGGCTCTCCATCCTGCACGCCCGTCGCAGCACGCTCTCCCTGGTGGAGCGCGCCATGGTGGAGCTCTCCGAGCTGACCCTGGGCCACACGCGCGGCTTTCTCGCGCAAGCCGAACAGCTGGCAGCCATGGGCCCCGCGTTGGTGGAGCAAGGCGTGCTCGATCCGGGCGACGACGAGCAGCTGGGCCGCTACTTCCTGAGCGTGGTACGCGCCCATCCCCAGCTGGCTTGGGCCAGCTTCGGGTCGGCTGACAATCACTTCGTGGGTGCCTGGCGCGATCCTGGGGGCCACATCCTGCTCAACCACAGCTGGCCCGAAGAGGGCGTCATCCGCATGCGTGAGCGCCGCCTGCTGGACGATGGCTCCTCCGAGCTGGTGCGCAGCTCGGATGACTACGGCTACCACCCCACGATCCGACCCTGGTATCAGCAGGCTGCCACGGCCGGGCGCACCACCTGGACCGAGCCCTACGAGTTTCTCTTCAGCGGAGGGACCGGGCTCACCTGCGCCATGCCGCTGATGGACGCCGCCGGCCAGGCGCAGGGAGTCTTCACCATCGACTTCTTCCTGGAGGGTCTGTCCGAGTTTCTGAGCGGCCTGGAGGTCACCGAGCGCGGTGAAGTCTACGTGCTGAGCGAAGCCGGGCTGCTCGTGGCGGGCTCGGACCCGGGCGAGGTCAGCCTGGACGCCCCCCTGCCCGCGGTGCTGCAGCGGGCGCTGGCCCGCTACCAGCAGGAGGAGGATCCGCAGCCGCGCTTCGAGCAGGGCGGCGTGGCCTACCTGGCGCACTTCACCCCTTTCCCGGCCGGAGACGCCAGCTGGTTGGTGGCGGTGGTGGTGCCCGAGTCCGACTTCATGGCGGGCATCCGCGCCCAGCAGCGCCAGGCCCTCGTCCTGGGCATCCTGGCGCTGATGGTCTCCCTGGCGGCCGGCGCCCTGACCGGGCGCTGGATCGCACGGCCCCTGGTGGAGCTGACCCGCAAGGCGCGCCGCGTGCGCCGCGGGGACCTGGAGGTGGAGTTCGAGGCCGCCTCCAGCGACGAGATCGGCACCCTGACACTGGCGCTGGCCGACATGGTGCAGGCTCTGCGCGATCGCCAGTTCATCCAGGGCGTGCTGGGGCGCTACACCACGCCCGAGCTGGCCGAGCGCTGCCTGGCCGATCCCGAGGCCCTGGAGCTGGGCGGTCGCCTGCAGACCGTCACCGTGCTGATGAGCGATCTGCGGGGCTTCACCGCGCTCACGGAGCGGCTCGGACCAGAGGGCATGATCAGCCTGCTGAACGACTACCTGGCGCGCATGGCCGCGGTCATCCAGGCCCACGGCGGCACCATCAACGAGTTCATCGGCGACGCCATCCTGGCGCTCTTCGGGGCTCCCTTCACCCGCCCGGACGATCCGGAGCGGGCCGTGCGCTGCGCCCTCGCCATGCAGCGGGCGCTGGAAGACTTCAACCGAGAGAACGCCCAGCGCGGCCTGCCCGAGCTGGGCATGGGCATCGGCCTGCACACGGGTGCGGTGGTGGCCGGAAACATCGGCAGCCAGGAGCACGCCAAGTACGGCGTGGTGGGCACGGTGGTCAACGCCACAGCGCGCATCGAGGCCCTGACCGAGGGCAGCCAGGTTCTGCTCTCGGCCGCGCTCTGCTCAAAGGTGGCCTACTGCGTGCAGGTGGGGCCGCAGCGCACAGTGGCGCTGAAGGGGCTGCCCGAGCCCATGGGGGTGTTCGAGCTGCTGGGCGTGGACGATGGCGCCAGCGAGGAGCGCGCTCCTCTGCCCTGAGGACCGGCGCTGCGTACGGGCTGCCCCGGCGAGCGACGCGACTGGCCGTCAGTTCGTCCACACCGGTCGCGCTCGCACGCCTCAGCAGCTACTTATCCGGTGCGAAAACCTCATTCCGAAGCCGGGCGTCATGGCCACCACGAAGTCGCATCCCCTGTTCCTCACCGGCCTGGGTCTGTTCGTGGCGGGCTGCAAGGCCCCGCCCGACGCCCCCACCGAGCTCAACGAGCTGACCGTCTACCTGTTCCGCAACTGGGAGGCCGAGGAAACGGGGGCGCTCGAGGTTGGCATGTTCAACCTGCAGGCCTTCTTCGCCAGCTTGGAACTCGATGTGGACTACAAAGACCGCTCCTACCAGATCGAGAACCTCTCGACCGACGACCTCGTGGGTGTCACCCCCCCCGACGGCGCGAACCCCGGCGACTGCTACGGGGTCGGCTTGGTGGCTGGCTCGGCCTTCACCCCCGAGCAGAACAGCCAGGCCATCGTCCTGGACGACCAGACCCCCGTCGAGCCCTTCGCCCCTGACCAGTACGACCGCATCTTCCTCGAACCCACCGATCCCTCCTGCTTTCCCACCCGCGACTGCCTCGTCCTGCGCACCAACAACGACATCGTCAAGAAGAACCTCCTGATGGAGATCCCCTACGAGATGATCAAGGACTACCGCTGGGTGGAGCTCTCCGAGGACGGCTTGGCCGGCACCGGGGTCTGGGGCATCCTGGCGCGCACCTGGCTGGAGGAGCGCGGGGTCGGCGAGGACGGCAACAACACCATCGAGCAGAGCTACAGCATCGACGTCTTCCTCCCCGGCGCCCATGGCAACTGGCAGGCCTACCGCTACCTGGGCCTGTGGAACGAGACCACGGGCTCCGTCGATGACCCCGAAAACGTCATGGCGCTGTCCCTGTGGGGGATGGACAGCATGTTCGAAGAGACCGAAGACTGGCTGACGGACAACCGATAGCAGGCCACAGCGACGAGCGACCGCGCAGGGCGCCCGCTGGCGTGTCGCCTCAATCGTCGCAATCGACCTCCGACCCGACTCAGCGGAGCTGCTCCTCCAGGGCCTCTGCAATGTCTTCCTGGGAGCCGCCCGCCACGCGACCGAGGACGCTGCGCTGCAGCGCGCCCATGTCCTTTCCGCGTGTGTAGACGATCCGGAAGACCGCGACCCCGCCCTCGGCGCGGTCGACGAAGGCGACGACGCTCTCCCGCAAGAAGACCCCCTGGGCGCCCGGGGCGTCAGCGCTCTCGACGAGCCGGGTGTGGAAGGCGCGCACCCCCTCCCCCCCATACTCACGGGACGCGAGGCAGATCTCGGTCCGCCCGACGATGCCAACCACCGCGCTCGTGGCCAGGCAGACGTTCTCGTCCTCGCGCCAGTAGCGCTCCAGGCCCGGCATCACAGCCTCCCGGAAGGCCTGGGAGTTGTAGATGGCCATGGCCCGCGCGGCGTCGCCGTGGTCCAGGCAGTGCAGGGTCTCGACCTGGAAGGTGCTGCGCTCGAAGGCTCGGTCCGCCTTGGTCTCAGCCACGGAGTCGGGCTCTACGAAGCCCACCTGGATGTTGGGCTCGCAGGCTGTGTCGGCGCCCGGGAGGCGGCGATCCACCGCCGCGGCGATGCGACCCTGCACCCAGGCGGGAAAGCTCTCGGCAAAGGCCTCGGTCACGCGCTGGTCGTCGTCCGCCCAGGCCTGCATGCGGGCGCGCGCCTCCGGGCGCACGCCCGCAGAGCGGATCCAACCGCCCACATCCGCCGGGCCGCCCGCAAGGGCTGCGGGCGTCACAAGGACTGCCAGCGCCACGGCGGTGATCGGGGTGAGGGACATGCGCTAGCGTAGCCTCCCGGAGCGCGACCGCCTACGCGACGACGACCTGCCCTAGCGCACCCAGGTGGTCTCCCGGATCGCTCCCCTCGCCCGGGCCCTCCTCCTCGAGCAGCTGGACGCCCCCTGAACAGGGCCGAGAGCGACGCCCAGGCAGCCGCGCCCGACCGGGGCCACCGAAAAAACGCGCTGAACACAACTTGTATCTGGAAGAAGAAGACCCAACGCAGTCCCCTCCAAGCCTCCGAAGGCCAGCTGACAGTCCTCTCTCGATTCAAGACCCGACAAGGAATTCGACATGAAATCATGGTATCTCTGGCTCCAGAATCGAGGCGCCTCCGGGCGCTCCGCGCCAGGCCTGACCTGCGAGAAGTTCAGGCCTCTGCTCTCGGTCGATTTCCAGGAGGAATGGGGCGTCCAGGTGGGGGCGCTGCACTACTGGGAACGAGGCACGTCCCGCAAGTACTTCGTCGAGGGGGAGGTAGCTGCGTTCTCCACCTCGGCCCTGCCGATGCTGGTGGAACCGACCCGCCTGGAGGAGTTCGACCGCATCGGCCGTCGCCGCGCGCGCCAGTTGGACGGCGCCGCCTCTCGGCTGGGGCAGGCCGCCGAGGGCGACTGGACCAACTCGCTGGACCGCTTCGCGCGGTCCTACCACGCGTTGAGCCTCTCCTCCGTGCCGCTGATCCTGCTGGCTCCAGGCCTGGAGCTGCGGATAGACGCTCGCATCGAAGAGCTCCTGGGCACCTGGAACGCGCCGCTCGAACTGGGCGCTGCGTGCCGATCTCGGCTCACCCTGCCGCGACAGCCCTCGTGGGCCCAACGCGCCCGTGAGGAACGGCGCCCGATCCTGACGGCGATCCAGGCCGATCCGGCCGCCCTCGCGCTCTTCCAGCAGCCAGACGACGAGACCATCCTGGAAGAGCTGCCATCCTTTCCCCTGCTGATGGGCCGGATCGAGGGCTACAGGCGTAGCTGGAAGTGGCTGCCCTACAAGTGGATCGGGCCCGAGCTGACCCTGGAGGCCCTGCTCTCCGAGCTGCGGCGAGAGCTGCGGGAGAAGGAACGCCCGCACACCGTCGTGCACGAGGAACTCAGAGAAGAGGTGCGGAACCTCTGCTCGAAGCTGACCGCAGACGACGAGCTGGGCGCCCACTGCCACCTCCTGTCCCGCTTGATCGCCCTGAAGGAGTACGAGTCCGGGCTGGTCTCCCGTTCGAGCTGGAGCTACGGCCACTTCCGCCAGCGAGTGGCCCGGCGCTTCGACTTCGAACCCGCCTTGACCGAGCAGATGCTGTTCCAGGACTTCCGCGATCTGCTCGCGACCCGAAGCTGCCCGGAAGACGAGCTGCGGGGGCGCCAGGAGCTGTTCCTTTGGTTGGCCGGCGGTCGGGAGCGCTTCGCGGTCGGCGCCGAGGCGCGGCGGATCATCCAGCAGGAGCTCGGCGAGTCGCGATCGATGCGCGACCTGGCTGTGCTGCGGGGTACGGTCGCCTCTCCTGGGAAGGTCATGGGTCCGGTCCTGAAGGCCTCCGACCTTTCGGCCGCCATCGCGCGAGCCGGCGAAGGCTTCGTCCTCGCAGCCTATCGCACGACCGAGGCCTATATGCCCATCATCGCCAAGGCCAGGGCCATCCTGACCAGCGAGCACGGGCTGACGCAGCACGCCACTCAGGTGGCCGCCGACTTCGGTCTCCCCTGCATCGTCGGCATCGAGGGACTGATGGACGCCCTCGAGGACGGGGAGCTCGTCGAGGTGGACGCCACGCTCGGAAGGGTGAACAGGCTGGATGTCGCGAGCGCGGGAGGTGCGACGTGATGCAACCGATCCTGCAGCTGTCCGATCCCACCTGCCGCGAGCAGGCGCTGGCGGGCGCCAAGGCCGCCAGGCTGGCGCAGCTCCACCAAGCGGGTGTGGCCAAGATCCCGCCAGGCTTCGCCATCCCCGTCCAACACGAGCGGATGCTGCGCCATCCGGCGGGCGCCGCTGGGAGCCCCCACCGCGGGCGCCCTCCGGAGAGCATGACTGAGCTCTGGTTCCAGGCCCTGGACAAGCTGCGGCCGCCGCTCGCCGTGCGCTCCAGCGCCACTTGCGAAGACTCGGCCAAAGCCTCTTTCGCCGGCGTATTCGTCTCCCTGCTCGGGATCCGGGATGCCGCCGGCTTCGTCGAGGCCGTCGAGGCGGTCTGGCATTCGCTGACGGGCGATGCGGCGCGGCTCTACGCCGAGCGGCTCGGCCTGGACCTCGGCGGAGAGGCCATGGCCGTGCTGGTGCAGGAGCTCGTACCGGCCAGCAAAGCGGGGGTGATGTACACCCGCTTCCCTCCGAGCGGCCGAACGATCATCGAGGTCTGCGAGGGATTGGCCGACGGGCAGGTCGCGGGGGCCTTCACTCCCACCCAGTACCAGCTGGACCGCGCCTGGCCCCAGGAGCGCTCCTTCTCGCCCGGAGCGCAGCGCGAGGCGATGGTCGTCGAGGCTGGCGCCCTGCGCCGCCGGCCAGTGAGCCGACAATGCGCGCTGACCTCGGCCGAGCTCAACGCGCTGCTGGCCGCTGGCGTCGCTGTGGAGCGCTTCTTCGGCACGCCGCAGGACATCGAGTTCGCCATCGCGAGCGATCTCCACGTGGTGCAAGCCCGACCTCTGAACCGGTGACCAGCGATGGAAGGAGGCGACGATGACCTGGCAGGACAAGCTGAACAGACCGATCCCGGTTCTCTTCGAGACCCTCGTGCTGCGGGGCCTCGGGGCCCCCTTGGCCACAGCGCTGGACATCCCCTTCCAGCTCGGCGCGCGCAGGCTCGAAGATGGAAACGTGTCCTATCGCGCGGAGGACCTGGCTCGGCTGCGCACGCACCTCTCCAGCCGCTTGACCACGGAGCAGACGTACCTGGTGTCGTTCTGCAACCGGTGCTGGAGGCGCAGCAACGAGCTCATCCGCCGGTCGCAGCGGCTGGGCTCGCTCCGCACCGGCGACCCGGATTCCACGTGCGACGACGATCTCCGCCGGAGTTGGAGCTCCTGGACGGAGGCGGTGACGGCCGTGATGCCTTTCCTCGTCGTCTTCCCGGCCGCCCTCGACGATGTGCTGCACCAGCTCGGCTCCTTCCAAGGGGTCCTCCAGCTGGACGATCCCGGACTGGATCCGGACCTGCGCGCCTCGCGGAGCCTGGCTGCCGAGGAGGCGGAGGCCTACGAGCGGATCCTACGATGCGTGGCGCGCGACGGCCTGTTGTCGGCCCAGGTGCGGAACGGAGCGCGCGGGCCGCTCCCATCCCGGCTCCAGCGCTCCATCGACACGCACCTGGAGGCCTACGACTGGCTGGGATTGTCCTACTTCGCCGGCTCTCCTTGGTCCCGCGACCAGTTGCTCCTCCGCCTGGCCGCAGACCTCTCCAGGCCCCGCCCGTCACGCAGGCGACCTCGCGTCCCCATCGATCCGCTCGTCCTGCTCAGAGAGCACCGCAAGAACGCGTTGGAACGCTCCGCCCATTTCATGCGCCCCGTTCTCTCGTGCATCGCGGAAAGGACCGGGACCGACTACGACGGTCTGCTCCACCTGGCCGCCGACGAGATCGAAGCGTTCCTGGAGAACGAGGCGCGTGGCGACGCTCTGCGCGAGAAGATCGCTCAGCGCCAGGGCGGCTTCGCCGTGGAGTTGAAGGGCGGCGCAACGGAGGTGCGCCCGCACCGGGTCGCGGCCACCAGGGCAGGAGGCATGCCGGCCAGGCGCCAGGCCGGGCCGGTGGAGGGGCAGGTGGCGAGCGGCGGCGTCCACCAGGGACGGGCTCGGATCCTGAGGAGCCCCGAAGACTGCCTCCAGGTCGAGCCGGGCGACGTGGTCGTGACGCGCTGCTTGACCCCGGACTACGTCCAGGCCTACCAGCGCGCAGGGGCCATCGTCACCGAGGAGGGCGGCGTGACCTGCCACGCCGCGGCGGTGAGCCGTGAGATGGGCATCCCCTGCCTCATCGCCGCGCCAGGCGCGATCGCATCCGTCCGAGATGGCGAGCTCGTCGTCGTGGACGCCTCGTCCGGCGAACGGGGCACGCTGCGCAAGGCATCCCGCTCGCTCCCAGATGGCCACGCGGGATCAGTACGTCGTGTGGTTCATCGTTGCTCCTCGTGCGTCCCAGACCTGGGGATCTCGTGCGCGTCGGGTGGGCCGCGATGATTGTCGTACTTGGCGGGGATACGCCAATGCTACCCATCCCCTCTCTGCATTCGATCACCCCCCCGCGACAGTCATCACGGGTGTCTTCGGAGCCGGCGGGAGGTAGACGTCTCTCTCCCCGGAGCAGGAGTCCATCATGACCCGAACCATCGCCCTGCTGGCCCTGCTGCAGGGCTGCCCCAAGGAGCAGGCGCCCGCAGCCAGCGCTGAAGAAACCGTCCCGCAGCCAAGCCCGCCCACCGCCGAGGAGCTCGGCAAGCTCCTCTTCTTCGACAGCAGCCTCTCGGAACCCGAGGGCCAGGCCTGCGCCGCCTGCCACGGGCCCGAAGTGGGCTTCACGGGCCCCGATCCCCTCCTCAACGTCCCCGGCTCCGTCTACGAGGGCGCCCAGCCGGGGCGCTTCGGCAACCGCAAGCCCCCGGCGGCCGCCTACGCCGGCTCCAGCCCGAAGCTCCACTTCGACGAAGAAGAGGGGGTATGGATCGGGGGCATGTTCTGGGACGGGCGCGCCACCGGCGAAGTGCTGGGCGACCCCCTGGCCGAGCAGGCCCAGGGCCCCTTCCTCAACCCCCTCGAGCACAACCTGCCGGACGCCGCGGCCCTCTGCGCCAAGCTGTCGTCCGCGCCCTACGCGGAGCGCTTCCGCCTGCTGCACGGCGCCCAGAGCCTGGACTGCGCCACCAACGCGGAAGAGGCCTACGCCCACATCGGCAGAGACATCGCCGCCTTCGAGCGCTCCGCCGAGGTGAATCCCTTCTCCTCTCGCTACGACGCCTGGTTGGCGGGCACCGAGCAGCTCAGCGAGCAAGAGTTGGCAGGGTTGGCGCTCTTCGAGGGCAAGGCGCTGTGCGCCGACTGCCACCCCTCGCGCCCCGACGAGCAGGGCGACCCCCCCCTCTTCACGGACTTCACCTACGACAACCTGGGCCTGCCGAAGAACCCGGAGAATCCCTTCTACGCCATGTCCGCGGAGTTCAATCCCCAGGGCCAGGCCTGGATCGATGAGGGCCTGGGCGGCGCCCTGCGCGAGGCGGACCACCCCGAAGAGGTCTGGCAGGCGGAGCTGGGCAAGGTCAAGGTGCCCACCCTGCGCAATGTGGACCGGCGCCCCGACGCTGATTTCGCCAAGGCCTTCGGGCACAACGGCACCTTCCACTCCCTGGCGGCCATCGTGCACTTCTACAACACGCGCGACACCAAGCCCGCCTGCAAGGACGAAGAAGAGAACCAGGACTGCTGGCACCCGCCCGAGGTGCCCACCACGGTCAACCGCGACGAGCTGGGCGACCTGGGCCTCACTCCCGAGGAAGAGGCCGCCATCGTGACCTTCCTGGCCACCCTGAGCGACCGGTAGGGGCGCCTCCGGCGGGGTGAGCGTGAATCCCTGATGGGTTGCTGGCCGTGCGCATCCGTGGCGCGCAGGGGAGCTGGAGGCGCAGGCCAATCGGAGCTTCCAGGGAGAGCCCACTCTGGAGCGGTTTCCCCCACTCCCTGCGGCCCTCGCCAACCTCCAGCGCAAGGCCCGGGTGCTCACCGAGAGCGGCCGGATCCGTACCGAGCTGGGACTGGCGCTGGTGGAGGATGGTGAGGGCGCTGCCGCCTGGGAGCACCAGGAGGAGGCCGCCATGGTACTGCCCGGCAAGCACGAGCTGTCAAAGCGCGTCTTCGCGGCCCTGGGCGATCCGGAGGAGCAGGGCCTGGCCCCCGGCTGAGCCCTGGCGATGCGACCCGAGCACATGGCCTCAATCCGGTATGCGCTTGGACCAGGCGTGGCGCAGATGCTATGGCAGCACAGAACAAAGAAAAGCCCCCATGCGGGGGCTTCTGGTGTAGGCCAGCAACGAGCTGACCCGATTGCTGACTCTGAATCTACTATCGGCGAGACAGGCCGTCAACTTTAATTCATCGAGGAGCGGCGATTGCCCCGTACGCCAGTCCACCTGCCGCTGACACCCACGATGAGCACGCTCCCGGATCCCGCATCCCTGAGCACGCAGAGAATGGACCGCGACCGGGCGAGGCATTTCTTCCGCGACCTCGCCCCCCGACAACGCTGCTCCATCTGGGGATTCTTCCTAAGGCAAAAACTGGCGGAGCCCCCGCAGCCCGCAGCGCGCCACCCGGCAGGTCCCCCGGCGGAAGAGGCCTGGTTCGTGGGAGAGATATCAGCCGGGCTGTGGCTCGTGGCAACGGAGGACGCCCAGCGCACCGTCCGGCTTTGCTATTGCCTATCGGACTTTCCACCACCTTCAAGGCCGGGAATCCCAATTTTCGTAGCTCCCGGCGGACCCGATGTGCTCGTGCGAGCAACCCGGCCGAGCCGAGGGCAGCCACGGGGAATCTGGTACTTGTTGAGCCGGCTGCTGTCAGAAACCTGTTGGGGCGGGGAACAGCATCGCGGACGTCGCCAATGGCGACTCGTCGAGGTGCGGACGCTCATGGAGGTCGTCGGCACATCGGGCCTGGAATTCCGCATCCAGGGCTTCGACATCGGTCACGACGAAGTCTGCCCGCGCCTCGTGGCGTGCTGCATTGCCGAAGACCACCAGCTGTTCGAGAAGATGCTGGCCGGGGCGGCGCGCTACGGAGCCGACTCCGTGGTCCACGAGTACAGCGACGGTGGCTACGACTCCACGCTCATCAAGAACATGCGGGGCACCTGGAGCGGCTGGTGGAGACGCGAATCGAACCGCCCCAACGTTCTCGAGAGGCTGGCTCTCTTCGACGCTGGTCTCTGGTGGACCTTGCCCCGAGGGTGGGGAGTCCTCCGTCATCTCGCGCGTCATCCCGCCGAGCGGGTCCGCCACTGGGCCTTTGCCGAGTTCTGCAAGATCTGCTCCAGCGGCGGAGTGGAGGAAGCGGCCAGCCTGGACCAGCCGACCGACCAGCAGCTGGCAGACTGCTTCTCGCTCCCCGGCGCTGCCACCATCGCGGTGAAGACCGGCAAGCGGGCGCAGGGCATCCGTCCGGAGTCGGTGAAGGCCCTCTTCAAGGACTTGCGAGGCATCAGTGCCATCGCAAATGAGACCGGACTGCACACCGAGCACGCAGGCCATCACGTCTTCGACCAGTACCAGGACCGCCTGCGTCACCGCCTGCGGGAGCTGAGTTTCCTGTACCGACGTGGCGTCAGCTGGCCCATGTCGTTGACGAACCTGGCCGCGAGCTGGACCGCGGCCGGTCTTCGGCCCGATCTCCCCGCTGCCAGCAGCGCAGCCTGGAAGCAAGCCTCGACCACGGCATTGTCCCTATGGCGCAGACCGGCTGATGCCCTGCATACGAGCGCAGCGCCCCTCGTCCCCGTCGCCGCGTACGCGCTTGGGCGCATGGCACCTTGCGCTGGCGAACCGCAATCCAGGGCTTGGGAGCTTGTCTTTCGGAGCAATCCACGGAAACTCCCTTTGGGCTATCCCCGTCAAAGACGGCTCATCGCCCAGTACCTGGCGGGCGCGACGCGCTCGATCGTCGAGGGACGGCACGTAGAAGTGGATCACGACTGGTGGTTCTCGTACTTCGAAGGAGCGCGACGGCCTCAAATCCGCCGCTGGGATCCCTATGGCCGCCTCCTGTCTCCAGTCATGCGGATGGCAGCAGGCCACAGCGCGAGCGGGTGCCAGGTATGTCGCCATTGGATCCTGG
Organism: uncultured Enterobacterales bacterium; assembly: GCA_964454135.1. GTDB lineage: Bacteria > Myxococcota_A > UBA796 > UBA796 > JAFGLY01 > CAYVQL01. Next base: position 4,306 of record CAYVQL010000012.1, on the reverse strand, counting down.
AACGCCTATCGCTCGAGCTCGCATCCGCGAGCCGAGCGCGAACACCTCCTCAGCGGGTGTTTCTACGTGATCTCGCACTCTGCGCGACGGGATTCCCAGAGGCGCTCCAGGATGTCGCGCAGCTTCTTGAGATCGACGGCGCCGTGAATCCGTGGCAGGTGTTCAAGAGCTGGCGAGACAGTCCAGGCCGGCAACCGGACCAAGGTCAGGGCTTCGATGGCCATCGGCCTGCAGACCTGCTCGATGTCCTGTGCGCCGAAGGCAAGGCGTTTCAGCAGCACTCCACTCCTCGCCTGAGCGGCCAAGCCCTCAGATCTGCGTGGCGCGAGCGTCGAACCGAAGACGCGCTGGTCAGCCTGCTGAGGGATCCCGACGCTCCCGGACGTGAGCGCGATGCCGCTTGGAGAGCGCTGCAGGCGAAGTGGCCAGAGCGACTCGACCACGAAGCGCTGGCATGGGATCGGTTCCCTTCCGAGATCAGGGTCCTTTTGATCCTGCGGTCCACAGCCGATGAGCCTGCCCCAAACCTCGCTCTGCTTGAGCGCTGGGCGAGTCATATCGCTCACGGGACGTCACCTCAAGAGATAGAGCATTCCGTCAAGGCGCTCGCCGGTCACTGGCTCGCGCTGCCGTACGACGCTGGCTCTCGGCAGAAACTGGTGCCGCTGCTGACCGTGACGCAGAAGCTCCTCAAGGTCGGTGCGCAGCAGGTGGTGCTATACGGCATGGGCAGGGGGCTCCAGGTCGTCCAGAGGGGAGCGGCCGCATTGCTCCACCTCTCCCGAGCGGTGGGTTTCACCGTCCTCGAGATCGGTGGAATGGCGACCCTGTCGAGCTGGAGAGACAAGCTGCTCGAACCACTGGGCGAGATCTGGAGGACCTTCCCAGAGCTGGCCGCCGAGCGACAGCCTGTGGGCTTTCCCGGGCCAGAAAGATGGGAGGAGGGGGTCGCGCCGTGGCTGCCTCATGCCGGGTTCGACGCGACTGGAGATGACCCCTGGCTGACGTATCTGGCGAGGGTCGCTTCTCTGCGACGGTCGAATCCAATCGAGCGTCTACGAGGCACCGCCAAGGCCCTGCGGGAGTTGACCACAGATTCCCAGGTGTCCGATGTCGCCGAGCTATCCGCTCCTGCGCGGAAACTCCTCACCGATTTGATGAACGATCACGAGTTCACGGATCGCGTCGCCGGCCCCCACGGCGCCACCGTGCTGGCCTGCATCCAGTCCCTCGATCACCTCCTCGAGGAGAGCAAGTGGGGGGAGGAGGAGGTCGGGGAGTTCAGGGAGGTATTGAGGAGGGTGTCCACGAGCCTGGAGGACATCGCCTATCTGTTGGCCTTCCAGCGCACCGACGCCGCGTACTCGATCTCGGTCGCCGCGGCGAAGGTGCCCGCGCCCCCGAACCGTCCCGTGGAGCTGCGGTTGCCGCCAGTGGTCGAAGCCTCGGTCGTCCGCCACCCAGTGGTTCAGCTTCATCCGCTGATCTTCGTCCTCGCCGAGCTCACCCACAACGCCGCCCGGTATGCGCGAGGCGAGGCCCCCCTGGTCCTCGAGCTGGGCGTCTTGAGGAACAGGTTCGGCGAAGTGTGGGCCCTGACCGTCGATGAGCCCGACGTCGACCCGCAACGGTTCGCGCGCATCGAGGAATCCCTCACGGGCCGCCTCACAGGCGGTGTCGGCGGACGCGGTCTCGGCCTGGTTCGCGACGTGCTACGAGCCTCGGGCTGTCCCGATGCAACCGGCGGCTACGACATCGTGGTGTCGCCCCAACCCAAGTGCGTCCGTTGGAGAATTCCGCTACGCGCTCCGCTCGATAAAAAGGACTCATCAACATGATCGTGATTGTCTTCGCCCAGGCCGAGCGTATGCCCGAAGAGATCGAGCAGGCCTACGCCGAGTTCGTCTTGCCCGTTCACTGGAACGCCGACCTTCGCATCCAGGCCGCGGTGCCCATCGCGCAGTCCTCCCTTCTCAGCGCCGACCAGCGCGAAGCGCAGAGTCCTCAGGACCAGCTGTGGCCTTTCCTCCATATGGTGTTGGTGCGACCGAGGGCCGAGGATCTCGTACGACTCGTAGGCCGCCACCAGAGGGTGTGCGCGGCGCTGGTCGCCTGGCTCGATTCCTTCTACGGTGAGACTGGGGCACGCATCGGGGCCCTGGCGGTATCCGGAGCGTGGGTCCCCCACGCCGACCAGCTCGTGGACGCCATCCGTGGCCACGGCATGTTCGAGGGAGACCTGGTGGTGCTCCCTGATGACTGTGGCGAATCCGCCCCCGAGCGGATGCGCGTCATCTGGGAGACCCTGCCCTCACCGGACGCCTCGCGCCGTGAGTGGGGGCAAGCCCTTGCGTCCTGCCTCTCACGCACACCGAAGATGCTGATGCTCGACGACGAGGCAAAGCCCGTCCGCACCTGGAACCTCCACGTCACGGACATCGCCGAGGCCCTCGAACAGCACCTCGGCCGCCCCCGGAGCGCTCGCTATCCGGTGTTCGCCATCCAGATCAACCGCCTTGAGAAGAAGCGCAATGCCGCGCTGCGGATAGCCAATCCCGACGACATCGTGCTGCTGGATCGACTGATTGAAGGCAGCCATGAGCGGAACCAGGAGTTCGCAAGAGATATGCTCGGCAAGCTGGCCAGCGGCAGAGGCGTCCTGTACTCCTTCACGTCGGCCAGGGGCGAGACCAGCTGGCTGTCGTGGGAAGAGAGACTCCAGGACCGGCAGAAACGCGCCCTCTTCCCGGTCAGGAAGAGCCGAACCAAGAAGTCCGAGCCCGAAGCCATGCAGAAGTGGTGCGATGGCTCCCTGGCGGAGCTGGCGGAGTTCGCCACGGCCAGGATCCAGGAGCGGGGAGGCTCGCGCACGAAGGAGATCCCCGGGCGCATAGGCCGACTCGCTGAGGCAGAGGAGCTCGGCAAGGCTCTGGGGATGGCCCTGGCGAACAGCCAAGACATCGCGCGAATCGCTCTGGCCATCGGGCTGCGCAGCGCATCCACGGACAGCTTTCCGGTCTGCCGCGAGAAAACCGATCCGATCAAAGCGCTCTTTGAGAACCAATTCTGGAGTGATGACTCCTGGTCTCCGGAGCGTGCGAGTCAGTATCACCTGCTCGGTGACAGGCTGGAGGTCTGGTTCGATGCCCGAAAGGTCTTCAAGGATGGGAAGTGGGGCCGTTCCAACGCTCCGCTACAACACCTGTGGGCGTGGTATGCCTGGAAGAACCGCTCGTTCAAGATCGACGGTCCGTACGCCACAGCACAGCTCTTCAGGAATCCCAAGCTCGCCCAACACCTCCACAAGCTCGGCGATGAACTGTGGAAGCAGCGCACAGGATCCGAACCCGCCCAGCGGGCGCTCAGCATCATCAGCAGAGCCGCCGCGACGCTCTACCCAGGCAGCGGCAACGGGCCGGCTCGCCTGGGGCACGCCGCCAGCGCGCTCCTGATGTTCGCCCAACTCACCCGGAACCAACACTCGCACTACGAGAGCTTCCACAGCTTCGTCACTCCGACGGGTGACTGGTACGGCGCCTACGAGGAACACTGGAGAGCGCTCTCCCAACGCAACTGGATACCATGGGAGCAAGTGGCAAACTGGTTCCTCGGCCAGGAGTGGCCCACCGGGGGCCGGCCACCTCCCCCATCGGAGCTGCTCAAAGTGGCCGTACTCCGCAGCTTGGCCTAGCAGTCGTCGGGAAGACAGGCAGCCGAAGGCTGCCGGCCGGGCCGTAACGAGGGCCAGCAGGCGCGTCCAGCGCCGGTGTCTGCCCGGGCGCACCGTTCCCAGGCCTCCATCGCACTGCCAATCCCGGTCTCCGGCTTCAACGGTGACTACAGAAGAAACAGCAGTAGTATCGACCTGATCCCCAAGGTCGACCTCACTTGGACCGTTGCTCGTCTTCGCCGTAGAACAAGCGGCACCAAGCCCAGGAGAGCGCCCGGCCAGAACACCGATCCTGGTGAGATGCAACCGCAGCTGCCGTCCTTGGCAATGCCGTCGCCGGTGTCGCCCTCCACGGGGAAGTCGTCCGTGGGATCCAGCGGGTCGCTGCCGCGGTCGATCTCCTCACCATCTGGCACGCCGCCTTCATCGGTGTCGGCGATCGTGGGATCGGTGCCGTGCTCGTCGACCTCCTCGCCGTCGAGCAGGCCGTCCTCGTCCGTGTCAGCGGCCAGGGGATCGGTGCCGTGCTCGTCGACCTCCTCGCCGTCGAGCAGGCCGTCCTCGTCCGTGTCAGCGGCCAGGGGATCGGTGCCGTGCTCGTCGACCTCCTCGCCGTCGAGCAGGCCGTCCTCGTCC
>CAYVQL010000011.1:0-64994 GCA_964454135.1 uncultured Enterobacterales bacterium | reverse complement strand
CGTCGCCGTCGTCGCAGTCCTCGCAGGCGGCCCAGCCGTCGCCGTCGTCGTCGGCATAGCCGGTGGATCCGTCGCAGTTGTAGTCGGCCGGATCCGAACAATCGTCCTCGCTGGCGCCGGGATTGTAGGCCGCGTCGCCGTCGTCGCAGTCGCCGCCGTAGGCCACGTGGCCGCTGGGGGCCTCGCAGGCCTCCACCGTGGCGTCGTCATCGCCGTAGCCGTCGCCGTCGCCGTCCGCGTACCAGACGGACGTGTCGGTCACGTCCGCGTCGTCGTCGTCCACGTCGCCGTCGCAGTCGTCGTCGTAGCCGTTGCAGAGCTCCGCGGCGTCGGGGTGGATGTCGGAGTTGGCGTCGTCGCAGTCTTCGGCCTGGCTCACCCATCCCGCGCCGGGCTCGCAGTCCAGCAGCGCGCTGTGCGCATCGCCGAAGCCGTCTCCGTCGGCGTCGGCGTACCAGGTGCTCTCGAGATCCTCGTCCACGTCGCCGTCGCAGTCGTCGTCGATGTCGTTGCAGATCTCCTCGGCGCCCGGGTGCACGCCCTCGTCGCCGTCGTCGCAGTCGCTGTCGTCCGCCACCCAGCCCTCACCCGGATCGCAGCTCTCCAGGGGGACCTCGGCGTTGCCGTAGCCGTCGCCGTCGCTGTCGGCGTACCACAGCTCGTGCAGATCCTCGTCGACTGCGTCGTCGCAGTCGTTGTCCAGGCCGTCGCAGCGCTCCAGGGCCTCGGGATGGATCTCGGCGTTCGCGTCGTCGCAGTCGCTGTCGTCGGTCACGTAGCCCTCAGGGGCCTCGCAGGCCTGGCTGGCGAGCTCGGGATCGCCGTACCCGTCTCCGTCGGCGTCGGCGTACCAGCTGCCGGCGTCCGTCGCGTCCTCGTCGATGTCGCCGTCGCAGTCGTCGTCCAGCCCGTTGCAGAGCTCGCTGGCCTCGGGGTTGATGGACGCATCCGTGTCGTCGCAGTCGTCGGCGTTGGCCACCTGATCCTCGGCCGGACCGTCGCAGCTGCCCTCCACGGGGGCGTCGGGATCGCCGTAGCTGTCGCCGTCGTCGTCGATGTACCAGCTGCAGGTCTCTTCGAGCGGGCCCGTGTCTGGCTTTTCCGTGTCGGTGCGGCAGGCCAGCGCCAGCAGGGACGCGGCAAGGAAGAGGGAGATGGATGATCTCATGGTCGGCTCTCGGAACGGGAAAGAGGGGAGGCGGAGGCCGCCTCTGGTACGGTATACCATCGTTGCTTTCCGTCAGAGCCTGCGGGGGATCGGCGCCAGGCTCGGGATCTTCGCCCTGGCCGCCGGCTGCGAGCTGGTGGCGGAGGCGCAGCTGGTCTCCGAGCCCTGCCAGGTGCCGGGTTCCTGCTCCTGGCAGCTGGAGATCCCCGGCGAGGTGGTCATCTCCGGAGAGATGGATTGCATGCGACTCCCAGCGAGCTGGCCGCAGAACCTGTGGTTGCGGATGAACTGCCACGTCATCCCGTCGCACAGGGGTGCGCCGTACGAGCAGCTCGGCAAGGGCCGCTGTTCTGCCGGGCTCGTGGCCGGTTGGAGAGTATTTTCACCAGTGGTCAAAATTATGCATGACTAATTTTGACAGGGGTAGAATTTACTCATATCATCCGGACATGATGCTCCGGCGCTACCTCCACGATCAGGTCCTGCGTGACCTGGAGCGCAAGATGGTGTTCGTAGGGGGCCCGCGCCAAGTCGGCAAGACCACGTTCGCCCTGCACTTGCTCGGTGAACGGGGGTATCTCAACTGGGATATCGCGGATCACCGCGAGCGAATCCTGCGACGCGAACTGCCGCCGGAGTCCCCGACCTGGGTGTTCGACGAGATCCACAAGTACCGTGGCTGGCGGAACCTCTTGAAAGGGCTCTACGACGAGTGGGCTGGCCGTCGGCGCATCCTGGTCACCGGGAGCGCACGCCTGGACGTCTACCGCTTCGGCGGCGACTCGCTCCAGGGGCGCTACCACTACCTTCGACTGCACCCCTTGAGCCTCGCCGAGCTGCCCTCTTCTGACAGCGACGCCTTGCAGGCGCTGCTGACCTATGGCGGCTTCCCGGAGCCCTTCCTCGAGCAGTCGGAGGTGGAGGCCCGCCGCTGGTCGCGCGAGTATCGCACACGCCTTGTCCACGAGGACATCGCCAGCCTCGAGCGAGTGCAGGATCTCGGGCGGCTCGAGCTGCTCATGCTGCGACTGCCGGAGCTCGTGGGCAGCCCGCTCTCGATCCAGGCGCTGCGGGAGGATCTCCAGGTAGCCCACAAGACGGTGGCATCGTGGATCGCCGTGCTCGAGAGGCTGTACGCCGTCTTTCGGATTGCGCCCTTCGGTCCGCCCAGGGTGCGCGCGGTCAAGAAAGCGCAGAAGCACTACCACCTGGACTGGAGCCTGGTCCCGAACCTGGCGGCGCGTTTCGAGAACCTGGTCGCGGCCCACCTACTCAAGTGGGTCCATTTCGAGCAGGACGCAAGGGGCCGCGAGCTGGAGCTGCGGTACTTCCGGGGCGTGGATGGTCGCGAGGTGGACTTCGTAGTGCTGGAGGATCGGCGTCCCATATGCCTTGTGGAGGCCAAGTGGTCTGACGCCCCGCCCGGCCGGGGGCTCCGCTCGCTGGCCCGCAGGTATCCCGACGCCGAGGCTTGGCAGATCTCGGCCACTGGAAAGAAGGACTACCTCGCTCCGGGTGGTGTCCGGGTCTGCCCGGCGCCCGTGTTGCTGGGGAGCTTGGTGTAGGGGCGGACGGGGACCCTGCGCGTCGTCTCGGTGGGGGAGCCGGCCGGGCGTGGCAAGACCTGCTTCACCAGCGCGGAGCAGTGCTTGTCCGGCGCGGCCGAAGCGGCCCTCGACGCGGGCCGGGTTGACGAGGACGATCAGCTCGAGGGTGGTGTCAGCAGCGAAGTTGCAGAAGATGCGCCTGTCTGCAGCCGACCAAGACCAGTAGCGGATCTGTTCGGAGGCACCCGTGCGAACGCGACACAGGACAGGGTGCAGGTCCTGCTCTTGTGCCCAGCGGACCATGCGCTGGAACTCCGTCTCGGAGATGCAGATGCGAGCTGAGGTCGCCTTGACCTGGATCGCCAGCCGCCGATGCCTGTTTGCGCGTCCCCGCTACCCTGTATCCGCGCCCCGCAATGGGTCTAAACCGTCTATGTTTTTCGAGGTTTTCGACGCTGTTCGACACTTGGCCAACGGTCGAAAAAGCCTTTTCGGCTGGCATCGGAATTGCGTTGGGAGCAGCTGCATTTTCCAGCGAGGTTCCCCATGCCTTCCGAGAGAGCCGAGGACCCGGGCCTGTCGCGCCCCGACCGGAACGGAGAGTCGGGAGCCCGCGATTCCGACGCGCCCTGTCGCCTCTGGCAGCACCGGCGCCGGCACCTCGCGATCCCCGAGGGCCTGTCCCTGTCGAGGGGCGGCCTCGAGATCCGCCGCGGCCTGGGCCGGGCCTATGTCCGGGATAGCGAGATCCTGCCTTGCGAGATCGACGCTGACACCGCCCGGGCGCTGGCCCGACGCCGCATCGACGAAGGAGCGGGCGCCATCGCCGAGCTCGCCCGTCGCTTTCTCGACGCCCATCCCCAAGCCGCCGGGCCCGTCCGCGAGCTGCTGCAGCGCATGGCGGACGGCGTGCCGGCCGAGGGCAGCCCCGAGCGCCGGCAGCAGGCCGAGGCCCTGGCCAGCGGCGCGGAGCGCTTCGCGGTCGCGTGGCGCGACCCGCAGCGCCGGGCCACGCTCGAGGCCCGCATCGCGGCCGCCTCTCGCGTGCGCCTCGATGAGAATCCCGCGCTGCGCGCGCCCATGGAGCGTTTCGCCACCACTATGCGCGCGGTCGCGCCTGGTCTGGCGGCCGGGCTCAGCGAGGCTGCCGCCAGGCTCGAGGGGGTCGCGCGCCAGCTCGGCGACATGCCGAGCGCGGACGAGCCATGATCGGGCGCCAGAAAGACATCAAGCGCAGCTACTCGGCCGCGTTCGTCGACCAGGGAGACGAGCACGAGACCGACCGGGACAGGCAGTCCGATCGCTGCGACCCGCTCCGCCGCCGCGGCGAGCCCGGCGAGCTGCCCGGGCAGCTGCAGGGCGTGTTCGGCAACCAGCAGATCCTCGAGGCGCTGCGAGGCGGCGGAGGCGCCGTCGGGCAGGCCATCGCCAGCGCGCTGACGCACGAGGCGGCGGGCTTGCGCCATGCGGGCGGCGGCCAGCTGTCCAGCAACGCGGCCATGATCGCGTTGATGGGGGCCGATCGCGCCGCTCGTGAGGGCGCGTCCGCCCCCGAGCTCTTCGGGCCGTGGCGGGAGTCCGCCGTGGGTGGCGGGGTTGTTGGCGCTGATCCTGGCGCCGAGGTCGCGGCCGCCGACACGGTCCCAGCCGTCGAGATCGCGGCCGCTGGCGCCGCCCATGCCGCCGGGCCCCAGGGCGCGGTCGCTGGCCCTGTCTCCTCCGCCGAGCCCCTGGGCATCGCCCCCGCCGCCGAGCCCCAAGCCGCAGCCACCAGCACAGCCACCATCGCCCGCGAAGCGGACGGATCCGCTCCGCTCGTCGACCCTGCGCTGTTTCAGGCCCTGCTCGCCCGTTCCAGCGGCCGCCCGCTGCCCGAGGCCGTGGCCAGGCATGTCTCGCAGCGGCTCGGTGTGGACATCTCCGGGGCGCGCATCCACACGGACCAGGCTGCCGCCGAGGCCTCCCAATCCATCGGCGCGCGCGCCTTCGCCAGCGGCGGGCACGTGTACTTCAGCCAGGGCGAGCACCGTCCTGGCACGCCCGACGGCGATCGCCTGCTCGCGCACGAGCTGGTCCACGTCGCCCAGCATCTGCGCGGTGAGCTGAGCGGCGGAACCGGCCTGACCGTGTCCACGCCTTCCGACGTCACCGAGCTCGAGGCCGAGGCCCAGGCACGCGAGATCGGCCCCCAGCTCTCGGCGCCCGAGGGCTCGGTTCGCCCGCAGCTGGTGACCGAGGAGGCCGCCATCCAGGCGACCGATGTGTCGCTGGCGTCTCGCACCGAGGACGAGCAGGCTGAAGAGGGGGAGGGGGCCGACGTCTTCGCCTCGGCGCTCGAGCAGGCGGTCGAGCAGGCCGTCGAGGAGCAGGAGGACGAGGAGACTATCGCGAAGCGGAAGCGGGAAGGGGCCCTTGCCGCGGGGGCCGGCGCTGCTGACGAGCGCGCCAGCGAGCCGGAAGGGGAGCCAGGCGAAGTGGCTTCCGCAGGGCTCGAGCCCGCGATCCCCGGCGCTGCCACGCCCCCTGCGATCCCCGCCGAGCCCGCCGAACCCGCCGAGATCACAGGCGCGGCTCCGCTCGACGTGACCAGCTGGTATCAGGGCCAGACCCCGAGCCAGATGGCTGCCAGCGCTGCGTCGCTGGACCAGCCGCTGCAGTCCAGCTCCGAGCTTGTCCAGGCCAGTGTCGTCGATAGCACCCCCGACCTGGCCGCCACCCAGCAGGGCGTCGACAGCCTGCCCGGGACGCCGCAGGTGGCAGCTCCATCCCCGCAGGCCAGCACGGTCGAGCTCGACAGCACGCCGGCCAAGGTCGAAGTCGAGGCCGCCCCTGCGGCCCAGGGCGCGGAGCCCGTGCATCTCTCCTCCACCTTCTCCGAGCACAGCGGCGAGGACGGCGAGGCCAGCGCCCAGGCCCTGGGCCAGGCCATGGGCGCGCTCGGGCAGGCGCAGCCCAGCGTCGACACTGCGCTCACCACGCCCGAGATCCCGCTGGAAGGCCAGGCCGACCCCGCGCAGCTCGACACCATCGCCGAAGCCGCGACCAGCGAGGGCGGCCAGGCGCTAGCTGCGGCTCAGGAAGCGGTTGGCGCCGTCCCCGTCGAGTCCCTCGCCCAGCCGCTGGCGCTGGAAGAGACCGTCGAGCTGCCCGCGGCGCCCGCGGTCGAGCCGCTGCCCGCGGCCCCCAGCATCGACGGCATGCTACAGCTGGAGGGCTACGAGCTCTGCGCGACGGACCAGGCCGCCTTCGACGCGCAGCGCGGCGACGAGCTGCGGAGCTGTCTGGACCAGGCCAGCGCGCAGGTGGCCGAGGCCCAGGCCGAGCTCGACGCGGAGCACGCGGCGTTGCTGGAAGATGCCGCGGCGCAGCAGAGCGGGCTGAACAGCGAGGCCCAGGCCCAGCAGTCCGAGACCGTCGCCCAGGCGCAGGCCGATAAGGCCGCCGCCCAGGACGACGTCTGCGCCCAGCAGCAGGCGGAGCTGGACGACGCCCTGGGCGAGCTGGACGCGCAGCGCCAGGCTTCGCTTTCCGAGATCGGCAGCCGCGTGGCCTCCGACAGCGCTGCCATCGACGGCGTCTACGCCGACGCCAGCGCCCAGGCCGAGGCCGCCGTCGCCGAGGGCGAGGAGCAGGCCGGACAGGCGCAGGTCGAGGGCCAGGTCGAGGCCGGCGACGACGCCTGGTGGGACTGGGCCCTGGACGCCTGGCAGGAGGCCGTGCAGGCCGTGGCCGACGCCGTCAGCGCGATCTGGGAGCAGGTGGCCGCGCTCGTCTCGCAGATCCTCGACGCCGCCGTCGCGTTGGCCACCTCGATGATCGAGGCGCTCGTCTCCTTCGTCGCAGACGCGCTCTCCGCCTACTACGACCTGTACAGGGCGCTCATCCGGAACCTGCTGGGCGACATCTTCCCAGGGCTGGCGGATCTGCTGTGCGAGCTGATCGACGCCATACAGGGAGCGGCGCTGTCGGCGCTGGAGGCCATCGGCCAGGCGCTCATCGGCGCGCTGGAGTCCCTGGCCGAGCTCGTCGTGGCGGCCATGGACGGCCTGCTGCAGGCCTTCCAGGCCGGCGTCGCCCTGTACCTCGCCACCATCGAGGCCATCCAGCAGGGCCAGTGGGCCGACCTGGGCGAAGTGCTGCTGCGCGCGCTGTTGACCGCCGCTGGCATCGACCCGGACGAGTTCCTGGGCATGTTCGGGGACATCGGCGAGATCATCGACGAGGTGGTCGCCAACCCGGGCGCCATCGCCGAGAACGCCGCCGCAGCCCTGGGCCTGGGCTTCGCCCAGTTCGGCGGCAGCTTCCTGGACCACTTCATCGGCGGCGCGGTGGAGTGGATGACCGGCGCGGCGGACATCGAGCTGCCCGACAGCCTCGACATCGCGGGCATCTTCGACGTCGCCTGCCAGGTGCTCCTGTTGACCTACGAGCACCTGCGCGAAAAAGCCATCGAGCACGTGGGCGAGGGCGCGGTTGCCGCCGTCGAGGAGCTCTACGAGGCCATCATGGCCTTCGTGGAGGGCGGCTGGGCCGGCTTGTGGGAGCACGTCAAGGGCGAGCTGACCACCCTGGTCGACGACGTGGTGGTGGCCATCGGCAGCTGGTTGGTGGAGAAGGCCATCCTGGTGGCCGGCCGTTGGGTGGCGGGCCTGGCCGCCACCATGGGCCTGTCGTCCATCCTGGAGGCGCTCATAGCGGCCTGGCAGCTGATGATGTGGTGCATCGACCAGTTCGCGGCCATCTACGAGATCGTGCGATCCACGGTGGTTTCCGTGCACGAGTTCGTCTTCGGCAACATCCAGCTCGCGGCGGACAGGATCGAGAGCACCCTGGCCGACTTCGTGGCGCCGGCCATCGACCTGGTGGCCAAGCTGCTGAACATCAGCAACATCGCGGACAAGCTGGAGGAGGTCATCGAGGCCACGGGCGAGATGATCGACCGGGCCATCGACAAGGTCCTCGAGACGCTGATGTCGACCCTGGGCCTGGGAGGCGCAGCAGGGGAAGGCGACGGCGAGTACGACGGAGAGCTGGGCGAGAAGCTCAAGTTCTCGGCGGGCGGGGAGTCGCACGAGCAGTGGATCGAGGGGGAGACGCCCATGGTGGCGTCCACGCCCATGCCTGTGAGCGAGCGCCTGGATGACTGGCGCAAGCGCTTGAACGACGAGCCCTCCGAGGCGGAGGGGCAGGGCGGGCCCACGGATGGGGAGGCGGCAGGAAAGGGGCTGGACACGGCCGATGCGGCCTTGGCGGCGTTGGCCAAGGAGGTGGGCGAGGCGGCGGAGGTGCTGGGGGGTGGGGGCGAGGAGGACGCGGCGGGGAAGGCTCAGGCCGACGACGAGGTGGAGAGTGCGCAGCGCAAGCTGGTGAGCGCGGTGGGCGCGCTGTTCGAGCTGTACCTGGATGAGGTGGTGGGGGCGGATTTCGACGCCCAGCTGGCGCAGGTGCACAGCGCCGCCCAGGCCGACGTGGCCGCGGCCTGGGCGAGCGTGCAGGCCGGCGGCGCGGCGGCCCCTGCCAGCTGGGACGAGGCCAAGGCCGCCATCGCGGCCACGGCGCCCGTCAGCGCCTTCTACCCCAAGCCCAGCAACAAGGGCTCCGGCTTTGGCGACGCCGCGGGCCACCCGCAGGCTGCGGAGGCGGTGAAGCGCGCGGTGGCCGAGGTGGAGGAGAAGGGGGAGACGGAGGTGCCCGAGAAGGCCAAGACGGATCCCGACGGCTACGCCAGCGACCAGAAGGCCAACACCCTGCACCTTGGCTCGCCCCTGGCGGCGCTGCAGGCGGAGATCTGGGTGGGCACCTCCACCATGGAGGAGGCCGCCATCGAGACCATGGAAGACGCCCTGGCCGAGCTGATGCTGCTGGGGGGTGGCCTGCCAGAGCTGAGCGACGAGGCGCGCGCGGCCATCTGGGCGGCGGTGCAGGCGGTGGGCATCGAGATGGATTGCTCCACGCCGGGCAAGGCCTACGTCAGGCTGGCGGACGAAGAGGCCGTGGACCAGGCGCTGAGCGCGGCCATCGCCGAGTACGGCTCGGACGAGCTGAAGGCAGCGCAGGCCAGATGGGCAGCTCTGCTGCTGCAGGACGAGCACCACCACGCCTGGCCCCAGTGGCTGGGAGGTGACGTGGACCAGACGCTGCTATACCTTCCGCGGGTGCTGCACAACTTCAAGGTGGCAGATGATGGCAGCTCGGGAGGCTTTCACCAGGTGTTCAATGAGCTGTTCAGGTTGGAGAGGTGGGAGGATCCGGAGGGGGAGGTTCACGAGGTTGCGGTGAATGATGCGGGGGGTTGGGGGGAGTTTGAAAAGGCCTTCTTGGGTGATGATGACGCCTGGTCAAAGCAGCTCGGTCGGTTGGCAGAGCTGATGCGGCGGGCCTACGACGTGGTGCTCGGAGAAGAGGAGAGCGACGCGAAATCGCTCTATCTGGACGAGGTGGACAAGGAGCTGTCCGAGCTGAAGAGCGAAGGCGTAGGAGGTGCTGGATGAGGTGCGTGCGGTTTCATGTCTGGGCGGAGCCTGGTGCCCCAGTGATCGGCGATTTGTCAGGAGAGATCGAGGTGTATCTTCCGGGCAAGAAGGACCGCTATGTGCTTGCACCAAACGACGCGCAGGTTCCGCAGGTGGAGCGGTGGCTCACAAGGCACCATGGGATCCTGAAGACCGTACGGACCTCCCGCAGTGGCCAGGGCTTGACCTACCTCGCTCACGACCGCCCTGTGGGTATTCGCCCAACACCCTCTCCAGCCATCCCGGTCCAGGATTGGCCCCACGAAGAGCACTGCCCGTGCGGATACTGCGGCGCCGTGAAGGTGGTCCGTCGCCCCGATGCCCACCCCATCATCCGCTTCCCGCGCCGACCGAACACCGATTTCTTCCTCGTCCAGCACTCCAGCATCATGGCCAGCGAACGTATCCTGGACGCCCTGGCCGAGGCCGGCCTTGACGCCGGTCTCACCGCCCACGAGGTGGCCGAGGCGAGCGGCTCCGACCTGCGCTGGTTCTGGCTCGCGGGCCAGCAGCTCGAGCCCGCGCCGGCCGCCTTCGGCCTGTGGTGCCCCACCTGCCCGGAATGTGCCAGCCGCCCCATCGCCCGCTACCAGGCCCTGGACATCTACCTGCCGCCGGAAAAGCCCCTCTGCTGGATGGATCCCCCCTACAGCCTGCCACCCACCAGCCCCATCCTGGTCAGCGGCCAGGTCTACCGCTGGCTGATGGGGCCCGGCGCGCGCTTCCTCTCGCCCTACCAGCGCGAGCGCCGCATGTCGCCGAAGGTCCAGGGCTGGTATCCGCGCGACGCCGACGCCTTCTACATCCCGCGCTGCGACCACGCGCCCGACACCGTGGTCTGCGATCCCGCCATCCTGGAGCACATGACGGCCAAGGAGCTGCGCGCCTGGCCCACGCCCCCCCGCGGCCCCGAGCCCAAGTGGCGCAAGCTGGCCCTGGACAGAGGCCAGCTCCACGACCTGGAGCGCGCCCTGGCCTGGGAACACGACGTGGTCTACATCCTGGACCTGGCCCGCCAGGACATGGACCAGCTGCGCGACGAAGACCTGGCCTGCTTCCGCAACCTCAACCAGCTCATCCTGCGCGGCACCAGGCTCACCCGCGTGCCCGACGCCGTCTTCGGATTGCCCAACCTGCGGCGCCTGGACCTACGGGACACGCCCATCCCTGCCGAGGAGATCGGGCGCATCCGAGTCCGGCTCGGGAAGGGCGTGAGGCTGCAGGTGTCGCGCAGGTAGAGGTTCCGCGGCCAGGAGGGAATACTCATACGCATGACCATGACAAAACGCATCCGGATCCCCATCGCAGAACTGGAACTCGCGCTGGTGAAGGCCGCGGCCGCGCGCGCAGGCCTGCCGGTTGCCGAGTGGGCGCGCGGAATCCTGCGCCTGGCGGCGCGCCGAGAGCTGGGCGAGCCCGACCTCGCTCCGCAGCAGGCGCTCAAGCTGTTGTTCAGCACAGAGGCTCCTGTCTCGGACGTTCAGACGATGAATGAGGAGTCGATCCGCGGACGGCTGAAGTGATCCTGCTGGATTCGAACGTCTTCATGTACGCGGCGGGCCGGGCGAGTCCCCAGCGCCTGCCCTGCCAGTCCTTCTTGGAGCGAGTCGTGGCCGGTGAAGGTCCAGCCTGCTGCGTCGACGCCGAAGCGCTGCAGGAGATCCTGCAGCGCTAACGGGCAATCGGTCGCGCCGAGCTCGGATTCCGAATCTTCGACGCCGTGGCGGCCCTCGGGATTCCCATCATTGACGTCGGCGAGAAGGAAGTGCGGGCCGCTCGCAGACTTCTCGAGGTCCATCCTCGGCTCTCTACGCGAGACGGCGTCCGCCTAGGCGTCATGGAGACGCATGGCATCGTCGAGATCCTCTCCTACGACAAGGACTTCGACGAGGTGACCTGGGCCCGACGGCTCGAACCTTGAGCCCGTCCGCTCGGAGATGTCGACGTACCAGGATGCGCTGTTCGGGCAGCCGCCGCGCCACGCCTGTCAGCTGATGACCATGTCATCACCGATACGACCACCCTTGATTCGCGCCCTCCCCAGCAAGCCCTCGCCCTACAGATTGCAGCACCCGGTTCCTGCCCCATCGCCCCTGCACAGCGCTGCACAGGCCTGCTCGTAGTCCGCGAAAACACGCAAAAAAATCTACCTTCCGCCATCTTGGCGGGTTTCGTTCTCCTTATCGCGACGGCCTGAAACCGTCACAAGCGCATGTGCCTCGGCGCCGCCAGGTTCGCAGCCGCAGTCAAGGCTGCCCCCGCGGACGTCGAGGTTGCGAGGGAGCGACCATGCAAGGCGACCGCACGCCGGATCCTGAAACCCGCCCCGCTCCGGAGGCGGCCCGCACCCAAGACGAAGCGACCGACTCGGCAGAGGACACCAAGGCCGCACCGCCCTCCCCCGAGGCCGATGACAAGCCCGACCTCCATACCCGAGCCAGCGACCTGCACGCTCGGATCCGCGCGCTCGTGCGCATCGAGCGCCACGCCGTGCGCGACATCGCCGTCGGCCTGGCCGCCATGCAACGCGAGCTGCTCTACCGCGAATTGGGC
Source organism: uncultured Enterobacterales bacterium (assembly GCA_964454135.1). Classification (GTDB taxonomy): domain Bacteria; phylum Myxococcota_A; class UBA796; order UBA796; family JAFGLY01; genus CAYVQL01. Next base: position 53,214 of record CAYVQL010000011.1, on the reverse strand, counting down.
TACGCAGGCCTGGTGGAATACGGCGAACAAGCGTTCGGCTTCACACCGGGTAAGACCCGGCAGCTCGCCCGCATCGGTCGCCTGCTGCCCAACCTGTCGGCGCTGGATGCGGCCATGCGCAGCGGCGCCCTGGGCTGGACCAAGGCGCGCACCATCGGCGCTGTGGCCACCCCCGAGACCGAGCAGGCCTGGGTGGAGCGCGCGTTGCAGCTCACCAGCCGGGATCTGGAGGATCTGGTCGCCCGCTCCGATGTGGGCGACTCGCCCCCCGATCCGGCTGAGGAGTGGGAGCCCCCGCGCCACATCTGGGCCCGCTTCCGGCTCGATCCTTTCCACTTCGAGCGCCTGATGCAGGCCCTGGCCCTGCTCCGCCACCAGCTCGATGACCCGAACATGTCCGCCAGCCAGCTCCTACTGTACATGGCGGAGCAGTGTCTCGATGGTGAGCTGCTGGGAGAGGAGGTCGATTCCAGTGCCGGCGCGCCGGCTCCCGAGGGCCAGCCGAGTGGCAATGACGATGAGGCCGAAGTGGCACAGGTGTGCTGCGACGACGATGGCGCTGCGGACGCTCAGCCCGCGGAACACGTGTGCGGCGACGCCGCCACCAGCGAGGACGCCTCACCCGCGGAACACGCGTGCTGCAACGACGATGGCGCTGCGGACGCCCAGCCCGCGGAACACGTGTGCGGCGACGACGATGGCAGCGCTGAAGCCCAGCCCGCGGAACACGTGTGCTGCGACGACGCTACCAGCGAAGAGGCCTCGCCCACGGCACACGTGTGCTGCAAGGACGATGGCGCTGCGGACGTCCAGCCTGAAGAACACGTATGCTGCGACGACGATGGCACCGCTGAAGCCCCGCCCACGGCACACGTGTGCGGCGACAACGACTCCAGCGAGGCCGCCCCGCCCGCGGAACACGTGTGCTGTGACGACGGCGGCACTGTGGACACCCAGCCCGCGGCATACGTGTGCCGTGACGATGGCGGGCATGCCCCCCAAACGCTCCCCCGCGGCGAAAACGCCTACCCCGTCAACTACAGGATCATCGAGCATCGCTGTCCTTGCTGCGACAAAGCCTGGACCGAAGGTCGCGCGGGACGCATCGAGATGGATGAACGCGACCGCGCCCTGGTGGAATGCGACGCCGAGGTGGTGGCTGGCGACGAGAGCGCCGGCATACCGGGCCACTTGAGCCGCACGATCCCTCCAGCCGTCCGGCGGGCCGTGCTCATCCGCGACGGCGGGCGCTGCCAGGTTCCAGGCTGTCGCCACAACAAGCATATTGAACTGCACCATATCGACCCGTGGGCTCGCAGCCGTTCACACGATCCGCAAAACCTCGTCTGTCTCTGTTCAACGCACCATGCGCTGGTCCACAAGGAGGTGCTCCGGATCAGCCGGGATCCCGACGGCGCGCTGCGCTGGGAGCGAGGCTTCGGGGAGCCGCTGGGCGTGGTGGCCAGCATCTGGGGGGAGCGGGCCGAGCTGGACCACGGCGATCTGGCTGGCTTCGAGGGCCCGCCAGGTAGCTGGCCCATTCTCCAGGGGGTGTGGGGCCCCATCGAGCCACCCGAATCAGGCCGCGTGCCCCGGGGCCGCCAGCAGGTGCGCATCGGCGATGACCAGCGCATGGCGCCGGCGTGGATGGCGAGGAATATTCCCGTGTGATTCTCGGATCGCTGTCCGTTGCCCTGCTACCCGGCCAGGTGTCCCGCCACGCGCAGCGCCTCCCGGCGCGCCTTGGAGAACACAAAGGCCTGGTCCCGGTAGTCGAACACCGCGTCGACCCGATGCACCACCCGGTGGTGGTTTGGACAGAGGAGGACGAGGTTTTGGATCTCGTCGGGCCCGCCGCGGGAGAGCCAGTGCAGGTGGTGGGCCTCGCAGACCTCGGTCTCGTACGAGGCTCGGGATGACCATCCGCAGAGCTGACAGCGGTCGTCGTAGAGCTTGCGGAGGGTTCTGGCCCAGGAACGGGCGCGGCTCACCACGGGACCGTAGAGGTAGGCCCGCCGCTCGGCGGCCATGCCGGGGCTCTCGGCGGCCAGCAGCCGCAGGACCTCGTCCGCATCTCCGGCCAGGGCCAGGGCCTCGAAGCGGTCCTCGGGGATCAGCTTGGCTCGCGGTTCATCTGGGAGCATGTCGGCGGCCGCGGCGAGCAGCGCGTGGTCGGCCGCGTTGAGCTGGCGAACGGCTGCCGGGCCCTGGAAGGAGCGGCCGATGGGATCGCTCCGTACCTGGAGGGATAGCTTTCGGATCAGCTGGTCGATGGGCGCCTGGCCTTCGGCCAGGAAGTAGCGGCTGCGGCTCAGGTCGCCCCACAGGCGGTAGGGGCCGTAGCGGTACGCCTTGGCGAGCCGGGGGTGGTTGATGGTCTTGGCCTTGGCGATGAGCTCGGCGACCAGCACGTAGGCCCCGTCACCCGGGCGCCGCGTGAAGGCCCACAGCGAGTCGCCGATGTCGATGTTGTGCAGGCCCTTGGACTTCTGGTTGAGGTGGTAGCCCACGCCGTAGTGCAGGTCGCGCTGGTAGTTGTCCCAGCGCCAGAAGTAGAGGAGGGGCATGGGCTATCGCGCGTCTGCCGGCCAGGTCTTTAGCTGCTGGACAGCCTCTGGAATGGCCGTGTGGTCGTGCATGGAGCTGCGCCTCCAGCGCTGCCGAGATCGGCATGAGGATACCACCTGGTAGGCGCGCCAGGCGCTCGCATATGCCATGATTCCCCCATGCCCGGCATCCTGGCCAAGCACCTCCAGCGCGTCATGCTCGACGCAACGCCCCGTGGCTGGCGTGCCGTGGGCAGGGAGCGGCAGCTCCTGTCGCCCGCGCAGGCCAGGACGCTTGGATACAGGCCCGCCGTCGATCTCGTCGTAGAGTCGACCGGTACGGGTCGGCGCATCTGGGTGGAGCTGGAGATCAGCCGGGCGGATCCGGTGGCCAACCACGCCAAGTTCGCGGTGCTCCATACGCTGCGGCCCATGGAGGGCACGTTCGTGGCCATGATGAGCCCCCACATCGCATCGGGGCGGCGCAGGCTGGCGGCGCACGCGGTGGGTATGATGCGGCGCCTGGGCATGGACGCCTTTCAGACCTCGCTCTTCCCGCAGCTCACCGGGGATCGCATCAAGCAGCTCAACCATATGCCGCTGCGGGAGCTCGAGCGCGTCTGCCCGCCGGTCGGGCCTGAGTGGGAGCGGCTGCTGGCGGTTGTGAAGCCCCTACGGGAGGAGGCCGAGCATCGCATCCTCTTCGTGGGCGATCCGGCGGAGGTGGGGTGGAACGCGTTCCGCTGGAACCGGGACGTAGCCACACCTGATGGGCGCGCGCTCTGGGGCGGCAGGCGCGGGTTCAGGACGGTGGAGCACTTCGTCTGGGCGCCGCTGGACCAGCTCTTCGCCCCTTCGAAGTTCGCGGCGTTCGTGCCGGCTGGAGGGTACGGTGGCATGTCCATGCAGCTGTATGCCCAGCTCGATGAGAGCGAGCCGCGCTTCGATGGTCACCGGGCCTGGAAGCATCTCGAGCGGCTGGGGTACACCCGCAATGAGGATCCGGCGCTCACAGCGCTGTTCCAGCGGTGGCAGGAAGGCTGGAAGGATGTGCTGCGGGTGAAGAGGGGGGTGGCGGTGATTTGGAGGCCTCCCCTCTGGATATGAAGGAGGTCCCAGGCTCCGCCGCAGCCGCGCTCACGCTGCGCACAATGGCCTCCAGCGCAGGAGCCCAGCAGGCGCCGGAGCTGCTGCGGTGAACGCCCCATCATCCCTCCCCTTTGTCCAGCAACCAGCCTCCCCTAAGCCAAAATCCCCCCCACCCTCTGCAGCTCTACCACCTCGAAATCCCCAACCCCCCTCCACAACCGCGTCTCCGCCGGCAGTCTCAAGTACAGCGCACGAGCCGCCCCAAGCACTCGCTCCCCGTTGCACCCCCAGTGCGCGCCCTCCGCGATTTCGGTCAACGCTCCGGCGTTCTCCCTGTTCCGAGCCCGCCAACGCTCAAGGTGAACCGCCGCCGCCAGAAAATCGCTCTTGTTGTTGTTGCACCTGTGGTGCGCCACGACGAGGTTCTCGATCCCGTCGTTCGGATGCCTCGACCAGGGGATGAAGTGATCCACCGCGGCGCCCGCCCTACGGACCGTCTTCTCGCAGTAGAAGCACGTGCCTTGTTGCAGCTCGAGCAAGGGCGTGCGGACAGGAGCCAGATCGGCCCGGGCCGCACCGAAGAGAAAACCGTGGAGGTTCTCTTCCTCCAACCTGTTCATGCGAGCGACCTGGCGCACCCAGTGCTGCTCCACGAAGGGTCGCAGCAGTCCGTGCAGGCGCACGAAGGCCAACGCCACATCCGGTCGCAGGAGGATGCGGTTGTCGAAGGTCGAGCCCTTTCGCCCCTGTTGGTACGCACGCACCATGCCCCTGCTGGGCGCCCTGGGCCCGTCGTCCCAGCCGATTCGGTAGAGCCAGTCGGTCTGCTTGCCGCCGACTCGCTGCAGCTTGGGCAAGGGCATCTGGATCAGCTTCCACTCCACCTCGCGCACCGTGGCCTCGTAGTCCTTGGGGAGCAGCTCCTGGACCCGGAGGATGCTCGACTCTACGCGTGACAGAGGAACGGCCTTCTCGCGCAGACGGCGAACCTGGGCCAGGATCACCCCTTCCTTGCCGCTGTTCTGGCTCAGCGGCACGTCCGCGCGAGGTCTGACCTGAGGCCAGTAGAGCCCGATCACCTTCTCTGCAAGCTGCCGTGTGGTGACCATGTTCGGTGGCCAGCCAAGGGCGTCGGTGCGCTCGAGGCAGAGGTCGAGCAGGCCTACCAGGACCGCCAGCTTGTAGGTAGAGCTGCGCGAACCCTCGTTGAGGATCTGCAGCACGCGTTCGACGACATCGAGCTGATCGGACAAGGGGAACTCCTGGTCTGCCGATTGTAGCACCGGATTGGGGCAGCTCCGTTGTTACACTCCTCTCGCCTCCCAGAGAAGAAATCCCATGCCCCCCACCCCCACCCAAACCTCTCGCACCGCCTGGCACCAAGCCCGCTCCTCCACCGAGCAGCAGACCGCCCTCGAGCAGCTCTCCAGCCTCGGCGCGACGCTTTCCTACAAGGCCTCCTTCCCCGCCGTCTCCACCCTGATCGAGCTCGCCAACGTCACCCTCCACCCCCGCGAGAAGATCCCCGTCCTGCGCGCCCTGGCCCCCTGCGCCGACCGCCCCTTCGCCGTTCCCGTGTTGCTGGCCCACCTCGAGCACCCCGACGAAGGCGTCGTCGAAGCGGCCCTCGACGCCGTGGGCCACGGTGGCACCCCCTTCGGCGGCTCCTGGATACTCCCCTGGCTACGCACCGAACGCCGCGAACCCCTCTCCGAACGCGTCCTCGCCGCCGCGCTCTTGGCCCTCTGCCGCACCGGCCACCCCGAGGCCGGCGCCGAGGTGCGCCGCTGCTGGGAACAAGGCCTCGTGGGCGCCAGGCAGGCCCACCTGGCCCTGGCCGAAGCCGTCTCCAAGGAGCTCTGGGAAGCGGCCGCCACCCACCTGCACGACCCCGAGGCAGCCCCCGCCGCCGCCATGCACCTGGCCGCCACCCTCCACCCCGACCTGCTGCGCCTGTTCGATCCCTTGCTCTCGGGCTGCGACGGCGAGCTGGCGGTCCTCGCCCACAGCCTGCTGGCGAGCTTGGAGCCGAACGCGGCCGAGCAGGTCCTCACCGCCACCGCCGAGACCCACCCCATCCGGCGCCGGCGCCTGGCCCGCGGGCTGCGCGCCTGGCCCGTCGAGGACGTGCTCACTGCCTGGCAGGACGCCCTGGGCATCGACGATGACACCCTGCTGCTGTCGGTGGCCCTGGACGCGGGCATTCCCGAGCTGCAAGACGCCGCCCTGGCCCACGCCGAGGCCGAGAGCGCCAAGCTCTTGCGCCACGGCCTGCGGCATGCCCACACGGCCACCCCCATGCTGCGCGATCGCCTGCCCAGCTGGATGCGCCACGCGGATAGAAAGCTGGCCGCCGACGCCATGCGCGCGCACCTGAACCTGCTGGGCCACGAAGCCTTGGGCGCCCTGGACTGGGCGCGCTCCTCGGCGCGCGCGGAGCATCGCCTGGAGTGGGTGCGAGCCTGGCAGAACGCCTGGCGCGCGCGGCGAAGCCGGGAAGGCCGTGTGCCCCTGCCGCACCAGCAGCGCCAGCAGCTGGCGCGGAGTCTGCGCAGCATGATCCGCGAGGATGAGAGCCCCTATGTGCGGCGCCTGGCCCTGTACACGGTGGGCAACCTGGGCCTGACCGAGCTGGGCGACGAGCTGGAGCGGGCAAGGCGAGATCTCCCCGATCCGGAGGATCGGCTCGCCGCGACCACCTCGCTGGCCTCGGTTCCGCGCGCTTCCGGCTTGCCGAGACTGGTCCAGGACCTGGCGCAGGAGCGAGAATCCCGGCTGCTCTACCGCCTGGTGACCGCCGCCCTGGCCTGCGTGGCCCTGGACGACGCGCCGCGACCGGAGCTGGCCCGGGTGGTAGCGGAGCGTCTCGAAACAGCCGACGAGGAGACCCGACCTCCCATGCTGGCCCTGCTGGGCCGCTGCGGCTGCGAACAGGCCCTCGCCCCCCTGGTTCGGGCTACGAAATCCGGGGCCCATCGCCAGGTCTGCGTGGCGCTGACGGCCTTGGGCCGCTTGGGCGACGAGCGAGGGCTGGGGCCCCTGCTGGACGCCAGCAGGCATCCGGATGCGGAGCGGCGGCTGCGGGCGGTCCAGGCCCTGGGCCACATCCCGGGCGCGGTGTCCGCGGACCGCCTGGCCACAGTGCTGCAGGATCCCCACGAGGAAGGGGACATCCGGCGCGCGGCCCTGGCCGGCCTGAAGGGCCGGCTGGAGGACCTGCCCGAAGACGCCCTCGCGCCGCCCGAGCCTTCAGATCCCCTGGCCGCCCCCATCCTGGTCCTCTTGCGCGACGCCAGCGGCGTGGGCACCGGCCTGGGGGCCGAGCAGCTGGACCAGCTGCTGGAAGCGGCCATCCCAGGCCTGCGCTGCCAGGACATGAAGCGCCAGTGCCGCGACGCCCTGCAGGCCCTGCGCACGGCCGAGTTCCTGCACGCCGCCTTCGATCTCCCCGCTGGATTGGACGCCGCGCCCCCCGTGCTGCTGTGGGTCAAGGGGCTGGAGGTCTGGCTCAACCACGCCCTTCGTCCCCAGCTGGCCAATCTGGCCACGCCTGCGCTGCAGGCCAGGCTGCGCGCCTTGGGTCATCGCTGGCCGGGCATGAAGACGCGGCTGGCCCCGGGCTGGCGCGACGACCTGCTGCCCGGCAACCGGGGCAACCTGTGGCGCGCCCTGGCCGGCGACGCGGCCAAGCTTCGCCCCCAGAGCTACTGCCGCGCCCAGCTGGGCGTGCGCCCTCTGGCCACCGTCCTGCTGGCCTGCGCCGATCCGCCGGCGGACTGCGGCCTGGGGCGCTGGAAGGTGGCCGTGCCCCGCGAGGACGTGGTCAGCCTTGCCAACGGCCTGGTGGCCCTGGCCAACCAACGCAACCCCCTGACCCACCGCGTCGCTGGCCAGCGCGAGGTGATGGAGCCCGTGCGCAGCTTGGCGCTGGACTGCGCCAGGGTGGTGGCGCGGCTGGCTCAGCCGGGTGCCTGCCTGGGCTGAGCGGGATCTACTCCTCGGGCTCGTCCGACATCCACCCGCAGGCCCTCACCAGCTCCGCCGCCCGGCACCACATGGCGCCCATCAGCGCTTGTTCCGAGGCGCGCGGTTGATCGACCAGCACGTCCAGGGCGCATTGCCCCAATGCCCCAAAGAAGCTGTACTTGTCCAGGCACAGGCCGCGCCACAGCACCCTGTCCATCAGCTCGTTCACCAGCCAGCCCAGCGCCAACGCGTGGGGCGTGGGCACCACCAGGCAGCGTGCGAAGCGCCCCCAGGGATCTTCGTCTTCGTCGGGCGGCACGGGAGGGCGATCGGCCAGCACCAGGTCGGCCCCGCCCCAGGTGACCACGGCCTCGGAAGCGGCCGGCAGCAGGCCCTCGGATCCGGGCCCCTCGCCCTGCCATGCGATCATGCGCAGCACCTCGTCCAGGCCCCCCAGCGGGGTGGGCTTTCCCTGGGAGCGCCCCGTGCTGCGGGCGCGCCAGGCGCCGCTGGGGATGAGCGGCCCGCGCCGCACGCCCTCGCAGAGCAGGTAGGTCCAGGCCTCGTGCTGCAGGGTGCCCACCTGCACCGTCACGCGCTCGCGCCGGTACAGCCCGTCCGACTCGCCCCGGGGCGCGCAGCCCTCCACGCGGTCCAGCAGGGGCAGCAGGCTGTCCAGGTCCTCCACCAGCAGCAGCTCGCCCTGGACCCAGGAAGGTCCCTCCCGGCTGGGATCTTCCGCGTCGATCATGGCCGGGTAGGCCCCCATGTCCAGCAGCACGCCCTCGCAGCGCGCTGGGCACAGGGCCTTCAGCCGGTCGGCCACCAGGTGGTGGCGGCTCTGCTGTCTCATCAGGGTCCCGTAGACGAACAGCTTGTCCATGTTCTCCTCCTCGCCGGTGGGAATGGGATCGCCGGCATGGAGACAGCCTGGCCTGAGGGGCGTGACCGGAGCGTGACCAGCCCCGCCGCGCTCAGCCTCCCCGCCAGCTCTCCCCGTGCACTGCGCCGTGCACCACCAGCCCGGGCGCCTGGCGCAGCCGGCCGCGGTCGTCACGCAGGATCACGGCGTCTGCGGCGCCTCCACAGGCCCGAGCCAGGGCCTCCCGGGTGCGCTGCAGCAGCTTGCGGCGCGTGGCCGCAGCTGTGGGCCGCCCATAGACCCGCCGCTCCAACCCCCCGCGCCCCCCGGGACAGCCCCGCAGCACCCAGGTCAGCAGCAGGGCCTGCTGGCGGCTGATGGGCTCGTGCTCCGCCTTTCCCGGGTGCCAAAGCAGAGCGCGGCGCTCCCCTGGGGGCAGGAGGAAAGCCAGGCTCTCGGGCTGGGCCTCGCGCAGCTGGCGCAGCGTCACGGGCAGGGTCGACCAGGGCAGGCGCACATGGGCCATGTCGAGCGCAGGCCCCACCAGAAAGCCCCAGTCCGCGTCGGCGTGCAGCGCGTGCTCCAAGGTCCCCAGCCCCTCCAGTCCGGAGAGCTCGAGACCCAGGGCGTAGGCCAGGGCCTCGGCGGCGTTCAGGCTGCCGCGCTGCACGATGGGATCGTCCCGGTCGGGCGCGCTGGCGGGATCGAGGCGCTGCAGCGCGCGCAACGTGCCGGCCCAGCGCTGCTCCAGGCGGCGCTGGATGCGCGCGGCGCTCTGCGGCTCGAGCGGCCGGCTGGCTAGCCTGCCCAGCACGGCCAGGTGGTAGAGCTGGGCCCAGGGCTCCAGGCCCTCGCCCAGGCGGCAGGCGCGCTGGAAGTCCCGCTCGGCCAGCTCGAGCGCTTGTCGGTCCCCGGCGCCCCGCATGCGCAGGTGCCCCATGCGGTAGGCTGCCAGGCCGCGCAGGGTTCGGGGCAACTCGGGGTGCTCGTCGCAGAGGGCGTCGGCCTGGGTCAGCAGGTCCAGGGCGGCTGGGCCGCCGTGGCGCAGCAGCTTGAGGTCGGTGGCCTGGTGGAGCAGGGCCAGGAGGTGGGACAGGGGCATGGGAGTGGGGGTTGGTCTTGTGGGCTAGGGGGGATGGTGGCCCTGGGTGTAGAAGCTATGCGCCGCGAAGTGCTCGAGCATGGCTTCGAGGGCGAAGTTGACCTTGTCGGTGCGCCCCCATGTGTGGCCGCCCACCCAGACGCAGCTGATCACCTGGGCGCCCGTGCTGCAGCCCTCGTGCTGCTGGCAGGTCCAGGCTTCGATGCCGTCGTAGGCGGTGGGAAAGGCGCTGGCCTTCGTCACGCAGCCCTGGGCCTCGGCCCAGGCCAGCCGGGTCTCTTCGGCGCTGTCGTAGATCATGCCGTCGGCCGAGGGCATGCCCGTGCCGTTCACCGTCCGGTCGTCGCTGGCCCAGACCTGGAAGAGCCCCACAGAGTTGCTGGGCGCCTGGGTGTAGCCGTTGGCGGCGAAGCCGTGGTGCGGCGCGATGGCGGCGAAGATGTCGGCCATGCGCCAGCCCAGGGACTGGACGGTCTGCCCGCCCTGGCTGAAGCCGGTCAGGTAGATGCGGTCGCTGTCCACGCTCCACTGGGCCTGGACCATGGCCAGCATGGCGCGCAGGAAGCCCTCGTCGTCGGCGCAGCTGGTGCCCCAGTTGCAGGCGTCCTGCGCCTCTTCCTTCGGGCAGTTGTCGTAGATCCCGTAGTCGTAGGCGCTGTCGGTGCAGGTGGGGCCGTCGGGCCCATCGCTGTTGTGGGAGTCGATGTCGTTGAACGAGGTCACCGCGGCCCGCCAGCCGCTGTCCCCCATGGCCAGCCCGTCGGGGAAGAGGCCGACATAGCCCAGCTCGTCGATTCGTTCGTCCATGCGAGACGTGCTGCGCGCGAAGCCGGCCCCCGAGCCGTAGTAGCCGTGCAGCCCCACGATGACGGGCCGCGGCGTGCAGTCGTAGTCGCTGGGCAGGTGCAGCCCGAAGCTGCGCTCTACGCCGTCGTGTTCCAAGGCCATGGACACCAGCTGGCCGGGCTCGGCCTGGCCCCAGTCGCAGGGGGGGGCGGAGTCGGCGCTGTCCGCGGTGTCGCTGTCGGGTGCGGGATCGCTGTCGGTGGGGGCGCTGTCTTCGGGGGGAGCGCTGTCGGAGGGCGGGTCGCTGTCGGCAGGATCCGCGTTGCAGCGGGAGCAGGCCGGGATCAGCAGGATGGGGAGCAGGGCTGCGCAGAGGGGGGCGCGGGGGGACACGTGGGGCTCCAGAGCTGGGCGGTGGGGGGAGTATGGTGCGGATGGGGGGAGTTGGCCACCTTGCAGATCCTGGGCGGCTTGGGCGCTGGGAAATTTCAGGACGCCCAACACCCGCCCCGATCCCGCTATGATGACCGCTTCCCCCAAGCCGATGACGCCGGAGGACGTATGCCCCTCGAGCTCCACCTCTCCCAGTCCCTGGACCGGGCAGCGGCCGATCTGGCCGAGCACCTGGGGCGAAAAGGCGATCCCTTCGCCCCGGTGGTCATCGCGCTGGGCGACCGCGCCCAGGAGAGCTGGCTGCGCCACGAGTTGGCGACCCGGCTGGGCATCGCCGCGGTCTGGCAGGTGCTCCCATGGCGCGCGGCCCTGGACGGCGCCCTGCGGGCCCGTCTCGCGGCGGACAGCGTAGAACCGGCGCGCTGGTGGATCGCGCCGTGGCACGAAGCCGATCCCTGGCAGGCCGATCGGCTGCGCGGGCGCGTGATCCAGGCTTTCCGCGCGCTGGCTGGCGAACCGCAGTGCCAGGACCTACAGGGCTATCTCTACGGTCAAGACGCGCCGCCGGAAGGCGCGGCCTGGCGCGAGCTGGCCTTGGCGGGCGAAGTGGCCGAGGTGCTGACGCGACTGATGCGCGAGCGACCCGACGCCGCCCTGCGCTGGGCCGGGCAGCCCGACGAACCTGGAACGGACCAGCCTCCTGTCTGGTTGAGACGCCTGTGCCAGCAGCTGCGGCTCGACGACGGCGATGCGCCTCCCGCGCAGCGGCGACGCTTGCTCTCGGGCGAGGGGGTCGAGCTCCGAGGATCCTCCCTGATCCTCTTCGGCTTGTCGGCCCTGCCCCTGGCTGAGCAGCAGCTGATCGAGGAGCTGGCCAAGGGGATGGAGATCCACTGGTTCCGGGTCAGCTGCTGCCCCGCATGGTGGGGCGCGGCGCTGCCCGCGGAAGCGCAGAGTCCCCTGCTGCACGCCCTGGGGCAGGCAGAAAGCGTGGAGCGACAGCGCCGGTCCGCCTTGAGCGTGGGAGCCCCCGCTCCTTCGGAGAGCTGGGGCTGGCTGCTGGGCCTGCAGACCAGCGCGCTGCTGGACCGGGCCATCGCCCCCGGGGCCTGGACCGAGGTCGACAACACCGAATCCCTGGGCTTCCACAGCTGCTACAGCCCGCTGCGCCAGGTCGAGCTGCTGCGCCACAAGCTGCTGCATTGGTTCGCCAATGATCGCGATCTCGAGCCGCGTGACGTGTTGGTGCTGACACCCGATCTGGCCACCTATGCGCCCATGATCCAGAGCGTCTTCGCCCGGCGCGGAGCCGCGGCCAACCGCCTGCGGCTCGTCGAGGCCGGCATCCCCACGCCGGCGCAGGGGGAGACGCCGCTCGAGGACGGGGAGGAGCGGGCTCCCAAGGCGGCCCTGCGTCCTCCGGCCCTCCCCGTGGCCATCGCCGATCTGGGGCTGGCACAGACCAACCCCGTGGCCGAGGCTCTGCTGGGCGCCCTGGAGCTCTGCGAGGAGCGCGTCACCGCCCCCCGCCTGATGGCCCTGCTGTCGCTGGATCCCGTTCGCCAACGCTTCGGGCTGTCCTACGACGATGTGGCCGATCTGCGCGCTCTGCTGGTGGAGTCGGGCATGCGCTGGGGCCTGGACGGCGCGGATCGGGCCCTGGACGACCAGCCGAACCAGCACCAGAACACGGTGGAGTTCGGCCTGGAGCGCCTGGCGCTTGGCAGCCTGATGGCGGACGAGGACCTCCCCCAGGGCCTGGACGGCGGGGCCCTGGGCCCGCTGGTCCCCCTGGCTGTGGATGGGCGCGCCCGCATGGCCCGGGTGGCTCGCCTGGCGGGCATCATCCGCGCGCTGACCGCAGCGCGCGCTCGCTTCCGCGATCAGGAGCTGCGCAGCCTGCGGGGATGGCACGGCGCGCTCCTGCGGCTGATGGATGACCTGGCCGAGACCAGCGACGCCGCCACCTGGCTGCGGGTGCAGGTCAGCGAGGTGTTGGACGAGGTGCTCCCCCCGACCGACGGCGAGGAAGGGCCGCTCTTGGGGCTGCGCGCCCTGCGCAAGCTCGTCGCGGATCGCTTCGATCTGCCCACCCGCGGCGACCGCGTCGTCTCCGGAGCGGTCAGCGTGCGCCAGTTGGCGCTGGATGCCGTCACTCCCGCCAAGATCGTCTGCTTCCTAGGCATGGACGACGCCAGCTTCCCCCGCGCCTACCGGCCGCGGGAGTGGGATCCCTTTGCCGTGCGCCAGGAAGGAGAGCACGATCCGCGCGCCCTCGATCGCCTGGCCATGCTGCAAGCCCTGATGGCAGCCAGGGATCGGGTGTTCATCAGCTGGCGTGGCTTCGAGCTCAAGCGGGGGCGGGCCCTGCCCCCCTGCGTCCCGGCGGACGAGCTGATCCGCATCGTGGCCGACGCCACGGGCAAGAAGCGGCAAGACATCGTCCTGCGCCACGCCCGGCACCCCTGGGGCCGCGCGGCCCTGTCCGCAGGGATCTTCGATCGCGGCCTGCTGGAGGCGGCCAGGGCGGTGGACCGGGGAAAAGGGGCGTCCAGCTTGCAGGACGGGAGGACGGACGAGGGCAGGGAGCTGCCCGACGAGGATCATCCCGTCACGGACCTGCCCCTGCAAACCCTGGCCCGCGACCTGGTCAACCCGTCCAAGCTCTACCTGTACGGCCGCCTGGCGGTCTACCTCGACGAAGGGCAGGAAGCTATTCCCGAGCGCGAGCCCATCGAGCTCGACGCCCTGGACCAGTGGAAGCTGCGCCACGAGGCGCTGCGCTTCGAAGAGCCTGGCGACGTCCATGAGCAGACCCAGGCCCTGGTGAGCCGGCTCGCCGGTCGCGGAGAGCTGCCCCTGCAGGCTGGCGGCGAGCTCGTGGCTGCCGCTGCCATGGAGTCGGTCAACACGATGCGGGCCGGCTTCGAGGCCGTGGCCGGTGAAGAGACCGAGGCTGGCCCCTGGACGGTGGCGCTGGACTGCGGCGTCACGGTGTCCGGTTCGGCACTGCGCGTTCGGGAAGACGAGGGTAAGCTCCTGCTGGAGTGGCTGGAGCCGAGCGCGGCCGATGGCGCGAAGAATCGCATGAAGGCCTGGGTGCACCTGCTGGCGGCCAAGGCCTGCGACGATCGGGTCGTGGGCGCGAGGGTGGTGGGCAGTCCAAAGTATGGAAAGGCCTCTCAGCTCTGGCTGGAGGCGCCGTCCGCGGGGGCAAAGGGCGAGCTGGACGACCTCGTCACCCTGTGGAAGGAGGGTCGCAGGCGACCGCTGCCGCTCTTCCCCAAGTCCTCGCTGGCAGCGGCCGATGTGTTGGTGGGGAAGACCGGGGAGGAACGCCGCGATGAAAAGCTGCTGGCGAGGGTGGCCAGCAAGGTCCGCAGCGCCTGGTTCGGCAGTGATTTCTCGCGTGGTGACCTGGAGGACCGCTGGGTGGCGGCTCTCTTCGCCGGCCGTGACCCGGCGAACGAGGTGCGGGATGATGCTGCGCTGGGCTTCATGGACCTGGCGCGCCGGGTCTGGGAGCCCGCCCTGGAGGCGGAGAAAAAAGGTCTGGCCGAGGAATGGATGCCCCAGGGAGGTGGGAAATGACCGTCGAGAGCGCACCGCAATGGGACCCCACGCGCCAGCTGGTCGCGGGCGAGCACGTGCTCATCCAGGCCAGCGCGGGCACGGGCAAGACCTACCAGACCGAGGGGCTGGTGGTGCGCCTGGTGGCGGAGCAGGGCGTGCCCATCGGCCGCATCCTGGTGATCACCTTCACGCGGGCGGCCACGGCCGAGCTGCGCAGCCGCGTACGCGGCCGGCTGGTGGCAGCCGGCGAGGCGTTGCGCTGCGGCGAGCCCGGCGGCGATGTCATCGCGCAGCATCTGCTCGCACTGCGGTCCGTCGAGCGAGCGCAGGCCGCCGAGAACCTGAAGCAGGCCCTGCGCGACTTCGATCAGGCCCCCATCTCCACCATCCACGGCTTCTGCCAGCGGACACTGGAGCAGCTGGGTTTTTCGGCGGGTGTGGAGCCCGCGTTGGCTGTGCTGGGCGAGGCTGGGGAGCTGCGCGAGCAGATCGTGGCGGACACCCTGGCGCAGCTCTTCACCCAGGCCAGCACCGAGCAGGTGGCTGTGCTCGCGGATCTGGGTTGGAGGAGAGAGATCCTCGCGGCCATCGCCAAGAGCATGACCGGGGCCGAGGAACCGGTAGTGGAGCCGGGCGTGGCGGACATGGACGATCCTGTCGGCTGGGTGGTTGGCCGTGCAAGCCGATGGGTCAGAGAGCTGAACGGATTCCGGGACTGGCTCGCGGACCCCGAGGGACAGGCCGCCTGCTCGGCCTACCAGAGCGAGCCCTGGGGGAAGAAGTGCCGCTTCTTGCGATTCAGCAAGATCGTGGTGAGAGATCTGCGTGCCTGGCTCGACAAGGGAGCCCCGTACAAGGGACGGGTCGGGAGAAAGTCCCTGCGTTGGGCGACAACGGCCATGCTCGACCAGGGCTGGCGAGCGGCCACCGGCTCCCCTGCCGCCGATTTTGGCGGCTACCCCCTCGCCGAGCGCTTCACCGCCCTGGCCGAGCTCCAGGACAAGCTGTGGTGCGGCGCGCTGACGCCCTTCGCCACCACCGTCCGCGCCCGTTTCCACGCCCTGCTCGAGCGCCGGGGCCTGCTGAGCTACGACACCATCCTCTCCTTGCTCGCCGAGCGCCTGGAGCATGACGGCCCTCTTGCCAAGGCCATGCACGAGCAGTACGACGCGGCCATCGTCGACGAGTTCCAGGACACGGACGGCGCCCAGTGGGGCATCCTGGAGCGGGTCTTCCTGGCAAAGGACAAGCGCCTGTACGTGGTGGGCGATCCCAAGCAGGCCATCTACCGCTTCCGCAACGCCAACCTGGCGGTCTACGACTGCGCCGCGGCGGAGATGGACGCCCACAGCCTGGCCATCAACTGGCGTTCGGATGGCCCCTTCGTGAAGGCCATCGAGCAGATCTGGTCTGGCGCCAGCGAGCCCTTCGAGCACGAAGGCATCCACTTCGAGTCGGTTGCAGCAGCTCATAAGCGGGCGCGCATTCGCGGGCTGCCCGCGCTGGCCGCCGGAGGCAAGCCCGTGGAGCGCGCCCGCCGCCCCGTGGAGCTGCGCTGGTTCGACGGCGAGATGACCCAGGGAGAGTCGACGGACCTGGCCAACAAGGAAGACGCCACGGCCGCCATCGCCAAGCTCTGTGCGACGGAGTGCCGAGCCTTGCTCGAGTCGGGCGCCGAGCTGCAGGACGAAGATGGCGATCAGACCCGCTGGCGCCCGCTGCGCCCTGGAGACCTGGCGGTGCTCACGCGCATGCACAAGGAGGGCGAGGCCGTCCGGGCGGCCCTGGCCAGCCACGGTATCCCCGCCATCAAGACCTCCCAGCAGGGCGTCACGGGCAGCGAAGTCGTTCCCTGGGTGCTGAGCTGGCTCGACGCCGTGGCCGCACCGGGCGTAGAGGGCGCGGCCCGCGCCCTGGCCCTGACTCCCCTGTGCGGTTGGACGCCGGCCAAGCTGGCCCGTGCCTTGTCCGACCTGCCGAAGGAAGGCGCCGAAGACGACGCGGGCGAGGCGGACCGCCAGGACTGGGCCCTGCTCTTGTCAGATATCGGCACCTGGGCTCACAACTGGACCCGGCATGGCTTCGCCCGGGCCTTCGACGCGGCGCTCGACCAGTACGGGACCCTGCCACGCATTCTGCAGGGCCCGCACGGCGAGCGAGCGGCCACCGACATCAGGCATGTCTGCGAGCTGCTGCACCTGGAAGAACGTCGCTCCCACGCCGGACCCCGTGTGCTGGCCCAGTGGCTGCGCGCCCAGCAGGTGGAGAAGACGGACGAGGACAGCGACTTGGCGCAGCGCCTGGAGAGCGATGCCTCGGCGGTGAAGATCGAGACCATCCACGGCAGCAAGGGCCTGCAGTACCCCGTGGTGCTGGCCCCCTTCGCTTGGACCACCTTTGGTGGCCGGGACGGTGGGAAGCCGATTCGCTATTCGCGCAGGAAGGGCACGGAGGTCGAGCTGGTGCTGGATCTGAACCCCTTGGGCTCGGATGCGCGCAAGAAGGCGAACGACCTGGCCAAGGCCGAGGATGAGCAGGAGAGCATGCGCCTGCTCTACGTCGCTATGACCCGCGCACGGCACCACCTCGTACTATGGGCTGGGGCGCGTGACGGATCCCAGAATTCGGCCATCGGACGGCTGCTCTTCAAGCGCCAGGCAGGCGGAAGCGGCCCGCAGTTCAAGAAGGTCACCAAGAAGCACTCCAAGAAGAAGGCGCAGGGGCAGCTGGCAGCTGGCACGGAGGCCTTGCAGGCCCTCTGCGACGCCTCCGGCGGGACCGTAGGCTGGTCGACCTGTGCGGCCCCGGAGAGCGGCCCGGCCCAGCGCTGGCAACCCCGGGACCAGCAGCTCGGGGATGCGGCTTCGCCCCTGCCTGCGGCGGTCACGCCCTGGGATCCCGAGCGACCCCTCGGCGCCTGCTGGCTCATCGCCAGCTACACCTCCCTCTCGGCGGGCAAGGCCAGCGACGCGGACGAGCCCACCCAACGCAGCGCTGACCAGCCCGCAGGCAGCTCCGTTGGCCCCGACCTGCAGGCCGATCCCCGCTTCGCTCCGGCCGCAGCTCTCGACCTGGCCGCGCTCGATGCGGAGCTGCTCGAGCTCGCCGCGGCCCACGACCTCCCAGGCGGCACGTCCACCGGGGACTGGCTGCACGGCGTCCTCGAGCACCTGGACTTCGCGCACGGCGGTGCGGCGGCCAAGGACGGCCGGCCCGCGGCCGAGCTGGTCGCCCAGCTCGGCCTGCGCAACGGCGTTCGCGCTGACCGCTGGCACGGCCGAGCCCTGGAGCTGCTCCCCGCCTGGCTGTCCACGCCGCTGGACGCGCCCTTCCCCTCTGGCCCTGGCCTGCCCGCCGGCTACACGCTCAGCGCCCTGGCGCGAGAGGACCGCCTCGATGAGCTGCGCTTCGACCTGCGCCTGGGCCAGGGCGTGAAGTGGCAGCCGCATATGCGTGCCCAGCCAGGCGGGTTCTTCGGCCGCATCCATCCCGCCGGCGTGCGGCGAGCGCTGGATGACGCTTTGCGCGATCCCGGCTTCGGCGGGCGGGTCTGGCTGGCCGACCTGCTGCAGCGCACGCCTGCTGGCGAAAAACGCGTCCTACCTGCCATCGCGGGCCTGCTTATGGGCTTCGTGGACCTCTGCTTCCGGGTGGGAGGCGCGAACGGGCGGTACTTCATCTGCGACTACAAGTCCAACGTCCTGCAGGGCCCCGAGACCGTGCGCGCCTGGCACCTGGAGCAGCCCCTCGCGGAGACGGGGAAGCGGCCCCGCGTACGACGGGCGCACTACACCCGGCCCATGATGGCCTGGGGCATGAGCCACGCGGCCTACCACCTGCAGGCCCTGGTCTACACCGTGGCGCTGCATCGCCTGCTCAAGCTGCGTCTCGGCTCGGACTACAGCTACGACAGGCACATCGGGGGCCACCTCTACCTCTTCCTGCGAGGCATGGAGGGCCCCCAGACGCCGCGCTTCGACGGGGCGCCCCTGGGTGTGTGGGCCGATCGTTGGCCCGCGCGCACCGTCGTCGGGCTCGACGCGGCCCTGGATGGCGGGGACGAGCGAGCTGTCGCCGCTGCCATGGATCGGGAAACCGGAGGTGGACGATGAGCGCGCAGCAGCGGCTGTACCTGCGTACCGGCGGCCTGTTGGAGGCCGCCCGTTCTTTCCTCGACGCCGGCGTCCTGGAGCCAGGTCCGCTGTGGATCGTGGACACCGCCGCGGGCCGCTTCGGCGAGCGCGAACCGCAGGTGCTGCTGGGGCTGGCGCTGGTGCTGCAGGCCCAGGAGCGCGGCCACGTGGGCCTGGATCTGCGCAGGGCCCCCCAGGCGCTGCCCATGCCCGAGCTGTTGCGCGACTTTCAGGGCGATGAGGATGACGGCCAGGTCGCGGCACCTGACTGGCCCGCCGATCTGGCGGCCTGGGAACAGCGGATCCTGGGCTCGTCCATGGTGGCTGCGCGGGCCAAGCCCTTCGTGGCGCTGGAGCGCCCGGGGGGAGGCACGCTCGTGCTCTCCCAACGCATGGCCTGGGAGCAGGAGCGCCTTGCCCAGGCGCTGCTGCGCCTGGCGAAAGCCAGGCCCCAGCTGATCGTCCCTCCCGATGACCTCGATGCCTCCATCGCGGCGCTCTTCCCCGAGGATCCCGACAGCCAGGGGGCCCTGGCCCTGCGCGCCGCCAGCGAGCGCTGCCTGACCGTCATCACGGGCGGTCCGGGCACGGGCAAGACCTGGAGCATCAAGCGCCTGTTGGCGGTGCTGCTTCAGCAGGAGTCGCCGGACCGCAGCCTTCGCATCGTGCTGGCGGCGCCCACCGGCAAGGCCGCGGTGCGCATGACCGAGGCCATGGGCGAGGATCTGGACAGCCTGGGCGTGGACGATGCCGTTGAGGAGCGCCTGAGCGAGCTCCCCGCCCAGACCGTCCACAAGCTCCTGCGCATCCGACCCGACAGTGGCGTCACCCGCTTCGATGCGGACCAGCCGCTTCCCGCGGATGCGGTGGTGGTGGACGAGGCCTCCATGCTGGACCTGTCGCTGATGCGCAAGCTGGCGGACGCCGTGGCGCCCGGGGCGCGTCTGGTGCTGCTGGGCGACCGGGATCAGCTCGCAAGCGTCGAGGCCGGCACCGTGCTGGCCGACATCGTGGGGGGGCACTTCGGTGGTCGTCCCGGCGCGCTGCAGGGCAGGGTGGTGCCCTTCACCGTGAACTACCGCTCCAAGGATGCGCCCACGGTGGCGGCCATCGGCAGGGCCATCCAGTCCAAGAAAGACAGCCAGCTGGAGCGGGCGGTGGCCCTGATGACGGGCAAGGAGCGGCTCGTCGAGGAGAATCTACCGCAGCGCGTGCGCTGGCTCGAACCCCTGCCCGATGGCGGCCGGCCTGCGCCGAGCTTGCTGGATCAGCTGGCCGCGCCCTATCTCGAGCAGGGCGAGGGCTACGCCGAGGTGTTGGCCCAGCGCCTGCGCCAGGGCGGCCTCGGCGCGCTGCGCGAGGACCAGCGCGCCCTGCTCGATGCACTGGAGGGCTACCGCATCCTGGCGGTGCACCGGCGCGGTCCGCTGGGCGTCTCGGGCCTGCTGCGCAGCATCGGCGAGCGCGTCAAGGCTCACCTCGTCGCAGCCTGGCGCGCGCGGCCCGGCCGCCAGGGGCAGGCGCATGATCCGGCCAAGCGCGCCAGGGAGGCGCTCCCCAGCCGCGGCGGCCTGTGGCTGGGCCAGCCCGTGCTCGTGACGCGCAACGCCTACGATGTGGATCTGCGCAACGGCGACATCGGTCTGGTCCTGCCCGTCGGGGGGCGGGACCTGGCCGTGGTGTTTCCCGTCAGCCGCGCGGGAAGCCGCGCGGTACGGGCGGTGCCCATCCCTCGCCTGCCAGCCCATATGGGCGCCCTTGCCATGACGGTGCACAAGAGCCAGGGCTCGCAGTTCGACCATGTGGCCCTGGTGCTGGCGGGGCGGCGATCTCCGATCCAGACCAGAGAACTGGTGTACACGGCGGTGACCCGGGCCAAAGAGCGGCTGAGCTGGGTTGGCGGCGACGAGGAACTGCGTGAAGCCTTGCAGAGACCGGTGGGGCGGGTGTCGGGCTTGGGAGGCAGGCTCTGGGAGTGAACTGGAGAGGGTTCGACTCCCCCGCTCGTCGTCAGCGCTCCCCAAGAGAAACCGATCCTGGGGGGGCGGTTGATCGCCCGTGCCGATCGGTTTGCATAGGAAACCGAGACCGGGGGGGCAGTCCAGTGCCCCCGGCCACTCGGTTTGCATAGGAAACCGAGACCGGGGGGGCGGATGTTCGCCCCCCAGGCTCGGTTGTTGCGCCGCCTTCAATAGGGTCTTTGAACGAATCCTTGGCGTTGATCCTGGCCTCGCGGGTCAGTTCGGGCGGAGCATGCCCGGCCAGGCGTGCACGGCGCGCCAGTTGCCGTCGGGCTGCGGGTCCGGCACGTGTACGGCGGTGCACACGTCCACGCCCCATCCCGGAGCTCGAGCGCGAAGCCCGCGGCCATCAGCACTTCGAGCTCCGCCACGAGCGTGTCCAGATCCTTCAAGGCCACCGGCAGCCCGGACCAGCGCATCATCAGCCCGACTCGGACCCCCCATACAACCCCAACGCCCCCTCCAACACCCCCCGCACCCGCTCCCGCAGCCCCTCCGGCCCCAGCACCTCCGCCTCCGCCCCCCAGGTCAGCACCCAGGTCAGCACCTCGGGCGTCACCGGGATCCGGAGCTCCAGCACGCTGCGCCCATCCCCGTCCTCGCTCCAGCCCGCCTGCCCGGGCCACTGCCGCTCGCGCGCCGTCAGCGCGGCGCGCTCCGAAAAGGCGATCCTCACCCGCTCCGGCTCGCCCCCCTCGTGCCACAGGCCCAGCTGGCCTTCGAACCAGGCCTCGGGTTCGTAGTCCTCGGGCACCTCGAAGCGCTCGCCGCGCTGCAGCTCGGCCTCTTGCACGCGGTCCGCCGCCAGCAGGCGCACGCCGCCCCCCGGCCCCACGCCCCGCTGCCGGCCGTGCACGAAGAGCGCGTCGCGGTAGAGCACCACGGTCCAGGGCTCGAAGCGGCAGCGGTAGGTCCAGCCGGTGCGCGTGCGGTAGCGCAGCAGCAGGGGCCGGCGGTAGAGGCTGGCCTGGATCAGGGTGTCGAGCACCTCTTCGTTGGCGCGGTAGTCTTTGGGGCCGAAGGGCACGTAGACGAAGCTCTCCTGCACGCGCCGCACCAGGGGCAGCAGGCGGGGCTCGAAGCCTTTCTCCAGGTTGCCCACCAGCTGCTCGGCGCTGTCGGCCAGCACGGATCCCTGGCCCGCGGCCAGGCTGCGCGTGGCGGCGAAGACGGCGGCGTACTGGTAGAGCCGGGCCGAGGTGGGCTCGCGCTGCTCGGCCAGCACTGCGGCGGCGCGAACGCCGCGGCCCTGCAGGCGCACCAGGGGCTCGCCGTCGGCGGTGGTGCTCGATTGCTGCAGGGCCTGCACGTAGCGGCGAGCCGTGCGGCGGTGGACCTCGAGCAGGGCGGCCAGCTCGTCAAGCAGGATGGAGCGGCGCCGAGAGCGCTCCAGCAGCTGGATGATGCGAACCATGGCCAGGCCGTCGCGGTAGCTGGGAGTGGCGGTCGTCATGCTCACCTCGCAAGCATCCATCCTACACCGGACAAGGGCTGTCTCGTCGCGGGCATAGCTCAGGGGCATGGCAGCGCCCCCCACCACGGATCCGCCTTCCGCGCCCCTGCGGGGCATGCGCGTGTTCGCCCTGGACAGGTCCGAGTACCAGTGCGACGACCATCCCCTGCGCCTCTGGTGCCTGGGCACCTGCCACAGCATCACCCAGGTCAACGGCCGCAGCTTCTACGCCTACGCCAAGGGGCGCAGGCAGCGCAGGCTGCGGGTGGAGTGGCGGCAGTGGCTGGCTCGGTTGCAGCGCGGCGCCCGGCTCTGGCTGCTGCGCAGCGAGCGTGACCCCGCTGGCTGGCAGCAGCTGCGCGCGCTGCAGCCCGATCCAATGGACCAGGCGGGTGCCATGGCCGGCGTAAGCGGCGGTTTGGATCAGTTCGAGATCGATCAGCGCATGCAGCGCGCCTTGCGCCAGGTGCTTCCCCGCTACCAGCTGGTGCGCAGCGATAGGGCGGACGGCCTGGTGGTGGTCGAGGTCAGCGGCGGGGCGCAGCCCTACGAGGTGCGCGCGCCGGCCGCCTGGTCCGAGCCGCCGCAGTGCTCCTGCCCCGACGCCCTGCATCGTCGCCCGCTGCACGGCGGCTTCTGCAAGCACGCCCTGGCGGTGCTGTTGCGCTGGCCCGACCTGCGCTGCCAGCTCCTGGACGCCATCCTGTAGGAGGCCACCGTGTCGCCCAGCAAGCGAGCCGCCCTGCCCCCGGCCCCCGAGGGCTACGCCTACCACGAGCTGGCCGCCCTGGTGGAGACCAGCCTGCGCGCCGGGCTCTCGGTGCTGGTGCGCGGGCATCCGGGGGTGGGCAAGTCCGCCATGGCCGCCCAGCTGGCGGCGGGCCTGGACCTGCCCCTGGAGGACATCCGCCTGGCCCAGCGCGAGCCGGCCGATCTGGGCGGGGTCTACTTCCCGGACCGCCAGCGCCAGGTCCTGAGCCTCTTCCCCCCGGACTGGGTGCGACGGGTCTGCGATGCGCCGGCGCTGGTGTTCCTGGACGAGATCAACGCGGCGGTGACGCGCCTGCACCAGGCGGCCGCCTACCAGATCGTGCTGGAGCGCCGGGTGGGCCCCTTCCGCTTCCACCCGGACACCCGCGTGATGGCGGCCGGCAACCTGGAAGAGGACAACGCCATCGTCACGCCCCTGTCCACGGCCCTGGCCAACCGCTTCGCGCATTTCTTGCTGCGCGTGGACGCCGACAGCTGGCTGCGCTGGGCCGCCCAAGCCGGCGTGCACGCCACGATCATGGCCTACATCGCGCGTCATCGCGAAGAGGCGCTCTACGCTGCCGAGGGCGACCTGGCCTTCCCCTCGCCCCGCAGCTGGGCCATGGCCAGCACCCTGCTGCAGGCCGCGCCGCCCGCCCAGGCCCGGCGCCTGGTGGCCGCCTGCGTGGGGGAGCGGGCCGCCGAGCAGCTGCAGGCCTTCGAGCGCATCTTCGCCCGCGTGCCCGTGGCCCGCATCGTGCGCCAGGGCCATGCCATGGACTTCCGGCGCGGCAAGAACGCCGAGCCCAGCTTCGTCTACGCGGCGGTCTTCGCCGTGGCCCGCTGGCTCTGCGGCCAGCCCGCCATCCCCGACGAGCAGCTGCCCCACGTGCTGCGCTTCGCCCGCTCGCCGGGGCTGGATCCCGAGTACGTCTTCCTCTTCCTGCGCCAGTTGCGGCAGGCCCCGGGCCTGCTGGGTCGCATGCAGGCGCTGCCGGCCTTCCGCGAGCTGGCGGGGAACGTGGTGGATCTGCGCATGGAGGCCTGGGCGTGAGCGAGCCGGAGCTGGCGCGCATCTGCGGGGCCGAGGCCCGTCGCGTCTCGGCCCTGCGCCTGCAGCTGTTGGAGCTGCACCCCTTCTGGGGCTACCTGCTGGCCCACCTGCGCATCCTGCAGGCGCCGGACCTGTGCAGCTTCGCGGCCACGGACTGCTGGCGCCACATCTGGCTCAATCCCCTTCTGACCCGGCAGCTGTCCCTGTCCCAGCTGGGCTTCGTGCTGGCCCACGAGCTGGGCCACCACCTGCTGGCCAGCGCGGAGCGCCGCCGCGGGCGCCAGGTCCACCGCTGGAACTGCGCCACCGACTACGCCATCAACCGCATCGTGGCGGGCATCGAGCACCCGGCCCGCCCCGGGCGGACCCTGTATCGCTCGCCCGACGGCTGCTACGAGGGCCTGGGCGAGGTGCGCATCCTGCTGGATCCGCGCTGGGACGGCATGATCGCCGAGGCCATCTACGAGTACCTGGAGGACGGCGCGCTGCCCGCGCCCTCCAGCGTGGTGGTGGAGCTGGGCGCAGAACCGGGTTCGGCGCGTCTGCCCAACATCACCGACCACGGAGGCGGGCTGGACGTGCACCTGCCTGGCGGGCTCGACGCTGGGCAGCGGCAGGAGGTGCGAGAGCGCATCGCGGCGGCCGTGGCCCAGGCCCGGGCCAGCGCGTGCCGGGGCGACATCCCCGGCCAGGTGCTGCGACAGCTGGGCACGCAGGGGCGCAGCCGGGTGCCCTGGCAGCGCCTGCTGCGCCGCTACGCCGGCACGGCCCTGGCGCGCGACGACTACGCCCTGCACCGCCCCGACCGGCGCTTCGTGGAGCACGACCTGGTGGTGCCCGGGCGCTGGTCCGAGGGGCTGGGCCGGCTGGTGGTTGCGCTGGACACCTCGGCCAGCATCGCCCCGGCGCTGCTACGGGCTGTCGGTGCTGAGCTGCGCGCCCTGGCCCGCCAGGCCCAGGAGACCACGCTGATCGTGGCCGATGCGCGGGTGCAGCAGGTGGCTGACGACCTGCAGCTGGAGGCCTTCATCCGCCGTGGGCGGGTGAAGGGCGGCGGCGGCACGGACCATCGGCCCGTGTTCGCTTGCCTGCGCGAGCGCCGGATCCGCCCCGACGTGTTTGTGGGCATCACGGATCTGCACAGCCGCTTCCCGCAGCGGGCACCGGGCTTTCCGGTGCTGTGGCTGGTGCCTGCGGGGCATGGAGAGGCGCCGTGGGGGCGGGTGGTGGGGCTGGAGGCCGGAGCTTAGCCCGGCCGCTTCCGAGAAAAGATCTCCCCCCGCTTCGGGCAGATCACCACGAGGCGATCCGCCAGCCAACCCGCCCCCGGCTGGGGCTTGGCGGCTTGCTCGCGGGCGAAGGCCAGCGCTTCGGCCTCGCTGTCGAAGCTGGCCATCAAGCCCCAACCGTCACTGCCGGGGCCTGATTGGTCTTCGAAGGTGTCGATGTAGTAGACGCGGACGGGTTTGTCGCTCATTTGTGGGTCCTCTTGGTTGTCGGGGTGTGCCTCAACAATCCGCCACCGTCATGGGCATCATCCGCCGCTCGACCCCCACCCCCGATTGCTCTGCCGCGGCCTCGTCCAGCAGCCGATGGGACAGGGGCTGGTCCGTGGAGGCGGCGCGGTAGCAGGCGCGGAACAGGGCCGTGCGGATCAGGCCGCCGCTGATGGGGTGGCGCGCGGCCAGGCGGGTGGGGTCGATGCTGCCGTCGGTGGGGGCCTGGGGGGGCAGCAGGCGGGCCCAGATGGCGGCGCGGGCCTGCTCGTCGGGGAAGGGCAGCTCCAGGCGCCAGCCCACGCGGCGGGCCAGGGCCGGATCGAGCACGGCCGGGCGGTTGGTGGCCATCAGCACTACTCCGTCGTGGCGCTCCAGCAGGTCGAGCATGCAGGCCACGTGGGCGTCGTCGTGGCGCGAGGCGTGGCCCGCGCCGCGCTCCATCAGCAGGGCGTCCACCTCGTCCAGCAAGAGCACCGCGTTGTGCTTGCGGGCGTCCTCGAAGAGGGTGGCCAGGCGCCGCTCGGTCTCGCCCACCCACTTGGACAGCAGGCCAGGCACCACCGAGCGCAGCAGGGGGCGGTTGAGCTCGCCGGCCACCACCTCGGCGCAGAGGGTCTTGCCCGTGCCAGGCTGGCCGTGCAGCAACGCCACCACGCCGCGGCCGCCGCTCGCGTGCCGGCCCACGCCCCAGCTCTCCACCACGGTGCGACCGTGGCGGGCGGCGGCCAGCAGCTCTTGCACCTGCTCGGCCAGCAGCGGGGGAAGCACCAGGTCGTTCATGCGGGCCTTGGTCCTCTCCAGGAGCGGACCGCCGGGCTCGTCCTGCCCGGGCTGCTGCAGCTGGTCCTCGGCGGCGCGCTCCAGCTGGGCCTGGCCGATGGAACCCTGGCCGCCCAGCCCGTGCACGGCGGTGGCCACCGCCACCAGCACGGCGTTCTTGATCTCGCCGCCGGTGAGCTCGAAGCGCCAGGCCAGGTCGCGCAGGTCCACGTCGTCGGACAGGGGGGCCTGCGCGGGCAGGTGCTTGCGCCAGATGGCCTCGCGCGCCGCGGCGTCGGGCCGGTCGAAGCGCACCTTGACCAGGATGCGGCGGTGCAGGGCCTCGTCCAGCACCTCGGGCATATTGGTGGCCAGCACGGCCACGCCCTCGAAGCGCTCGATCTCGGTCAGCAGCAGGGTCATCAGCAGGTTGCCCCTGCGGCGGGACTCGAACAGGGCGTCGCACTCGTCGAAGAAAAGCACGGCGTTGTGCAGCCGGGCCTCGCGGAACAGCCCGGGCAGGAAGCGCTGGGACTCGTTGGCGTCGATGAAGGTGGGGATGTCCACGTTGAGCACGCGGCATCCCATGTGCTGCGCCAGGGCGTGGGCGGTCATGGTCTTGCCCGTGCCCGGGGGGCCGTGGAAGAGCATCAGCGCGCCGCGGCCATAGCGGATCATGTCGTCGAAGCCCCAGTCCCGGCGCTTCTGCAGGTAGAGCTCGTGGCGCTCCACCACTGACAGGATGCGCTGCTTGTCGCGCGCGGGCAGCACCACGCGCGGCAGGTCGGCCTGGGGATCCTCCAGGGAAGAGAACTCCAGGAACTCGTCGCCCAGCGCGTCCTGGCCCAGCAGCAGGTCCAGGGCCTGGCCGGTGATGGATATGTCGGCGTTCAGCAGGTCCGCAGGCGAGCTGTAGCGCCCGCCGATCTGCACCTGGACCAGGTCGTGGGCCCGCAGGGGCGCCTGGGCCGAGAAGCAGCGCCTGCGAGCCACGCGCTCGGGCAGGTCCAGCTCACCGAAGACGAAGCAGGTCTCCACCGTCAGGCAGCCGCTGGAGCGCTCGTCGCTGCGCTCCAGGATGTTCTCGAAGATGCGGTCCAGGGCCAGACCGCTGGCCAGCAAGAGCACGCTGCGCTCGAAGTCGTCCAGCCCGTACAGGGCGCAGATGCGCTGGATGGCCAGAGGGCGCTCCTGGCTCAGGTGCAGCTCCAGCCGCGCGTCGAGCTGCGTGCGCAGCGCCCGCTCTTCGCGACGCAGCTTGGTGAGCCGGCTGCGCAGGGCGTTGACCGGCGTGTCGTGGTCCTCGTGGGCCATGAAGCCGCGCGCCAGGTGGCGCTGGCCCTCCTTGCGCTCGCGCAGGCGCCGCTCGGTGGCCTGGCGGCGCGCGCGCACGTCGAACCAGCGGTGCTCGTGCTGCAGGTAGTCGAGGTCGGTGGGGAAGAGGTTGGGCTTGGCCATGGTGACGGACTCCTCGGCACGGGGGAGTGGGACAACGATCCTGGGCCTCCGAAAGTCAGAGGCTTTCTCTGCTGCGTCGGGCGAGTGCGTCCTCGAGACGCATGGATAATACGTCGGAGGAGAGGGAAGTTGAACCCCTCTTGGTGGCAACTGGACACAGGCTGTCCAGTCGTCATCGCCGTCGACCGAAGTCTCAATTCGGCGATTGGGCCTCGGCTCAGCGGCTACCTGGTTAGACGGTATTCCTCCCGCGATCCGATATGCTCCAGGTTGTCATGGCTTCAAATCGCTCCCTCGACGAGGTTGTCGCCCACCTCAACAAGCTCGCCCGTGAGATGCGGCGGATCAAACGGGAGGGGCGCCGTCTGGGCCTGTTCATGGAGGATCGTGACCTCTTGGAGTGCTCAGATTGCGGGTTGATGGAGGACGTCCTGTTCAACGGCCAACACGTGACCCGGTGGCGCGAGGATTTCGAAACGAGTGAGCCTGGCCAGCCCGTCGAAGACACCGGGCTGCGATTCGTGGAGACGACCGACGGACGATGGTTGTGTCCGAACTGCAGAGCTGTGTTCGACCTTCCGGAAGATGAAGAGTGATCGGCGGCTGTTCGCCTCTTGCCGGCGCTCTCCACCAGAGAATGGGTGTCTGACACCCGTTCCTGACACCCGCCCCCCGCTCTGACACGCGCTCGAGATCGGTGGGGCGCGTGTCGGGCTTGGGGACAGGCTCTGGGGGTGAGTGGCGAGCGGCCTTGCCGCTGTGCGGAGCCTCCGGTACGGAGTCACCATGCGTCCGCACCCCTGGCAGCGTCACCTGGCTCGGCTCTCAAGCGGCCTCGTGGATTCCCACATCGACCTGGCAGCCCCCATGCAGGTGGGCTGGTACAACCGGGGCGAGCCCGCGGGCATCCGCCTGCCCGAGCCCGTAGGGCCTGCGTCTCTGGCCATCGTGCTGGGCAACAGCCGCGCCATGTGGCGGCCCTTTTTGCAGGGCGTGCGGGCCCAGCCCGACCTGCTGGAAGGGGAGCACCCCCTGGACGCCTGGGTGGAGGGCCAGGTGCTGGCAGCCCTGCGTCCGCTCGATCCCCAGCCCTCTTCCCTGCACTGGGTCAACGGCCTGGGCAGCCGCCTCTTCTCCATGCAGCGGGCGGCGGTGGCCACCGGTCTGGTGGGCATGGCCCCCTGCCGACTCACCATCCATCGCAGGCTGGGCCTGTGGTTCGCGCTGCGGGCGGTGCTGGTCTTCCCCTTGTCAGGCCCCGAGCGCCCTGTGCGCACGGGGTCCTTTCCCTGTGACAGCTGCGCGCAGCGCCCCTGCCTGCCCATGCTCGAGCGGGCGCTGGGGCAGCCGGTGGAGGGAGCCGAGGCTCCGCCCATGGCCATCCGCAAGCACTGGGAGCCCTGGCTGGCCCTGCGCGACGCCTGCCCGGTGGGCCGTCAGCACCGCTACGGCGATGCGCAGGTGGGCTACCACTATTCCAAGCAGCGGCGGTATCTGCTGCGGGCGCTGGCAGGAGAGGCCGAGGGCTGAGCGCCCGTCGGTTCCCCTGGGGAGTCATCGCTGTGTTCGGCGCGAGACGGGCGTTTGTCCCCGGATGCGGACCGACGCTGCGCCATCGCCGCTCATCCCGAGCGCAGATCCTGGTGCTTGGTGAGCAGCTCAAACGCGGCCCTCCAGCCTGGTCCGCGTGATTCGACGACGCGGAGCAACCACCTCAAGACCCACGGACCGACGCCGGCGTAGCGAGTCGGGTCTTGCAGCCATGTCTGCGCGCGGTTCACCAGCGACTCGATCTGGGCCTCCGGGGCGTCCATGACGAGATCGGCCACCGGGCCGCCGTGGCCCGGTAGGCCTGGGTGCTTGCGTTGCTTCTCGCCGATCAGCTCGTCGACCAGGGCCAGCAGCTCCTCCGGAAGCCGGTTCCAGAGCACCCTGCGGATCTTGCCGCACCACGGATTCACGCTCCCATCCCTCACGGCTTCGAGTGCCAGACCGACGGGCAGAGCGGTGAAGACCTCGTCGGAATCGGCCCAGCGGCTTTCCCGTTGCGACCAGCTCTGCAGCCAGCGGGCCCAGACGGTCTCGGGGAGGTGGGGCCAGACGGATTCGAACAGGTGAAGCTGCGCGTAGAACTCGTCGGGGAGCGTGTCAGCGGGAGCTGCCGACCACAGGGCGCCCAGGTCTCGGCGCCTGTCCGGGATTCTCGACCGGTGAATCCAGGAAAACGGAGGTAGATGGATGCTGGCGATGCCGGTGGTGACGCTCCAGTGACGCCAGCACCAGGCCAGGACCTCATCGAGCTGGCATCCGGCCCGCGAGCAAGCATCGGCCAGGGCATCGACGCCACAGGCCAGCTGCAGCGCTTGTCGCAGCTCCTCTTCGGACAGCCCGAGATCTTCGCCGGACGAGAGGGTCACCACGATGTCCGGCAGCTGCATGTCAAGCAGGCGATCGTGTCGGCGCAGAACGCCTCGATGGCAGAGGAGGTCGCCACCCATTCGGAACACGGCAAGTCGCATCGAGTCGTCGCCACCTTCGTCGCTGTCGGCTCGAAACGACGCGGACGCTGCTGACAAAGCCTCGATCAATTCGACCTCCGGATCACCTTTCGTAGTCCATGGGTTCAGCCCTGAGGGAAGCTCGGTGTCTTCTCCCTGCAGCGCCCTGGTGATGGCGAAGACAGCGAAGAACCAGGCGCCGTGCGTCGTGGCGCCCCGGCGGCTGTCCCGCGCTTTCACCGAGAGCAACGGTACCGGTGGCCAGTTCGTGTACCGCGTGACGAGGAGCCCTGCCTGCCGCTTCCGGACGGCCTGCACCAGCTCCTGCGGCACCTCCTTGCCCGCGGCGAGGGCGAAGCCCACCGCGCGCACTGCGCCATCGAGGGCCGCGGCAGCCTCCGGAGAGCTCGGCTCGACCGAGATGCAGCGCTCCACCGACTCGAAGCGGCCAGCTTGGGTGTCTTCCAGCAGTCGATAGAGAGCGAACTCCACAGTCTCCTCGTAGAGGAACAGCGCCCCGAGGTCTCTCAGTCCGCCCGTGTACAAGCGCACGAGAGCTTCTGTCGTCACCGTGTTCGACAGCCAAGTGGGCTGAACCGACAGCTTTCCTTGCGAGGGACCGAAGGCGCCGGCGGCCTCCAGGCCGCGAACCAGGGACCTCGCATCCGGAGCGAGCATGGCTCTCAGACGGTCGAGCGCATCCTCTCCTCCCTGCTCGACGACCTTCACCAGGGCGTCTCGGTCCAGCTCAGGAGCCTCGCCCTGGGGCACGAGCTCGGACCACTGGTCCAGGGACAAGACGGGTTCCCATCCTCGCCGCAGTCGCTCCATGATCATCTCGACGAGAATGCCGGCCCCGTCCCGCTGCAGCGCTTGCTCCACTCCTGGCGGGCGCCTCCTGTCCGGCCTCTTCAGTGCGGCCCGCAGCCACACCCGCACCCAGCGCATGGGATCCACGGCGCGCTCTCCCGCTCCGAGCATGTCCACGAGGCCCACGTTGTCGATGATGCCGAAGAAGCCGAGAGCTTCACCCGGGGTGTCGAAGACCTCGATCAGACCTTGCTCGGCGAAGAGCTTGCGGACTTTCTCCACGTGGAATCCTCCCCCCACGCGAGCACGACCGCCGACCCATCCGATCAGCTCGTTCATCCACTCTTCTGCTGGCGGTGTCCGGACGTACCTCCAGTCTGGGTGCGTACCCTCCCGCCCGGGCTCGTCGTCTCCGGCGTCGTCTGGCCCCCCGAGGCCGCCGTCCTCCTGCCCGGGCTCGTCGTCTCCGGCGTCGTCTGGCCCCCCGAGGCCGCCGCCCTCCTGCCCGGGCTCGTCGCCTCCGGCGCCATCTGGCCCCCCAAGTCCGCCGCCATCGAAAAGATGATGCGCTATCCCTCTTCCCGCTTCCTCCGCTTTCTTGCCGCGGGGATCCGTTCGCGCGGCGACGCACAACCGAAGCGCGTCGAGTTCATCGACAGCTTCCAGTCGGACCTGCCTCGGGTCCGCGATTTCGAGGTACACCCGCCCCCGTTGGGGCAGCTCATCCATGGCGGAGTCCCAGTCTTCGCACTGCAGGAATACCCAGCCATGCTGGGCTTCCAGCCACTGGCCCACGAGCGTCTTTCCCGCTCCCCTGGGCGCGATCCACCAGGTGCGAGCGGACCTGGGACCCCCGCTGCGCATGATCTCCGCGGGGATGCCCGGGAATGGGTTCTCGGTCTTCAGGTCGAGCCGCCGCAGCGCCGGAAACATGCGGAACGTCCATTCGGCCACACGCTGGTGGGACGGATGGTCCACGGAGCAGGCGATCCGCTCCACCAGCTCGTCCTGATCGACCTCGAGCGCGTACGCCAGTGCGGGCAGGAACGGCTTTCCCTTGCCTGTCCACCAGCTCGAGTCCCTGCCCTTGTCGAGATCGCGAAGCTTGTTCGCCACGGATTCCACATCGCGCTTGTCGGAGGAAGGCCAGGGGCTTTCTTCCCGATCGCGCATTGCGTAGGCGAGGCTCCGCGGGCTGTTGTGACCGAGCTCTTTCAGCCATTCCTTCAGCCAACCCATCGTGCACCTCCGCGATCAGCCTATCACTCTGTGCAGCTTCGCGCATGGTCCATGCATCATGCACGCACGACGCATTATACACGTGTATACAGAATGCACTTCCGTGGATAACGCTTGACCCGCGGGCCGCCTGACGTGAAGCTGTGGACGGAGGTGAATCATGGAAGAACCTGACAGCCCCCGGGGCGTCATCGGCAGGTGGGATGAGCGCGTCCGCAGGCTCGCCGGCAGCAGCTCCAGGGTCCTCCCGACGGGATGTCGGGGCGTTTCCGGAGCTGCGCCGTCCAGACCACGGCGGGTCGTGCTGGCGTCGCTGGAGTGGGGCAGGGCGCACGATCCTCGAGTCGGTCTCGGGACCGCCTCGATAGCCGCTGCGCTCGTGAGTACCGGCGTCGAGGTGGAGATCGTCTGCGACGCGGTCAATCGGCCCGGGTTCGAGGCCGATGCCTTCATCCGCAGGGTGCTGGCGGCAGTTGCGCGCGCCGGTCCTTCTCCGATCCTCGGGATTGGGGCCTTCGTGTGGAACGAGCCAGAGGTGCGACGACTGGTCTGGGAGGCCGCGGAACGCACCCCGGCCACCATCGTCTTGGGCGGGCCGCAGATTTCCTACGTGCCAAAGGGCGGTCTCGAAGCGCGATACCCCGACGCCCATGTCTTCGTTCGCGGCCAGGGCGAACACGCCATGATCGCCCTCGCCACAGACGCGAGCGCGGAACGCTCTGGGGTGCATCGGTCCGGGAATCGCGACCTGGGACTCCGAGCCAATGCCGCGCTCGACGGGCTGCCATCACCCCACCTGTCTGGCATCTTGCCCCCAGGAACCGCTGTTCGCTGGGAGACACAGCGTGGCTGCCCCTTCGCTTGCAGCTTCTGCCAGCATCGCGAGCACGGCGGCCGCCCTCGCCGCCGTGTTCTCTCCGAAGATCGTGTGCTGGCCGAGGCGCGGCTGTTCGCTGAGCGAGGAGTGCGGCGGCTCTCGGTGCTCGATCCCATCTTCCATGCCGATACTGCCCGAGCGACACGCTTGCTCCGCGAGTTCCGGCGCATTGGGCTTGCTGCGGAGATATCTCTCCAGTGCCGCTTCGAGCTGATCGACGTCGATTTTCTCGACGCCGCGGCGGACCTCGATGTCGCCCTCGAGTTCGGGCTGCAGACGGCCATCGAGTCTGAGGCCAGGGCCATTCGACGCCCAAACAACATGGATCGGATCGCCGCCGTGTTGGCCCGCCTCACCGAACGCGAGCTGAGGTTCGAGGTCTCCTTGATCTACGGACTGCCTACCCAGACGCTGGACAGCTTCCGCCGTTCAGTGGACTGGTGCCAGGTCCGTGGCGTCGATGCGATCCGAGCCTGGCCCTTGATGCTGCTCCGAGGCACCCCCCTCGATGCCGAGCGCGACCGCTGGGGCCTGGTCGAACCGACCGATGAGCGCATCCCCGTCGTCATCGAGAGCGACAGCTTCACTGCCGAAGAACACGCCGAGATGGCGCGAGTCGCTGACGCGCTCCCAGGACTCCCAGCCAGGGACTTGCCCGTCCGCCCACGGCCTGCCGTTGGGGGGGATGTGATAGCGGGCCCACCTGCTCACGCCCACGCGCTCAGCCTGCGCGACCATCACAACGGATAGACCTTGTGCGCAAGCCTCACTGAGCCGCCGTTGCTCTCGTTCTTCAGACTGCCGTCCGGGAACCCGGACGCGAGTCGCCCAGATCGCGCTCCCACGCCGACTGGCGTCCGCAATCCCGGACGCGAGTCGCCCAGATCGCGCTCCCACGCCGACTGCCGTCCGCATACCCGGACGCGAGTCGCCCAGGTCAAGCGAACAACCCGACTGCCGTCCGCAATCCCGGACGCGAGTCGCCCAGATCGCGCTCCCACGCCGACTGCCGTCCGCATACCCGGACGCGAGTCGGTGGCCTCGCCCTCTGCGCTCGGGGGGCCGACTCGACAGGGGCAGCACTCGCCGCCAGCGCGACTAACCCAACAACCCCGCCGCATAGACATCGTACTGCTCGAGCACGGTGGCGATGGTCTGCTCCGAGATCTCGGGCAGAAAGCCCCCCAGGGCCTCCTTGGCCGCCGCGAAGCCCTCGAGCAGGCCGTCGCGCACCTCTTGCACCCGCTCGGGATCCGCGTCCGTCATCTCGATGGCGAAGTTGACGATGCGCTCGGAGGTCTGCGCCACGCCCCAGTAGCCGTCCTCCGAGATCAGCTCGGCCGCTTCCTCGGCGGAGATGTCCTCGATGGCCTTGGTCTCGTCGTCGCTGACGGCCAGCTCGGCGGCCATGCCCTGCTCGATGAAGCTGGCGGACACCAGGCGCTGCAGTTGCGCGTACTGATCATCGGCGTTGGTCGTGCCGCCAGGGCCATAGGCCAGCACAGGGGGCGACGCCGCGAGCGTGCGAATCACTGCGGCGTCTTGTTGCAGATCCGCATCGTCCTGCTCGGGCTCTTTGTCCGGAGCGACCGCCTCGACGGGCTGCGTCTGGTCGATGACAGGGGGAGGAAGGCCGATACCTGGAATATTGGTCGTCATGCTGCACCTCGTGTTCGCTGCGCTTTCGGATCATACATCGCGGATGTTGAGCCGGTAGCGGCTTTTTCGACGCTATTCGTTCTTTTCGGCGGTCAGGGCTTCGTCCAGGGTGAACGCCCAGTCCTCGAGCTCGACGGGCTCGGCCGTGATGGCGCGCAGCGCGTCGTTCCAGAGCAGGGTGAGCTTGGTGAACTGCATGTCCACGCCGTGGGGCTTGGGCTTGATGACCGTGGTCTTGACCTCGAAGCTGGTCTTCTCGCCCGGCAGCAGCAGCTTGGCCTCTTTGCCCGACTCGTTGGCGAAGGCCTGGCCATCTGGGATGGCCACGGAGATGGATTGGCTCTCGACCAGGCCCACGGTGCCATCTTCGCCGTCGAAGGTGCACTCGAACTTGGCCTTGGTCTCTTGGGTCTCTTGCTTGATCTTGCCCTTGGAACGACAGGTGAAGCCCCCGGCTTCGACCTCGTTGGCGCTCAGGGGCAGGGTGAAGGGCTCGGCCTCCACAGGCGGGCCGTCGGTGGGGGCCAGGTAGATGCCGTCGAGGCGGGCGGTCATGGCCTGCTCGTGCAGCTGACCGCTCTCATCTTTGAAGACGTAGGTGTGGCTGCCGTCGTCTTCGGGATCGATGACCTCGTAAGCGGTCTTATTGGAGGACTGATGCTCGCCCGAGCCCATGGTGATGCGTGCGCCGTCCTTGCGGATCAGCAGGTAGTCGTCGCTGCCGTTGGCGAACTTCACTCTGAGCTTGGCCTCCTGCTGCCGCGCCCAGGCGCTGCTGGCGCTGGCGGTCACGTCGCCGGAGCTCACGGGCTCGGACTTGTAGTGGTTGGCGTGCTCGGGGCTGTCCTGGGGGATCTCCGATGAGGCCAGGGGAACCAGGAGGAGGAGCTGCAGCATAGGGACTCCGAAGTGAGGGCCGAAGAGAGCCTATGGCCTGGATGCGCTACCGCGCAAGCCGGTCTTGGAGCGAAGAAAGAACTCGCCAGGGGCCTCTCGCCATTGCCCCCCCGGCGCCGCGTCGTTACCCCGCGCCCCCCTGGTCGAGAGGTGCGGATTGGAGAGTTCCCCTGCTGGCCTGCGTGCCTCTGCCTTCCTGCGCATCGCGCGCTGCGCCTACAAGGCCGCAGGTCCCGAGTACTACGCGCAGCATTCGCTGAGCGGCGGCTGGCTGCGCGTGGAGCGGGCCACGGCGGACGCGCTGGCTGCCGAGCGCCTGCCCCCGCTCGAGGAGTTCACCCCCGAGCTGCACGCCCTGCACCTGCTGCATCTGCTGGTGGATGACGCCGTGGAGCAGGAGGCGGACCTCTTCCTGGAGCACTTCGCGCAGCTGCAGCGCGGCCTGCTGCTGGACGTCATGCCCGATGGGGCGGTGGTGGCGGTCTTCGCCCGCCCCGCCCTGGCGCCGGGGCAGGCGCCCCGCGGGGCCGAGCTGGCGCTGGATCCCGTGCTGGGCCAGCTCTTGCTCTGTTGTGATGGCAACACGACCCTGGGCGCGCTCATCGAGCTCACCGCCCAGCGGCTCGGCATGGATCCCGAGCAGGTCAAGCTGCGCCTGGCCGAGACCACCGCGGAGCCCGGCTCCGAGCGCCTGCTGCGCCTGACGGGGCATCCCACCGAAGAGCTGGAGGGCCTGCTCCCCTGCGAGACCGGGGAGGATCTCAGCTGGGACGATTTCAGCCACTCCGCGGAGACGCTGCGGCTCAAGGGCGCGCAGGGCTCGCTGGCGGACCACGACCACTACCACCGCCACTGCATCCAGGATCCCCAGCGGCAGTTCGACCTGGTGGAGACCACCGTCTCCCACGCCATGCGCCTGCCCACCAGCGCCCTGGACGGTCGCAGCTACGGCTCCAGCTTCTTCGACGCCCTGCACCGCCGGGGCGCCATCTTCGGCGACGCCCGGGTGCTGGAGGTGGGCGGCGGCACGGGCGTGTTCGCGCGCGCCTTTCTCGAGCGCGCCCACCAGGCTCTGGGCCCCGAGGCGGCCGAGCTGCGCTACACCATCCTGGATCTCTCTCCGGCCCTGCAAGAGGGCCAGCGCAGGGCCTGCGCTCCCTGGGCCTCGCAGCTGTCCTTCCTGAACGACGACGTCGAGACGGCGGATCTGGGACAGCAGCGCTTCGATGTGCTGATCGCCAACGAGATGATCGCCGACCTGCGCACCCTGCGGGTGGAGGGCGAGCCGCCCGCCATCGCCCACGAGCTGGGCATCGACCTGCACGACGCCCCTGAGCGCTACTACCTCAACGTGGGCGCGCTGCGCATGCTGCAGCGGCTGCCCTCGTTGGTGAAGCGGGGAGGGTTGGCCGTGATCACCGAGTTCGGCAACATGGCGTCCTACCCGGGCCCCACCGAGCACCTGGACCACGACGAGTACTCCATCCACTGGGGCCATATGCTGCAGGCCGCCCGCCACCTGCCCTTTTCCCGCATCGAGCTGCTGGATCTGCAGACCCTGGTGCAGCTCAATCCCAATGAGCCCATGTTCTGCGGCGACATCTTCGCCCTCCTCCGCCTGGCGGCCCGCCACGGCGTCGAGCTGGAGGTGGCGGCCTACTCGCGGGCGGACCTTCAGCGGCGGCTTCCCAGTTCCTTCTGGGAGCAGGTCCGCGGCTTGACCTTCCAGCCGCTGCACCACGATCAGCACTACGGGCCCGGGGTGGGCACGTTCAAGGCTCTGCTGTTGCGTTGTTGAGCGCTTCGGACCATGCGCAGAATCAGGGTACGAGCAGCGCCATGTCGCCGAGGTCCAGGCGCTCGAAGTGACGGCGGTTGAAGCTGGCCAGCTGAGCGGCCCCCGCCTTTCGTGCGCATGCAGCGATGTTGGCATCGTAGACAGCGCCGTCGGAGATCCCAGCCGAGAGGGCCCCTTCGAGCAGAGCCCATGCCTCGTCGCCGTCGAGGCCGACCACCCGGCAATGGCCGCGGAAGCTGGCCCTGAGCAGGCGGTGGGCATCATCAGCGCGGAGGCGCCAGGGTGGCGGCAAGCGCGTCATCACCGCGAAGGCCTCGACCAGAGCGGGGAGAGGCAGGATGAGCGGTTCATCGGCGCCCAGCGCCTCTTGCACGACCGGCAGCGCTGCGGGGTGGTGCTCGTGCCAGCTCAGCAAGGCGGGCACGATGACGCTTGTGTCGAGGGCCAGTCCCCCCAACTCAGCCTCGCTCTTCGCCCAGGCGGTCGCGAGTGGCAGCGACGGTCTCGGCACTCAGCTCGGGGACTGGGTCCACCGCCCTGGCAACCGCCACTCCGCGTTGTCGAGAGATCTCGATGACGAGCGGGGCAGGCTCGATCTCGATGCGCCCATCGCGGAATCGCACCTCGAGCGGTGTCCCTGGCGTGATCCCGGCGGCGTCTCGGACCGCCTTGGGAATGACGAGCCTTCCGGCAGAATCGATGGCAGTGTTCATGGTAGTTCTCTGCCATCAGCCTAGCCATCGGATCGGGGGGCCGTCAAGCTCGCCGCCGTGAGCCCTTTCGCCGGTGTGGGCCGCGAGGACACGCCCAATTCCCCGCGGACGGATAAACCACCCCACCACAGGAGCTCCCCACCATGCGCATCCTCCACACCTCGGACTGGCACCTGGGCATCAGCAGCGGCACCACCTCGCGCGGCGCGGACCACGACCTCTTCCTGGCTTGGCTGTGCGAACAGCTGGCGGCGCTGGAGGTCGACGCCCTGATCATCGCCGGCGACGTCTTCGACTCCATGCAGCCCTCTTCCCAGGCCCTGGCCCGCTACTACCGCTTCCTGGCGCGCGCGGGCGCGGCCGGGGTGCGGCAGGTGGTGGTGGTGGGCGGAAACCACGACAGCGCCTCGCGCCTGGACGCGCCGGCCGAGGTGCTGGCGGCGCTGGATGTGCACGTGGTGGGGGGCATCGGCGCGCTGGATGGCTCCCTGGATCGCTACCTGGTGCCCCTGCGCGCGCGTGGCTCGCAGGAGCCCGCGGCGGTGGTCCTGGCGCTGCCCTACGTGCACGAGTACCGGCTGGGTCTGCGCACCACCGACCTGGACCACGCAGCGGTGCGCGCCGCCTTCGCCGAGCGCTTCGGAGCCCTGTACAGCAGCCTGGCGGACCGCGCGCAGGAGCGCTGGCCCGGCCTGCCCCTGCTGGCCACCGGCCACCTGACCATCGGTCCGGCCAAGCGCGAGGACTTTCCCCACGAGATCCACCGTGTGGGCCAGATCGACGGGCTGCCCGCCTCGGTGCTGGATCCCCGGCTGCAGTACGTCGCCCTGGGCCATATCCACCGTCCCTACCCGGTGGTCGACCAGCGGGCCTGGTACAGCGGCAGCCCGGTGGCGCTCAGCCTGCCCGAGGCCGCCACAGGTCGCCGCGTGCTCTGCGTGGACCTGGACAGCGACCCCGCTGGCGTGGCCTCCGTCTCGCCGGTGGAGGTGCCTCGCTTCCGCAGGCTGGTGGAGCTGCAGGCACCGCCGGACCAGCTGGTGGAGAGAGTGGGCGCGCTGCAGTGGGACGAGCCCTTGCCGCCCCTGCTCTACTGCCGGGTGGTGTCCGACCAGTACGAGCCGCTCCTGCCCAAGCGGCTGCACGAGGCGCTGCGCGGTTTCGACGAGGGCAAGCGCCCCGCTATCGTGGAGGTGCGCGGGGTTCGCGCCACCCCACTGGAGCAGGCCGAAGATGCCGACCCGGTCTCGCTGGCCACGCTCACCCCTGAGGAGGTGTTCGCCGAGCTCTGCCAGGCCAAGGGGATCAGCGAACCCGCGCCCCTGGCCAGCGCCTTCGCCAGCATCGCGCGCATCCCGCCCGAGGACTTCGACGCCATGCTCCGCGAGATCCGGGAGGAAACGGCATGAAGCTGCACCGCATCATCGTCACCAACCTCAATAGTCTCTACGGCGAGCAGGTCGTGGATCTGGACCGCGACCTGTACGGCGCCCCCCTGTTCCTGATCCAGGGCCCCACCGGCGCGGGCAAGTCTACCCTGATGGACGCCGTCTCCCTGGCCCTCTTCGGCAGCACGCCGCGTCTCGAGAACCTGGCCAGCCGGGACGTCGCCGAGCAGGTGATGTCCCGCGGCACGGGCGTGGCCCAGGCCCAGGTGGAGTTCAGCAAGCGGGACGCCGCCAGCGGACGCCGCGAGCGCTACCGCGCCACCTGGTCGGCCCGCCGCGCCCACAAGCGCGCCGAGGGCAAGATGCAGGCCATCGCGCGCTCCATGGAGCGCATCGAAGACGACGGCACGGCCGTCATTCTGGTGTCGGACCATCGCGAGAGCCACACCAAGGAGACCTTCCAGCAGGTGCTGGAGGGCTTCACCCCCCAGGACTTCCAGCGCTCCATGCTGCTGGCCCAGGGGCGCTTCGACGCCATGCTGCACGCCAAGCCCGACGAGCGCGCCGCCATCCTGGAGCGGTTGACCGAGACGGGGATGTTCCTGCGGATCGGGGAGCGCGCCGCAGAGGTGCGGGGCGCCTGGAGAAGGCGCATCGGCAAGCTGAAGGCCAAGGCCGAGGCCATCTCACCGGTGACGCCCGCAGAGCTGGCGGCCGCCAAGAAGGCCGTGGCGGAGCGCCAGCAGGCCCTGGCCTCGCTGGACGCCACCCTGGGCGGCTTGAAGGGCCAGCGCGACTGGCTGATCCGCGCTGCGACGCTGCAGGCGGAACAGAAGTCCGCCCTCGCGGAGCAGGCCGCGGTCACCGAGGCCGAGGTGAGGGCGGCGGCCGAGCTCGAAGCCCTGGCGGAGCACGAGCGCTGCGCCGAGGCGCTGGCGCTGGAGGCCAAGACGCTCGAGGCCGGCGCTCGGCTGCGGAGCATCGAAGGCACGCACCGGCAGCTGGCCGAGAAGCTGCCCGCCATGCAGCAGCAGCTGGAAGCGGCCGAGCAGGGCGAGAGAGAGGCGGAGAGGATCTCGAGCGAGGCCCAGGTGGCGCTGGAGGCCCTGCGGGAACCCGTGCAGGGAGCCATCGACGCGGACAAGGAGGTCCAAGACAGCCAGGCCGAGCTGGACGGGGCCGCCGGGAAGGTGGCCGCCGCCGAGGTCTCGCTGGTCGAGAAACGGGAGCGGAGAGGGCTCCTCGAGGTCCAGGCCAGCGAGTCCGCCGCGGCGCTAGCAAAGGCCGAGGCCGCCCACCAGGCCCTGCAGGGCGACGCGCCCCTGGCCGAGGCCTTGCCGGCCCTGATCGAGCAGGCGGCCGCCATCAGCGAGGCCCACGAGGGCCTGCAGCGCGATCAAGAGAACCTGGCTGCCGCACGCGGCAAGCTGGCGCGACGGGCGAAGCGGCTCAGCAGGGATCGCAAGGACTTCGAGACGGACAGCGAGCGCCGGCTCTTGCCGCTGCGCGAGCGCTTCGAGTCCGCCGGCGAGACCCTGGTCGGGCTGGTGGGGGACGCGACGGATCCCGATGATTTCCTGCAGGACCTGGAGGAGCGCCGCGACGCCGCGCAGCAGCGGGCCCAGGGGCTGGAGCGGGCCGAGCTCTGCGTGGAGCGGCGCGACCAGGCACGCACCTGGGCCGATCTCCGTTCCGAGGAGCTCGCCCAGGCGGAGAGCAGGCTGGGCAAGGCCCAGGCTGAGCTCGCCCGGCGCGAGCAGAAGCACGAAGTGCTGGCCGAGGCGCTGGAGCAGGCAAAGGCCGTGCTCGCCCCCCTGGACCGCATCGCCGAGCTCTGCAGCAAGCGGGAAGTCCTGGGCGAGGACGAGCCCTGCCCGCTCTGCGGCAGCCTGGAGCACCCCTACGTCTCCGATCCTGCGCAGCGCAAGCGCACCGAAG
This sequence comes from uncultured Enterobacterales bacterium, assembly GCA_964454135.1. Taxonomy (GTDB): domain Bacteria; phylum Myxococcota_A; class UBA796; order UBA796; family JAFGLY01; genus CAYVQL01. Next base: position 11,953 of record CAYVQL010000011.1, on the reverse strand, counting down.
CCATCCAGGAGGAGCGCGAGGAGGCCAGCCAGGCCTTGGAGACCGCACGAGAGGCGCTGGAGGGCGGCAGGAAGGCCACGGAGAGGGCGGGCCGGACGGTGGCGAGCCAGAGGGCCCAGCTCGAGGCCGCCGCCAAGGAAGGCTCCAAGGCGAAGAGGGAGTTCGCACGGGCCGAAGCGAAGGCTCGGGATGCGCTGCTGGCGGTGGCCCTCAAGTCCTCGGCCAGCGAGAAGAGCGTGCTGTCAGCCCAGAAGGTCGCCGCGCGCCAGATCGACGGCCTGCGCAGCCAAGCCGATGACATCGAGCAGGCGCGCAAGGAGAGACGCTCCGCCGAGAAGAAGCTGGAGAGGGAGAAGCGCGTCATCCAGGGCGAGCTGCAAGCGCTCCGGAGCCGGGCCACGGGCATCCAGGAGGCCCAGCAGCTGCAGCTGGCCCAGGCCCAGGACCAGGAGCAACGGCAAGCGAAGCTGGGCGCGCGTCGCGGCGAGCTGGCCGATACGCTTGGCGGCTTCGACATCCGCACCTCCCCCGCCGAGGCCGGCATCGCGCAGGCCCGCGCGCGCGTGCAGGCCTTGGACGACGCACGCGATGGGGAGCGCAGCGCACGCACCGTCAGCGAGAACGCGTCCAGGGACCTGAAGCAGGCGGTCGAGGCCGTGGCCGCCGCCCAGCAGGATCTGGACACCAGGAAGCAGGAGCGCGGCGGGCGCGCCCAGGCCCTGGCGGTCGCCCAGCAGCGGGCCGCTGCGGCCAGGGATCGGCTGCGGCTGGTCTGGGATGCCGCGCTGGCGGCGGACGGCGCCGAGCCCGTCGACCGCCCCAAGGTCGACGCCGAGCCCAAGCTGTTGCTGGCGTCCCAGGCGAAGCGCTCGCGCGCCCTGGTCGCGCGTGCCGACCAGGCCCGCGCCGGCCGCGAGAGCCTCTCGGCCGAGCTGGGGCAGGCCATGGCGCGCCTGGCAGAGCTGGGTCAGCAAGGCGACATCCTGCGCGGCGAGCACGAAGCCCTCGGCGTGCAGCTGCAGGCCGCCATCGCCGCCCTGGGGCTGGCCGACCTGGCGGCCCTCGGGGCGCGGCGCATGGCCGCGGAGCGCATCGAGCCCCTGCGGCTTCAACGCGAAGCCCTGCTCAAGCGCCGCACCCGGGCCGACGCGGACGCCGCGACCGCCCAGCGTCAGATCGCCGAACACCGTCAGCAGCGCCCCGAGCAGCTGCCCGAGGATGCCTCGCCCGCCAGCCTGTCCGAGCGCATCGACAGCCTCGAGCAGGAGCACGAGCGGTGCGCCTCGGCCCTGACCGAGGCCAGCGCCCAGCTGCTGGATGCCGAGCGCAGCATCGAGAAGGCCCGCGACGCTCAGAAGCGTCTGGTCGAGGCCCGGGCCCAGGCCGAGGTGTGGATGCGCCTGCACGAGCTCATAGGCGTGAACCACGGCCAGCGCTTCCAGCTCTTCGCGCAGGCCCTGAACCTGGACCTGCTGCTGTCGCAGGCCAACCAGCACCTGGCCAGGCTGCGGGACCGCTACCGGCTGCGCAACCAGAAGGACCCGGACACGGGCATGCCCACCCTGGATTTCATGGTGGAGGACCGCGAGCAGCAGAGCGCCACCCGCTCGCTGAAGACCCTGTCGGGTGGCGAGTCCTTCCTGGTCTCGCTGGCCCTGGCCCTGGGCTTGTCCGACCTGCGCACCAGCTCCATGCCCGTGGAGACCTTGATGCTGGACGAGGGCTTCGGCACCCTGGATCCCCAGACCCTGGAGGTGGCCCTGGCCGCCCTGCAGCAGCTGCAGGCCTCGGGCCGCCAGGTGGGCATCATCAGCCACGTGGCAGGCCTGCAAGAGGCCATCGAGGCGCGCATCCTGGTGGAGCCCCTGGGAGAGGGACGCAGCCAGGTGCGGGCGGAGGTGGGGGCGGTGTTGGGGGTGGGGGCCTGATCCGGGTGACCAGAGGAAGCAGATCAGCAAAGATTGATCGAATTTGGTCTTTGCTGAACTGTGTATGATCCCATCAGTTCAGCAAAGAAAGCTTGATGTCCGGTCTTTGCTGAACTAACATGGTCGCATGTTCGTAGGAAGACAGCACGAGCTTTCCCTGCTCAAACGCGCCATCGCCTCGGAGCGAGCCGAGCTCGTGGTCGTCTATGGCCGTCGACGTGTCGGCAAGAGCTCCCTGCTGGCACGCCTGGTGTCAGGGCGCGGCGACCTTCACTTCGAGGCCCTCCAAGGGGTCAGTCAGAAGCAGCAGATCGAGCATTTCTTGTGGCAACTCGCCGAACAGACAGGCACACCCCGCGCCGCGGCCCGCGATTGGCGCGAGGCTTTTCGCGCGCTCACGTTCCACATCGCCGCGGGTCGTCACTACGTGGTCTTCGATGAGTTTCCCTGGATGGCGTCTGGCCGCACCCACCTCGTCTCACTGCTGAAGTACTTCTGGGACAACCAATGGAAGGAGAACGCTGGGCTCACCTTGGTTCTCTGCGGCTCCGTGGCCAGCTTCATGTTGCAGCACATCGTTCACTCCAGGGCCCTGCACAATCGAAAGACCCTTGAGATCAAGCTGCCCCCGCTCGTCGCCTTCGAGTCGCAGGAGTTCTTCAAGGGCTTGAGATCATCCCATGAGGTCGCCAGGTTCCTGATGGTGTTCGGCGGCATCCCAAAATACCTGGAACAGGTCGACCCCACTCGGTCACTGGCGGACAACCTGGATCGGCTCTGCTTCCAGAAACACGGCTTCTTCCTCAACGAGTTCGACACCATCTTCAAGGAGCAGTTCAAGGTCACCCGGAGCTACGAGCGGATCGTCCGTTCCTTGGCCCAGCAGAGCGGCTCGAAGGAAGACCTCTCTCGCCGAACCGGGATCCGTTCTGGCGGCGGTTTGACGGGGTACTTGAACACGCTGGAGCAGGCCGAGTTCGTCAAGACCTTCGTCCCAGTTCCCATCCTTGGGAAGCGGCGAAAGACAAGGCGCATCGTGCTGTGGGACGAGTGGCTGCGCTTCTACTTCACCTGGATGGAGCCCAACCTGCAGGTCATCGAGATGAACACCGAGCCGGGCCTGCTGGGTCGATTGGCTGGTGGCGGCTTGGACAGCTACTTCGGCTTGGCGTTCGAGAGGCTGTGCATGAAGAACCTGCCACGGCTCTTCCAGCACCTGGGAATCGACTTTCACCAGGTCCGTGGTTTCGGGCCCTTCTTCAGGCAGCCCGCCCGCAGCGGTGCGAGTCGTGCAGGATTCCAGATCGACATCCTCGTCCATAGGACGGGTGATGTGTTGACGCTCATCGAGTGCAAGCTGTCGGCTCGCACCGTCGGTGCCTCCGTGATCGAAGAGGTGAGGAAGAAGGTCTCGCTGCTACGCGCTCCAGCCCGTTACACGGTGGAGCGCGTCCTGGTGTGCTCCGGTGATGTCTCCCCTCGTTTGCAGAATAGCGGTTATTTCCACCAGATTGCGGGCATAGAAGCTCTTTTCTGAAGCGCTAGGTCAGCAATTCCACTCCGGAGCCCCCCATGAACATCCGCTTCGACGTGGCCCCCCTCACCCGCTGCGACATCGTCGCCTACTCTGGTGTCAACCTGACGGGCAAGCGCTCGGCTGTGCGCATCTTTCCCAGCGGCGGCCTGCAGGGTGCCATCCGTGTGGGGGAGTTCAGCTCCATGGTGATCCGGGCCCCCCACGGCACCCGCGTGATCCTGGTCACCCAGCCGGGCGAGCACTGGGAGCAGGGGCCCTGGCGCTGCGTGGACATGCTGGAGGGCTGCACGGTGCCGTCGAAGAAGGCGGGGGGGCTGCCCGGCGTGCGCCTGCCCGACCTGGACCTGCTGAACGAGCCCGACGCCAAAAGGACCGATACGGATTTCCAGGCCAGCTACACGAGCGTGGTGGGCCTGGACCGGGGCCAGGGCTGGACCTTCGGCAAGCTGGGCCGGCCCAAGCTCAAGGGCAGCGTGCGCTTGATCGTGGTGGAGCGCTCCGACGCCGCGCAGGCGGTGCAGCTGCGCGAGGCCGAGCGCCTGGCGCGGGTCGTGCTGCGGCGCGCCCACGAGCTGGCGCCCGAGACCGTGCCCGAGCTGGCCCGCTGCGCCAGCGAGGCGTTGGGGGATGTTGAGCGCGGCCGGGCGCTGGAGGAGTGGGTGGAGGAGCTGCTGGCGGAGTGAGGTGTATGCTCTAGGGGTCTTCCAACGAGAGAAGCTCATGTTCTCGCTGGCGCTGCTCTTCGTCGCTCCGGCAATCGCGCTCCCCTGCCACAGCGGCTTCCTGCACCCCGACGCTGCGGAGACTCCCCGCGGCGAAGGGGCGGTGGGTGCTGGCGCGGGCGTCTTGGCCACGCCGAGGTTGGGGGCCATCAACGACGATCGCTTGGACCTGGACCTCGACCCGATGCCCGTCGCCGAGGTCCGGGCGGGCTACGCGATCACGGATTCCCTGCGCGTGGACGGGGCGCTGGGCTTCATCCGCTATGGCGAAGGTCTGCTCGAACCCCTGGCTCAGGCGGGGATGCGCTACGTCGTCGCTCGCCCAGCCGGGATCGGCTTCGCTCCCTATGTGGATTTCACCATGGTCGAGCGGAACATATGGCTGGCTACGGCCGGGCTGGCCGTCGAAGGGGGTGGGGAGCGCATCCGCTTCGACATCGCCCTCTCTCCGGTCGGGATCATGGACCAGGGCAGTAGGAGCGGCAGCTCGGATCTCTACCTGCCCCCGCTGTCCCTCCTCTTCGGCGAGCTCGGGATCACGTGGCAGGTGACGGAGCGGCACGGCCTGCGCCTGGGCACCGTCTCCATCGCACCCAGCCTCACCTGGGACTGGGCTGGGGAGGGCTGGTTCGCGGACGCCATGTTCGCCATGTTGCCCAGCCGCACCAGCCTGCTGCTGCTGAGCGCGCACTTCGGTCGGCGGTTCTAAGCCTCTTTTCGCCCTCTTCTTGGCCCCCGACTTCGGTCCCCGTGCGGGACCGCCTGGGCAGGGCGGCGGCCTGCCCCCCGCCCTCGGAGCCCTTGGGCGACGTCAAGCTGCGGCGTCCCCGACGCTGTCAGCTCGAACGGCGCCGGCCAAGACCGTGCCAGCCGGCCCCTGACCCTATTTCTCCAGCTCCCCCAACACCTCGTTGGCGGCCGTCATGCCCGAGGCGAGCACCACCGACTGGCCGGCGCCCACCACCCAGGCGCCCGTCTGGTAGAGGCCCCTGATGGGGGTGGCGTGCTCGGTGGTGTAGCTGAAGTCGCTGCTGTAGTCGATCTCCCAGCCGGCCCAGCTGCCCCCGGGATTGAGCGTGTACTGCTCCACGGTGATGGGCGTGGCCAACTCCATGACCTCGACATGGTCCGACAGGCCGGGCAGATAGGCCTCGGCGCGCTGCAGCAGCACCTGGGCAATCACGTCCTTGTAGGTCTTGTAGTCCTCGTAGGAGCTGCCCCAGCCCCACTGGTCCTGGCAGTCGTAGGGGAAGGGAGAGGATGCGACCGCGATGACGCTCTTGCCCTCGGGGGCCGTGCTGGGATCGATGGCCGTGTAGTTGTTGATGGCCATGCCCGTCTGCGTAGGATCGCAGGAGGTTGGCTCGGCCTCGCTCTCGATCCAGAGCTGGTGGGAGCCCCCCGCGTAGTAGTCGCTGTAGTCGTGGTCCACGCCCAGGAAGAGCGTGGCCAGCAGCGAGGGCGCGGGCGCGCGGGCGTTCAGCTCGGCCAGCATGTCCTTTGGCAGGTGTTCCTCGCCCACCAGCTGCTGGAAAGTGACCGGCGCGCTGGCGTTGGAGATGACCCAGGGCGCCTCGTAGCAGCCCCCGTCGTTGGTCTCGACGCCGGTGACCTGGCCCTTGCTGACGGTGATCCTGTCCACCCGCGTGCGCAGCTTGACGCTGGCCCCATGGTCTCGCAGGGAGGCCTCCAGCGCGTCGGTGATGGCTTGGGATCCCCCTGTGAAGTAGTTGTAGCTCATGCGGTGGTAGGCGCACCACATGGCGATGAACTCGTAGGCCGGGATCTCGTCCGGCTCGGTGGCCAGAAAGCCCACCAGCACGGTGATGATGTCGAAGAGCCGCTCCTCCTGGATGCCGTGGTTGGCGACGGCCTCGGCCAGGGTGACGTCGGTGTACTGGCCCAGGTTCATGAACTGCCAGCCGTCGAAGAGATCCTGCAGGGCGTCGGCCTCGTCCGGGAAGTTCTTCTGCAGCAGCGCCAGGTAGTCGTCGGCGTCGGCGGGCACGTCGATGGTCATGTCGGGATAGACCAGGCTGTACATCACCTCGCCCGCCAGGGCTTCCACCTGGTCGTCGATCTCCAGGGCGCTCAGGTACTGCAGCCCCCAGCCGTCATAGGCGTGCAGCGAGGCCTCGAAGCGGTAGTCGCCACGATGGAAGTTCACCATGGCGCCGCCCAGCTGGTAGTGCTGCTCGATCAGCAGCACGTCCAGGCCCGCCTGGGCCAGGGTGAGCGTGGCGGCCAGGCCGCCGCCGCCGCCACCCACCACGATCACGTCGTGGGACTCGCTGTAGGTGCAGTCTTTGGACTCCTGGTAGCCGTGGCAGGAGCGGCAGTCGTCGGTGCCCAGGCTGCCCAGATCCGTGTGCACGTCCTGGTGGCAGTCGCTGCAGCCGGCGTCGTCGTGGCCCGCGGCGCGCAGCGGGGCGCCGTTGCTGCCGTGGCAGGCGGCGCAGGTCGAGTCGCCGAAGTCGTTGGCGTGCAGGGTGTCGTGGCAGTCCATGCAATAGGCGTCGGCCCAGCCCGAGTGCTCCTTGCCGAGCTGGACCTCTTCGACGTTGGGCGTGGCCGAGGTCAGGGCGTCCACGTACTCCCAGGGTTCGCCGGTGTCCTGGGTGTCTCCTGGCTGCTGGGAGTCTCCCGGTGCGGCCGAGTCTTCGGGCTGCGTCCCGGATTCACCGGGGTCGTCCTTGCAGGAGCAGGAGCAGGCGAATCCGGTCAGCATCAGCAGGCAGGCGAGGCGAGCGCGCATAGAGGTCTCCCAAGGCGAATCTTGTCTCTTCGGATACTACATGACACCGGCAGCGGAGAAACCCGTCACCCTGCGGAGGAGAACATGGCTCCCACGAGCGAGACCGACCAGGTCGTCCTGATCACCGGTGCTTCGGCCGGCATCGGCGTGGCTGCGGCGCGGCTCTTCGCGGCGCAGGGGGCGCGCCTGGCCCTGGCCGCGCGGCGCGTGGAACGGCTCGAGGAGCTGGCGCAGGAGCTGCGGGCCACGGGCCGCGAGGTGCTGGTGCTGCCCGCGGATCTGGCCGACGAGGTCCAGGTCGAGGCCCTGGTGCCCCGGGTGCTGGCCGAGCTGGGGCGCCTGGACGTGCTGGTCAACAACGCCGGCTACGGCTTGCAGTGCCGCTTCGAGCGCATGGCTGCCGCCGACGTGGCCCGCATGTTCGCGGTCAACCTGCTGGCCCCTATGGCCCTGGCGCGCCAGGCCATCGAGCCCATGCGCCGGCAGGGCGGGGGTTCCATCGTCAACGTGGCTTCCGTGGGTGGCTTGGTGGCCCACCCCTTCAATGTGTCCTACTGCGCCAGCAAGCACGCCCTGGTGGGTTTCTCCAAGTCCTTGCGCCTGGAGCTGTGGGGCAGCGGGGTGCGGGTCACAGCGGTCTGCCCGGCTTCCACGCGCACCGAGTTCTTCGAGCGGGCCCGCGGCGAGCTGCCCTTCGCCGGCCTGATCTCCACCTTCCAGTCGCCCCCCGAGAAGGTGGCCCGCGCCATCCTGCGCGCCTCCCGCGGCAAGCGCGCCGTGGTCCATCCCACCATCGACGCCTGGTTCCTGTCCTTCGCCGACCGCTTCCTGCCCTGGGCCTCGGCGCGCGGCAACTTGATGTACCGTGAGCAGGTGCTGAAGCTGGCGCAGGGGCTGGATTCCGACGAGAGCTAGACCGCACCCAAGCTCGTCTCGGGCTCGCCCGCCGCGGCAGGAACGGCGGCCTGGGTCTTTCCGCGTTGGCCCGCGCGTAGCGCCCGCCGCAGTCGCTTCTCCACGAAGGGGATCCGCCTGGCCCACAGGATCAGGGTCATCAGAAGCCGCTTCTTGAGGTCGTACTGCGGGAAATCGTAGAAGCCGTGGGCGCGGTAGAAGCGATGGTCGGCGGAGAGGATGCCCTTGTTCTCGTAGACCAGGTCGCGGAAGATCTTCAAGCCGCCCACGCCCAGGAAGTTGGCGGGCCGGAACCAGGGATCCTCGAGCCAGCTGTCCACGGACTTCGCCAGGCTCTGCAGGCGGGCGCTGGTGACCGCGGGGTCAGGGTGCTCGTCGGTGACCGTGCCCAGGCGCTGGCCCTGGGCCACTTGCACCGTGGTCTCCATGACCTGGTTCATCACGGACAGCTGGGCCAGGGGCCCCGAGACCAGGTAGCCCACGGCCTGCCGCCCGCCGGCCGGGCGGTGGCCGTTGCGGAAGTAGCGGTCGATGAAGGTCTTCATGCGGGCGGAGAAGAAGCGGTCGCGAACCGCGCCGGCCCAGATCACCACGTCGGCCGGCTTGACCAGCTCGTCGTAGGCGGCCGCGTAGTCGTCTTTGTAGCCGCAGACGCCGCTGTCGGTGCAGCCCATGCAGCCCAGGCAGCCGCCGTCCATGCGCAGGCTGTGCAGCTCGAGCCGGTCCACGCGGTGGGACAGGGAGCGCTCGAGCTGCTCGATCATGTTGCGCAGGTTGCGGTCTTCGGGGCGCGCGTCGCTGATCACAACCACGCGCTTGCCGCCGGTCTTGGCGACCGCTTGCGACAGTTCGGGCGCGTAGGCGGGCGGCGACCAGCGAATGGGCTGTGGCGCGGCATCCACCGGCAGCTGACCCGAGGCGTGGCCCAGGAAGCTCTTGGCGAAGCAGAGCAGGTCGTACAGGCCCCGCTCCCCCTGCAGGTCGTTCATTCCGCCCGAGAAGCCCTGCACGTAGGACATGCCCAGGTCGGCGCTGATGTCGCGCAGGTAGTCGTGGGCGGTGTGGTCGTAGAAGTGGGCCGAGGAGGTGATGGTGCTGGCTAGCTTGCCGGCCAGGGCGGATGGCCCGAGGCGCTCGAAGAGCAGCTCGATGAAGCGCTTGAGCTGCGCCGGCACAAGCATCAGGTACACCGGGCAGCACCAGATCAGGGCGTCGGCCTGCTCGATCTGCGCCACGATGGCTGCGAAGCGCGCCTCGTCCCGCTCGATCCTGCGGATCCCGCGGGCGACCTCGACCACCTGGAAGCGGTGCTGGGGGAGCCGCTGCGCCAGGTGCTCGATGTACTGGGCGGTGGTGCCCCTCAGGCCCCTCGGACTGCCGTTGATGACGATGATGTTCATGGCTCGCTCCTTTCGTGGTCGCGACGCGCTGGCCGCCCGTGGATGATAACTTCTGTTACATAACAGACGTTATGTAACTAATGTTGTTCACCGCGACGCCGCCGTCAAGAAAAAAATGAAGCGGCCGGAAAAAAACGGGCCGGGCCCGATCAGGGCTTTGGATTCCGTCCCTGGTTGAGCTCGAAGGCGATGACCGCCTGCCCGGCCTTCATCATGTAGTCCTGGGCAGTCGCCATGGGATCTTCGTCCCCGTCGGTGAAGAAGAGCGTGGCCAGGCCCTGGCTGAAGAACCACATCAGGGTGTTGATGCGGATGAGCTGCTCGTCGGAGAGGCCCGCCAGCAGGGGCTCGGCCCTCATGCGCTCCAGGATGAACTCCGGCGGCGGCTTGCCCTGTCGAAAGTCCCTCAGGGCCGGCCCGTCCTGGACCAGCGCCCGGTACAGGTGGGGCTCGTCTCTGGCCAGGCGCAGGCTGCCCAGGCCCACGGCCAGGAAGGGGGGCTCCTTGCCGTCGGCGGGCGACAGGTAGCCCTCGACGATCTCCTGCGCCTTCAGCAGCACATCGTGCTTGAGCTCGTCCATGGAGCGGTAGACGCGGTAGACCGGCTGGGTGGAGCAGCCCAGCTCCTGGGCCAGCCGTCGAGCGGTGAGGGAGTTCAGGCCCTCGCGCCGCAGCAGCGCCAGGGTGGCCTCCAGGACCTGGTCCTTCGTCACGGTGATCTTGGGGGGCATGGGCTCACCTTTTCTGCGGGCGCAGGTAGCATAACATGGGTTATGAAACACGTGTTCTTGAATGCTGGACTCCCGGAGGTTCGCCATGCTCCTTGCGCCCTTGTCGCTGCTCTTGCTCTCTGCCACCAGCCAGGCCGATCAGCTGCAGGTCACGATAGTCACCTCGTACATGGAGGAGCCCTTGTCCGTGGAATTCCATGATGTTGGGGAGGGCCCGCTGCCCGGCCTGCTGCTGCCGGTTCAGGGGGAGCAGGGCCTGGCGCTAGCGCTGGCCCTTTCCTACCCCCCAGTCGACGAGGGCGCCGAGCCCAGGATCCTGCTGGAGGCCGAGCTCTATCAAACCAGGCAAGACAGGAAGGGGCGCCAATCCAGGGAGCTGCTCTCAGCGCCCAAGGTCTTGACCACCTATGGCACCGAGGCCCTGGTGCGAGTGGGGCGGGCTGCCGCCGGCCTGGACTACGGGCTGCGAGCGCTCGTCACCCGGGACGAGCCCACGCAGCAGGGCGCGGACCGCATCCTGACCATCCTGGCGGTGTCGGACCTGGCGCGCGCCGTGACCTTCTACCAGCAGGCCTTTGCGTGGCCCGTGCGCTTCGATTCCCCCGCCTTCGTGGAGCTCGCCCTGCCCGACGGGGCCAGCTTGGGCCTGTACCAGCGCGCGGGCTTCGCCAAGAATACCGGGGTGGAACCCATGGTGGTCTCCGAGGGGGAGATCTCGGGGACCGAGCTCTACCTGCACCGGCAAGATCTGCAGGCGGTCATCGGGCGGCTGCAGGATCTGGACGCCCGACAGCTGGCGGAGCTGGCGCCGCGACGCTGGGGCGACGAGGCGGCCTACTTCGCCGATCCGGACGGCAACGTGCTGGGGGTGGCCTGGCCGCTGGAGGAAGAGGCTGAGTGAGGATGACCCTCAGTAGGCCTCGCAGATGTAGCGGAAGCTGTAGCTGCAGGGTTCGTCGTTCCAGCCCAGGTCGGGCTCGAAGCGGTTCAGCTGGCCGCAGTCCTCGCCGCCCGAGTCGTTGGGCTCGCCGCTGTACCAGTTGGTGTAGCTGACGGCGCTGCCGTCCTCCCAGACCCAGGTCCCTTCGGAGTCGATGTCGTTGAAGCCCATCCACCACTTGTCGGTGGAGTAGCTGTCGGCGGTGGAGTCGGCCCAGCTGTCCTCGCCGCTGTCGTCGATGGTCAGCAGGTGGTAGTCGTAGGTGTAGCAGGTGCTCTGGGCATCCGCCCAGGCCAGGGCCGAGGTGCAGAACATATAGGGCAGGTCGTTGTAGTACTCGACGTCGCAGGGACAGAGGCCGCCGTCGTCGGCCAGGTCGGTGCAGTCGTTGTCGATGCCGTCGCAGTCTTCGCCGGCGTCGGGATTGATGTCGGCGTCGTTGTCGTCGCAGTCGGTGCTGTCGTCGGTGTAGCCCGAGGGCTCGTCGCAGGCCTCGGTGGTGATGGAGGCGTCGCCGTAGCCGTCCAGGTCGGCGTCGGCGTACCAGGTGCTGCCGTCGATGGCGTCTTCCTCGTCCACGTAGCCGTCGCAGTCGTCGTCGTAGCCGTTGCAGAGCTCGTCGGCGGCTGGGTTGACCGCGGCGTCGCCGTCGTCGCAGTCCGTGAAGTCGGACAGGTAGCCGCTGGGCTGGTCGCAGGCCACGGCGCTGGTGGTGCCGTCGCCGTAGCCGTCGGCGTCGGCGTCGGCGTACCAGGTGCTGGCATCGTCCGCGTCGTCTTCGTCCACGTCTCCGTCGCAGTCGTCGTCGTAGCCGTTGCATCGCTCGGTGCCGGCGGGTGAGACCGTGTTGTTGTAGTCGTCGCAATCCGTCGCGTCGGCCACGTAGCCGGAGGGGGCCTCGCAGGAGGTGCTGGAGGTGCTGGCGTCGCCGTAGCCATCGCTGTCGCGGTCCGCGTACCAGGTGGTGGCGTCGCTGGCGTCGCTCTGGTCGGTGGTGCCGTCGCAGTCGTTGTCCGCCCCGTCGC